>JAFTYF010000026.1 GCA_017461395.1 Ruminococcus sp.
GCATAAGAGACTCAGTCGAGACTTTAATCATAATTCTCTTATAAAAAAATGCTGAGAAGCATCCGAGAAGATAAATTCCTGCGATAACGGCGATGATTCCGATAAATTCGGCTTTATCCCATTTTCCTGTTTTCAGGCTTTTCTCAATGTTGTCGATAAGCGGCTTTAGCATATAGTTTCCGGCGATTCCTGCGGCAGAGCTGAGAATGATTCCTATCACCACAAAGACAAGCTGCAGCTTGAAGCCGTACATATAGCTGAAAATACGCTTGAATGTACCAAATACCTGCTCCGGCTTCTGAACCGGCATATTCTTTCTGGGCGGCATTATTCATCGGCTCCTTTCTGCTGGGAATCATATACCTCACGGTATATCTCATTGGATTTCATAAGCTCCTCGTGAGTGCCTATGCCGTTAATTTTTCCGCCGTCCATGACGATAATTCTGTCTGCGTCCATAACGGAGGAAATTCTCTGTGCAATGATTATCGTTGTCGTATCGGCAAGCTTTTCACGGAAAGCCTTTCTTATGCTGCTGTCTGTAGCCGTATCAACAGCGCTGGTGGAATCGTCAAGAATGATGATCCCCGGCTTTTTGAGAAGCGCTCTTGCAATACAGAGACGCTGCTTCTGACCGCCGGAAACATTCACACCGCCCTGTCCCATATATGTATCATATCCGTCAGGGAATCCCATAATAAAGTCGTGAGCGCAGGCTGACTTGCAGGCTTCGACGATTTCCTCGTCCGTCGCGTCACCGTTTCCCCATTTGAGGTTATCCTTTATTGTACCGGTAAAGAGTACATTTTTCTGGAGAACCATCGCAACCTGATCTCTGAGCGTTTCAAGAGAATACTCACGGACATCGTGACCGCCGACAGTGACAGTTCCCTCTGTAGCGTCGTAAAGACGCGGGATAAGCTGGACAAGCGTACTTTTTGACGAACCCGTACCGCCGATAATTCCTATAGTTTCGCCTGATTTTATATCAAGACTGATATTTTCAAGAGCAAGATTCTTCATATCACCGAAGTATGAGAAGCTTACATTTCTGAAGCTTATTGAGCCGTCCTCCGGCATAACTGAAGCACCCTCGGGATCAGCAATTGCCGGCTCCTCAGAAAGCACTTCATATACACGCTGCATGGACGCTCTTGAAATCACAAACATGATAAAGAGCATTGAAAGCATCATCAGCGAAATAAGTATCTGTCCGACATACATGATAAAGCTTGAAAGTTCTCCGGTAAGGATGTCGCCGTCTACAGCCATTTTTCCGCCGAACCAGAGGATAGCGCAGATGCTTCCGTACATAACGAGCTGCATTATCGGCATATTGAGGATAATAAGCTTTTCTGCGAACACCTGTGCACGTCTTACGCCGTCAGCAGTTTTGCTGAATCTTTTTGTTTCGTAGTCCTCACGGGCAAAAGCCTTGACTACACGGATTCCGGTAAGATTTTCCTGAACCATGCCGTTCATGCTGTCGTACTGACTGAGCATTTTTTCAAATCTCGGGAAAGCCTTTGTTGCGATGAAAAATATGGAAATCCCCAGTACCGGTATTGCAAACAGGAATACTACCGAAAGCTGCGGATTCACGCAGACAGCCATAACCGTTGCGCTGATGAGCATGATCGGCGACCTGAATGCTCCTCGTATGAACATCATAAAGGAATTCTGGAGATTTGTAACGTCTGTTGTAAGTCTTGTCGTGAGCGACGCTGTCGAGAATTTATCAACATTGGAGAAGGAAAAATCCTGCACCTTTCTGAACAGTGCACCTCTGAGATTTTTTGCAAAGCCCATTCCGGCAACCGCACTCAAACGGCCTGCGATAGCACCGAACATAAGGGAAAGCAGAGCCATTGCGACCATAAGCAAACCCATTCCGGCAACATATCCGATATCCTCCTTCTTGATGCCGTTGTCGATAATTTTAGCCATAACTAAGGGGATAGTAACCTCCATGACGACCTCGCCGACTATGGTGATCGGAGTCAGCACAGCCTGCTTTTTGTATTCTCCGACGTGGGAGAATATTGTTTTGAACATATCATCATACTCCTTTCATATAATTAATATTTCCAATCAACGGGAAAAAGGGACGCCGAAGGGCGCCCTTTTAACTTATGATATATTATAACACATTTATTCTGTCAGCGTCAGACTTTACATTTGCTGATGAGAGTGTAGAAGAAAGCTTCTGCTTTACCATTTTGATATTCTGAAGATTTCTTGCATAGTAGTTTTCCGTATCGTTGAGCATCTTTGCAACGGATACAGCCGCATTCTGCTGAAGATTCTTTGCAGCTGCCTGAGCCTTTGTAAGCATATCAACAGCCTTTTTCTTAGCCTCTGTCATAATAGCCTCACGGGAAACTATCTGAGCTGCTCTTTCCTCAGCCTTGCGGATGATGCTTTCAGCGTTGAGCTTAGCCTCGTTGAGAATTCTCTGGCAGTCGAACTCAATTTTCTTTGCCTCTTTAAGCTCGTGAGGCATATTCAGACGTACATCGTTGATGAGTTCTCTCATGCGTTCACCGTCGATAACCTTTTTATGTGCAACAAAGGGCATAGAGGACGCTTTATCAAGAAGCTCGTCCATTTCTTCAAGAATTTCATCAATACTCATAACATTTACCTCTCTTTAATAAGTCTTTGTTTTATGTCATCAAGAATTTTTTCGGGAACAAAGTGGCTGATATCTCCGCCGAAGTACGCTATCTGCTTGACAACGCTTGAACTGAGATACATATTTTCTGCAGCCGTTGTGAGAAAGACAGTTTCCGCACCGGCATACAGTTTTTTGTTTGCAAGAGCCATCTGGAATTCATATTCAAAGTCGCTGACGGCACGAAGTCCCTTGACAATGGCGATAGCACCGACATTCCGCACATAATCGGCAAGAAGTCCGTCAAGTATATCAATAACGACGTTATCCAGATCTTTTGTAACTGATTCGATCATCAGCATTCTTTCGGTAAGCGTAAAGCTGGGATTTGTTTTCCCTGCGTTTACGGAGATAAGTACGATCACCTTATCAAAGAGCTTTGAGGCTCTTGTGATTATGTCAAGATGACCAAGCGTCACGGGATCAAAGCTTCCGGGACAAACCGCTATTCTTCTCATACTTCCTCATCCTCTCCGCCGTCCTCATCGGGTAATGGCTTGTCAAAGATGGTAACATTTATTTTTCCGTAGCGGTAGGTTTTTCTCAGTACCAGACCTTCCGGCGTTGCAGGAACATCTGCCTCAGACTCATACTCGCAGATTATGCATCCGCCCTCCTGAAGCTTTGCGGCAGCGATCGGAAGAACAGTGTCTATATGTCCGTGTCTATAGGGAGGATCAAGAATAATCACGCCGAAGCTTTGTCTTGTCAGCCTGATGAAATCGAAGCTGTCACGGCTGATGACTTCAGAGCAGCGTTCAAAGCCTGTCGCACGAAGATTATCATTTATGCAGCTTATTGCGGCACGGGAGCTGTCAACGAACACAGCTCTTTTGGCGCCTCTGCTCAGAGCCTCGATACCCATCTGACCACTTCCGGCAAAGAGATCAAGCACATAGGTTCCCTCTATCTGGAACTGCACAGCAGAAAAAACTGCCTCCTTGACCTTGTCAGCGGTAGGGCGGACATCGAATCCCTCGGGAGCCTTAAGGCGGCGCCCTCTTGCAATACCGGTTATAACTCTCATTGAAATATCTCCTGAATCTTCTGTTTAATGCCCAAAACAGACCTTGCCGCCAATACGGGACAACGCTCAGCTGGTACACATATATTATAGCCTGTTTCTCAGAGTTTGTCTATAATTTTTTCCAAAGATAGTTGAATCTCCACAAAATACAGGAATAAAATTCGTGATATTTGATAATATAGACTATAACTCCGGCAAATTTCCGGCGTCAGAAGCGCTCCGAAACAAATTCCTTTCCACTGATATGCCGTTATACAGCCATTTTTCTGTCCGATTTACCATGTAATCACGCACTGTAAAATCCGAAATTGCGCTGAACTGCCGCATGGTATTTTCGACAAAAAAATCAATAACATTTTGTTATTTTCTCCAAAAAAATTAGTTTCAGTATAATTGCACTGGAATTTTTTCAAAAAGCTGTTGATTTTTTTTGAAGGATATTGTATAATATATATGTATTTATGTGCCGTGAGCTTTTAAAGGACATTATGCAGTCCTCCAGTATAACTCACGAACCTTGGGAAATCGGCAGGCCGCAGCCGTAAAGCGGCAGCCGGAGTGGTGCTCCACACCGGCGGATGGAGATCATTATGGATATTTTACTCGTAACATCTTCGTTTAACGATGAAATACACGGCAGCGATGATAAGAAGAAAACCGGCTGCGGAATCTCTCTTATCAAGCCGGAAAACATCTCAAAATACCGCATAACCAGCGTTATGACTGACCTTAAGGAAATCACCTGCGAAAAATGCAAGGAAAGACTCGCTAAAAAAATTATCAGATTAGATAAAAAGGAAATGGCAAAGATCCTTAAGGAAGAACGTGCTAAAGCCAAAAAGGGTATTGAGGATGAGGGTATCATCCCGCTCGGAAATACTACCGCAAAGATAACAAAATCCCCTGAACAGAAGCGTCAGGAAGAAGAATCAGCCGCTGAGGCAGCAAGAAGAGAGGCAGAAGCTAAAAGAGCTGCCGAAGAAGCTGCAAGAGAAGCCGAAGAAGCCGCAAGAAAAGCTGCTGAGGAAGAAGCAGCAAGAGCCGTTCAGAAAACTATCCCCGGCACAGGTATTGCTATGGACAACAGCCTTGCTCAGTTCGCTATAAATGTTCCTAAGGAAGAAGAACCCGAGCCGCAGCCTGTTCAGGATGACTTCCTCGCACAGTTCGCTATCCAGAAGCCGGAAGAAGAAACACCGGCAGAGGATGAAATTCCTGCTGTACAGGATGACTTCCTTGCGCAGTTCGCTATACCGGTTCAGGAAAATAATGTTCAGCCGGATTACCTCTCTGACGAAAGCACCGACAGCAGCTATGACTACGAAAGCTCATCCGCTGCATACGAAAACGACGATTCTGTTATCAATGTTTCCGACGATGAACTGATAAGCATCTCCGAAGAAACTGCACCAGCAGAACAACCTGAAACAATTCTCACCGGAAACTCTGACTGGGATTTCGTTGCAAATCAGATATTCGGCTTTGAAGGCGTAAATACATCTGAACCTGAGCCGCAGCCGGCAGAAATGGAAGAACTTCCCCTGCCATCACAGACTGCTGCTCCCGAAACCGCAAGAACACCTGAACCCAAGCCGGCTGTTTCTGCACTTGATGACATCACACCGCCTGTTCTTGAAGATATAGCTCCTCCTGTTCTTGAGGATATTTCTCCACGCCCAATCGAAAATGTTACAGCTCCAGTGCTTGAAGAAATAACAGCTCCTGTCCTTGATGAAATGATAATTCCTGAGGTTCCCGTTCTCAGCGGACTTTCATCAGTAAAGAATGAGGAAACAGTTCAGCCGGCAGCAGTTGAAGAAGCTTCATCCATTATTGAAGAAGCTGCACCTGTTGATGAATTCGACGGCTTTGAGATCCCCGAAGTTCCGGTGCTCAACAACATTTCAGCTATAGCAGAACAGCCCGAAGCTGCCGCTGAAGAAGCCGCAGAGACCTTCGAGGAAGAGACCGAGGAAATCATTGAGGAAGAAATTGCAGAAACAATCGAAGAAGCTGTTGAAGAAACAGCTGAGGAAGCAATTGAAGAAGAAATTCCGGAAGCTATAGAAGAACCGGTTCAGGCTGCACCTCCTGTTCAGCAGGCTCCTGTACAGACTGCACCTCCTGTTCAGCAGGCTCCTGTACAGAGCGCTCCTCCTGTTCAGCAGGTTCCTGTACAGACTGCTCCCCCTGTTCAGCAGGCTCCCGTACAGACTGCTCCCCCTGTTCAGCCTCAGGTTATCAGTGTTCCGCAAATCTCAGGCTACGATCAGAACGGTCAGCCGGTATATACATATGTACAGATGCAGATGACAGGCTACGATCAGAACGGTCAGCCGATATACAATCCGATTGGTGGACAGCAGCTCCCTATACCGCCGCAGGCTCCGCAGCGCAGACCTATGATGGGTATGAGCAGCACTATGGGCGGACAGATGGGCGCAAATATCCAGAAGCCATTCGTTCAGCTTGACGCTCCTACTCAGACTCCTGCATACATCAAGGCAAAGCTCGGCAGTCAGGGCACAGACGGTCAGTATATGCAGCCGTCCGCAAACATCTCAAAGATTGCTGTGAATCCGCACTCAAAGGAGACTTCAAAGGCTTTCGTAAACGCTATTTCAAGCTCCAAGGATTATGCAAACAAAAACCTTATCGAAACTCAGGGACTCCGTGCAAATTCACCTATTCTCTCCTCTGTTGAAGATGTACTCTCACAGATGGGTGATAATTCTCTCAAAAACCAGAAGAAGGCAGAACAGGCTGAGGTAAAGCTCGGCTCTGAGTATAAGGCTCCAGCCGCAAGACCTTCTGCTCCAAGACCTGCACCGAAAAAGCAGGAAGAAGATATCAGATTCATGACAAAATCTGAACTTAAGGAAAAGAAAAAGCAGGATAAATATGCTGCAAAATTCAAGAAGGATCTCGCAAAGAGAGGCTTCTGATAAAATAATACCGGCAGCTATTATCTGCCGTAAAGAAATGAGGTATACACTTTGGCATACGATGAAATATATAATGAACTTAAAGGCAAAATGACCGATGACAAGGCTGCCAATGAGGAAATGCTCAAACAGGAATTCGAACGCTTGATGCGTGAAAAAAACACCGACGGCGCTGATGCCGCTGCTCACCTTATCATGGAAAATATGCCCGAGGATAAGCGTGATGAGATCATCCGCGTTACCCATATTGACGGAATAAGTCTTGATGAGTACTACAAGAAAATTGACGTGCTTCTCGATGAGCGCAATATTAACGACGCAAAAATTCTTGCAGAAAAGCTCTACAAGAAGATCACTGTTGATTTCAAGCAGACTGAAAAAGAATGCTTTGTTTCCTTCAGAAATCCCTTTGAGGATAATCTCTATCAGATACTTTTCAAACCGGAAAAAACTCTTACACGAACTCCCTTTGATTTCCCGAAATATATCACAACCTATGCTTATATCCTGACAGAATCTGGTTCTCCGCTTGACGCTATTCCGGTACTCCAGAAGGCTATGGAGTATAACCCCGTTGACTGCGGACCGAAATTTGAACTTGCAGAGGTTTACAAGAGACTGAAAAACAAAAAGCGTCTCATTGAGATTACAGCTGAAACTCTCAGAGTTGCTTCATCCCCGCAGGCCATCGCACGCTGCTACGCAAATATGGGATATATGCTCACTGATTTCGGCGAATATGATGATGCTGTTGCATTCTACACTGCAAGCGTAATGGCATCTCCGGATCCGGCTATCCCCCTTGAAATGCAGCATCTTGCTGATCTTAAGGGATCCCCTATCCAGTATGTCGGACGTGAAAAGGTTGAAGAAGTCCTTGAAAAGTATGATATAACTTTCGGACCTAATCAGGAAGTTGTAAACGTTGCAGCTCAGCTCGGCGCATACTACCTCGGTCAGAAAAATCTTAAATACGCTCTTAATGCAATGAAAATAACTTACGGTCTTACAAGAGATCAGGAACTTAAAAAGGTCATTCTTAAATATGAGGCTTCTATGAATCCTCCAAGATCATCTAAACCTGATATCACTCAGACTGTAAACGAAAATCCCGAAGAATAAAACAAAGGACACGGCATTATGTCGTGTCTTTTTTATTGTACATCCGATATCATAAACTGAAACGGACAGCCGAAGCTGTCCGTTATTTTTATTATTTTTCAAGAGTTCCATGTGACAGGGATTTAAGATATGCATTGATAAATCCGTCGATATCGCCGTCCATAACTGCCTGTATATTGCCGTTTTCAAAGCCTGTTCTATGGTCCTTAGCGAGGGTATAGGGCATAAATACATATGATCTGATCTGTGAACCCCATGCGATCTGATTCTGAACGCCCTTGATATCCTCGATTTTTTCGAGGTGTTCACGCTCCTTGATCTCAATGAGCTTTGAACGGAGCATCTTCATAGCGTAATCCTTATTCTGGTACTGGCTTCGCTGTGTCTGGCATGAAACAACGATTCCTGTAGGCTTATGAATAAGACGAACAGCCGAGCTTGTCTTGTTTACCTTCTGACCGCCTGCACCGCTTGAACGGTAAACTTCCATTTCGATATCCTCAGGGCGGATATCAACCTCGATAGAGTCGTCAATTTCTGGCATAACTTCAAGAGCCGCAAAGGATGTATGACGTCTGCCGGACG
The DNA here is from genome assembly GCA_017461395.1 of Ruminococcus sp. Classification (GTDB taxonomy): domain Bacteria; phylum Bacillota; class Clostridia; order Oscillospirales; family Ruminococcaceae; genus Ruminococcus. The sequence goes on from JAFTYF010000026.1 coordinate 8,354, forward strand.
AATCAAAAGGTGAAATTCTTACAAGACGGTGAACTCCAGATTCAGATTTCATATATCCGTAGGCATTTTCGCCCTCAATGAGGATAGAAGCCGACTTCACACCTGCATCATCGCCGTCGAGGTAGTCCATGAGCGTAACCTTATAATTATGACGCTCAGCCCACATATTGTACATTCTGTAGAGCATTTCCGTCCAATCCTGAGCCTCAGTTCCGCCTGCTCCGGCATGGAAAGTCAGAATAGCATTGGAACCGTCATACTCACCAGTAAGAAGCGTAGACAGCTTTTCGTCCTCAAGCTTCTGCTTAAACGCATCAGATTCAGCCTTTATTTCCTCAATGGAGCTTTCATCATCTTCCTCAATAGAAAGCTCGATGAGTGTGATAAGATCTTCCAGACTATCGTTAAGTCTATTGTATTTTTCAATTTTTCTTTCAAGCGACTTCTGCTCCTTGAGGACGTTCTGAGAATTTTCAAGGTCATCCCAGAAGCCTTCCTTTGCAGTTTCTTCGCTCAGAGCAGCTACTCTTTCCTGCGCCGCCTTTATATTCAGAACATCAGCAAGCTCCTTCATTTCTTTACGGAAGCCTGTCATTTCTACTCTCAGTTCGTCAAGAATAATCATAATTTCAGATCCTTTCAAAAATATACATTTTTATTATACCACATTTTTACTGTCTCTGCAACGTTTTTTTTTAATTTCCAGAGAAAAAAGTGCACAAAAATCAACAGTGTTTTTCTATAAGAACGGTTCGTATGAAAAAATTTATAAAATCGGCTATTTTACTCTTGCAAATTTACTGGTTTTGTAGTATTATTAATAGTGTATTGGTAGTGATAGCCTCACTGCCGGAAATTCCGCAGAAAACATTGCGGAAAGTAAGGAGGTATTCCGTGAAACTCGTTTCAATTGTCGTGCCATGCTACAATGAACAGGAAGTTCTGCCCATGTTCTACGACGAAATAACAAAGACTACTGACAATATGTCAGAGCAGTACCCTGAGCTGGAATTTGAATATGTTTTCATCAACGACGGCTCAAAAGACAAAACACTTGAAATTCTGCGCTCCCTTGCTGATAAGGACAAGCGTGTAAGATATATTTCATTTTCAAGAAACTTCGGAAAGGAATCGGGAATGTTCGCCGGTCTCCAGAATGCAAAAGGCGATTTCATTGTCGTTATGGATGCCGATCTCCAGCATCCGCCTTCATTCCTGCCGGAAATGTACAGCTACGTCCGTGACGGTGAATATGACTGCGCTACAACACGCCGTGTCAGCCGCGACGGCGAATCAAAGATACGCTCGTGGTTTGCAAGAAAATTCTACAAGATCATGAACAAGATCTCGCAGACAGAAATCGTTGACGGTGCACAGGATTTCCGCTTCATGACAAGACAAATGGTTGACGCTATCCTTGATATGAGTGAATATAACCGCTTCTCAAAGGGTATTTTCAGTTGGGTAGGCTTCAACACAAGATACATCGAATACAAGAATGTTGAACGTCCTGCCGGTACAAGCTCGTGGTCGTTCTGGGGACTCTTTAAATACTCCCTTGAAGGTATCATGGCTTTCTCGACTGCTCCGCTTGCGATCTCCTCGCTTCTCGGAATCGTCAGCTGTGTGATTGCCTTTATCCTCATGCTTGTGACTGTTATCAAGACGCTCGCTTTCGGAGAGGATGTTGCAGGTTATCCTACCACTATCTGCGTTATCTTCCTTCTCAGCGGACTTCAGCTTTTCTGCACCGGCATCCTCGGTCAGTATCTCTCAAAAACTTATCTCGAAACTAAACGCAGACCTATATATATCGCTAAGGAAACTGATGAATCCTACCGCAGCAGAAAGAAAAACTCTGTGGAAAACAGCGGTTCCTCCGCCGACAATGAATAAATTCCGGAGGTGCAGCTGCCTTGAGTAAGCATATGAGATTAATCGTCACGGTGCTTTTTGCAGTTATTCTGCTGCTTACTGCCGCTATAACAAAATTCTATTCCGATACCGGAAAAAGCACAGGTGAAGGCGCTGTAAAAATCGACGCTGAAAAAAAACTCGGCAGCGATCCGATGGGAAATAGGATTTTCGAGGACAGCAGCGGTCTTTACGGCGTTATCGACAGCAATGAACGTGTGGTGATAGATCCGCAGTGGATAGAGCTTAAATTTGTCGGTGAAAATCTCTGCATGGTCTCAAAGCGACTTAACGGCAAGCTCATGACCGGATGCATCGACTTTGAGGGAAATGTCGTCGTTCCTATGATCTACCGTGACATTATCAAGCAAAGCCGTGGAAATTTCGTATTCTACACCGCATACCCTGCGGCAGATAATTCCTGTGTTCTCTATGATATTGATTTTGCTCCGCTTTTCAGGCGTTCATGGGACAGCTGTTCCCTCACTGAGGACGAAATGATCCTTACCAGCACAAACGGAACATACATATATAATGTGGACTATACAGGACTTACACTGAAAAGCGCCGATATCAACGGTATCGCTTTCGACTGCGAATATGAGCTTAACGTCCGGAACAAGAATATCCTCTCGGAGCTTGATCCCGATATGCTCGATGCGATATGCGCCGATTCTGGCAGATATATAGAATATGCCTTCACCGGCAGCCGTGAGTATCTTTCAGATGCCCGGACAGAAGAAAAATCAGTTTTTACAGCTATCTTCCCCGACGATAAAAAGATACTTTCAAAAAAGCTTACAAAGCTTTCAAATATTATTATACACAAAACCGATTCCGATGACGAAAAACCGCATTATACGGTTTCTATGACGGCTGGAACAGAAATCGTCTATGCAGACGACGAGGACAAGCCTCATACTCTTGAGGGCAGCTACAGAGCAGTCGTTGAATTCTGCGGAACTTCATCCAATGACCTCGCAGCAGTTTCAGGAAAATTCCTGCAAAGCTCGCCTGACTACCCAAAACCGCCGGAACCGGAAAATGATACCGATACTCAGGATGCTACAGCTGCTGCTGTTGAGTGATCCGCAAATATACAGATTGGAGTTTTGAATATGTCAAAAAAAGTTGCAGTTATTATGGGAAGCAACAGCGACTTCCCTGTTGTAAAATCAGCTCTCTCTGAGCTTAAAAAGTACGGCGTTGAATTTGAATGCCGCATCATGAGCGCTCACAGAACACCCGCAGAAGCAGCAGATTTCTTCAAAAATGCAAGAAACAACGGCTTCGGCGTTATTATCTGCGCAGCCGGAATGGCAGCTCATCTCGCAGGTGCAGCAGCCGGAAATACATCACTCCCCATTATCGGAATCCCCATGATGTCAAAGGCTCTTGACGGTATGGACGCTCTCCTCGCAACAGTTATGATGCCGCCCGGAGTCCCCGTGGCTACAGTAGGCATCAACGGCGCTAAGAATGCCGCTGTTCTTGCAGTACAGATCCTTGCAGTTGCAGATGATGAACTCGCTGCAAAGCTTGACGCTGAAAAGGAAAAAATGGCTGAAGGAGTCCGTCAGAGCGACGCTGAGCTTCAGAAAGAAATTGCTAATATCTGAAGCATATAAAATCATCACTCAGTTTACCCGTCCGATGAACGGACACATATATATTTCATATAATTCTCAAGGAGGAACTCTAAAATGGAAAATATCGTAAAAATGGAACAGCTTTATGAAGGAAAGGCTAAGAAGGTTTATGCCACAAATGACCCTAACCTCGTTATCGTTGACTACAAGGATGATGCAACAGCTTTCAACGGCGAAAAGAAGGGAACTATCTCTGGAAAAGGCTCTATCAACAACAGAATGACTAACTTCATGTTCGGTATGCTCGAAAAGGAAGGCGTTCCTACTCATCTTGTCGAGGAAATCAGCGACAGAGAAACAATCGTTAAGAAGGTATCCATCGTTCCTCTTGAAGTAATCATCAGAAACGTTGCTGCAGGCAGCTTCTCAAAGAGAATGGGCGTTGAGGAAGGCAGAAAGCTCCTTACTCCTATCCTTGAATTCGGTTACAAGAACGACGATCTCGGCGATCCCTTTATCAACGACTACTATGCTCTCGCTCTCGGTCTTGCTACAAAGGAAGAAATCGACACAATCGCTAAGTACGCTTTCAAGGTAAACGAGTTCATGGTAAACTTCTTCAAGAAGCTCAACATCGACCTCATCGACTTCAAGATCGAGTTCGGTAAGACTCCTGACGGCACTATCATCCTCGCTGACGAAATTTCCCCTGATACTTGCCGTTTCTGGGACAGCACAACTCACGAAAAGCTCGACAAGGATCGTTTCCGTCGTGATATGGGCGGCGTAGAAGAAGCTTATCAGGAAATTATGAAGAGACTTATGGGAGAATAATTTATGGGCGGTTTTTTTGGAGCAGCCTCTAAAAATGACTGCGTCACCGATGTTTTCTTCGGTACAGACTATCATTCTCACCTCGGCACAAGACGAGGCGGTCTGACCTCCTATACTGAGGATATGGGCTTCCAACGAAACATCCACAGCATTGAAAACTCTCCGTTCAGAACAAAGTTTGAAAACGATGTTGTGAAAATGGAGGGCAAGCTCTGCATCGGATGCATCAGCGATACAGATCCCCAGCCTATCCTCGTCCGCTCAAAACTCGGACTTTATGCTATCTGCTCTGTTGGTATCATCCGCAATGCCGACGCTCTCGTTCAGGAGCTTCTTGAAAATGGCTGCGCTAACTTTGAGACTATGAGCAGCGGAAATATTAACTCCGGCGACCTTATCGGCGCTCTTATCGCTCAAAAAAATTCCTTTGTTGAGGGAATCCGATACGCTCAGGAGAAGATAGACGGCACAATGTCCCTTATTATCCTGACTAAAACAAGCATTATCGCCGCAAGAGATACATACGGCAGACTTCCTATCATCGTCGGAAAGCGTGACGACGGCTACTGTATCTCTACAGAATCATTTGCATTCCAGAAGCTCGGATATAATATATTCCGTGAACTTGAGGCAGGAGAGATCGCTGAGATCACCTCTGACGAATGCAAAACTATCAGCAAGGGCGATCCTTCAAAAATGAAGATATGCACCTTCCTCTGGACTTATTACGGATATCCTACCGCCTCATACGAGGGCGTGAACGTTGAAGTTATGAGAACACGCAACGGCGAGATCATGGCTGAAAACGACATCAAGGCAGGCAGACTTCCTGATGTTGACTACGTCTGCGGAATCCCCGATTCCGGAACGCCTCATGCTATCGGCTACGCCAACAAAAGCGGTATCCCGTTTGCACGTCCGTTTATAAAATATACCCCCACATGGCCAAGAAGCTTTATGCCCTCAAATCAGAAAATGCGCAATCAGGTCGCAAAAATGAAGCTTATCCCCGTACATGAGCTTATCGCCGGCAAAAAGCTCCTCTTTATCGACGACAGTATCGTAAGAGGCACTCAGATGCGTGAAACCGTTGAATTCCTCTATGAAAACGGCGCAAAGGAGATTCACATGAGATCTGCCTGCCCGCCTATCATGTTCGGATGCAAGTATCTTAATTTCTCACGCAGCACCTCAGAAATGGAGCTTATCGCACGTCAGATAATCAATGAGCTTGAGGGCGATGAGGGAATAAAATATATTTCCGAATACTGCTCATCTGACACCGAAAGAGGAAGAAAGCTCCGTGAGGAGATCTGCCGCAGACTCAAGCTCACTTCCCTTGAATTCCAGACGCTTGAAGGTACACAGAAGGCGGTCGGTATGCCGGAATGCAGCCTATGCTCATACTGCTGGGACGGCCGTGAGTAATCCCCTTTTTACCCATAACCCTATGGGAATATCAATATAAGGAGAATTTTAAAATGAACAACAGTTTTTCTGAAAGCTATAAAAAAGCAGGCGTTGACGTTACTGCCGGATATAAGGCTGTTGAACTGATGAAGCAGCATATCGCAAGAACTACTCTCCCTGGCTGCGTATCAGGAATCGGCGGCTTCGGCGGTCTTTTCGAGCTTGATATGACTGGCATCACAAAGCCTGTTCTCGTTTCCGGAACAGACGGCGTTGGTACAAAAATCAAAATTGCATTTATCCTCGACAAGCACGATACAGTCGGAATCGACTGCGTTGCTATGTGCGTGAACGATATTATCTGCTGCGGCGCAAAGCCTCAGTTCTTCCTCGATTACATCGCTTGCGGAAAGAATATTCCCGAAAAGATCGCTGAGATCGTTTCCGGTGTTGCTGAGGGCTGCGTACAGGCTGAATGTGCCCTTATCGGCGGCGAAACTGCTGAGCACCCCGGTCTTATGCCTGAAGAAGAATACGACCTTGCAGGCTTCTCTGTAGGCGTTGTTGACAAATCAAAGATCCTCAGACCTGATACTCAGAAGGCAGGAGATGTTCTTATCGCTATCAAGTCAAGCGGCGTTCACTCCAATGGCTTCTCACTTGTAAGAAAGGTCTTTGACGTAAACGAAAAAAATCTTGCTATGCACTTCGATGATCTCGGAGCTACTCTCGGCGAGACACTGCTTACACCTACAAGAATCTATGTGAAGGCTGTCATGCAGCTTATCGACAGCGTGACAGTGAAGTCCGTTTCACATATCACAGGCGGCGGCTTCTATGAGAACATCCCGCGTTCACTTCCCAAGAACCTCTCTGCAAAGATCGAGAGAAACGCTGTTCAGGTTCTTCCTATCTTCGACCTTATCGCAAGAACCGGAAATATTCCTGAAAGAGATATGTTCAATACATTCAATATGGGCGTTGGAATGATCGTTTCTGTTGATAAGAACGACGCTGACAAGGCTGTTGCAGCTATCAAGGCTGCCGGTGAGGACGCATATATTCTCGGCGAACTTGTTGAATCCGAAGAAGGCGTAATCATCTGCTGATAAATCAGAGGGGTTCATATATGAAGCTATTAAAAACAGCTTTGCTTATATGCGTTTCAGCTGCTGCGGTATCTGTTACCGCTCCGGCAGCCAGCGTTCCTGTGCATCCTATGGATGTATGCCCTGACGGCGTCATTGACTGCTTTGATGTCGCTATGGCACGTCAGAAAGGTCTGCCTGCCGCAGAAATTAAAAGCATACAGGACTACGTTCTTGGCAGAGGATATACCGCTCCATTACCGGAGACAGACGTCACCATCGACGAAAGCTGTATCCTCGAACCAAAAGGAACTGTCCACACAGGCGAGGGAACTTTCTACGGCGGAGGCTATGAGGGCGGCTGTGCTATGCTTGATCCCGTTTCAAGAGATTACTGGATAGTCGCTATGAATCTTGCCGACTACAATGACGCTCAGCTTGCCGGAGCATACCTCGAAGTTACGGGCGAGCTCGGAACTATCAATATGCTTGTCACCGACCTTCTCCCAGAAGGGAAAAAAGGTGATCTTGACCTCTATGTTGACGCATTTCCCCTTATCGCTCCTGCGGAAAAAGGCAGAGTTCCCGTAAGCTGGAAAATAGTTCCGCTTGACTCGGCAAAAAATGCACCTGTTTCATACAAATACAAAGAGGGAACAACGGAATTCTGGTGCGGAATTCAGGTTCGCAACCACCGCTATCCCATTACAAGACTGGAATACCTTGACGAAAACGGAGAATTTCAGGAAATAAAACGCCGCCCCTACAACTACTTTGAATCGGATAAAATGGGGGCTGGACCATTCACTTTTCGCATAACGGATATCTACGGTCAAATGATTATTGACGAGAATATTCCGCTTTCCTACGACGACACCGAAATAATTCAAGGTCATGTTCAGTTTCCGGAATAATTATGAAAGTCGAAAAAATTGATTTTGCATGGGCTGTCGTGTCCATGTTCATTGTCGGAATTTCATTCCGCAAGGGTATGCTTATTCAGGGCTTACTGCTGATATATGCGCTTATGGTGGTACTCTTTATCTACCACATCTTCGTTATAAAAAAACGATTGTCCGGAAGCATTGCCGTTTACGGAACAGTCGTGGAATACCATAAATCAAATGTCCCGAAGAAAAAAGGTTACTATCCCGTTGTGAAATACGAAACGGAATCCGGCAGGGAAATAACCTCTGTCTACACCGTCGAGGACAGCCAGATGCGCTATGAGATCGGCGATGAACCTATGATCTGCTATGATCCCGATAACCCGATGTTCTTCTATTTCTCCGATCGTGAGGATGATCTTGTAAAGGATTACTACAGATTCATCGTGTTCGGCGGAGTGATTGCAGTTATGCTTCTATTCTTTCTTATTGCAGGGAAGTGATATTCCATGGGATTTTTTATTTTTGGTCTGATCGCAGCTGCTGCCGGACTTATCATCTGCCGATTCCATAAAGAATCTGTAAACTCGACAGAAAGTTTCAGCGGCGTTGTAACAGGAATCAGTGAAAAAATCCTGCCGCAGGGACATCTCCTTGTAAAAAAATATCGTCCCGTTGTAAAGTTCACCATGAACGGCAGAACCTACACCGCTGACCACCATAAATACAGTCAGATCATTCTGCACAACGTCGGCGAAACAGTAATTATCTGTGTGAATCCTCAGATGCCGAAATACTTCTGCTACGCTGAGGAGGAACAGCCGCATTCACTGATTGGAATAATCCTGACTTCATGCGGAATATTCGTCTGCATATTGAGTCTTGTCTTTTTAGTGATTCACTGAAATATTACTGTACAATAATGATTTCTATTTAAAGGAGGTCGATACCAATGAAAAATATAGTTGTCCTCGTCTCCGGAGGAGGCACTAATTTACAGGCACTTATTGACGCTGAAAAATCCGGTCTCATTCAGGGCGGAAAGATCACCTGTGTGATTTCCTCCAAAGACGGAGTTTATGCCCTCGAAAGAGCTAAGAACAACAACATTCCGGCAAGAGTTATCCCCCGTAAGGAATATTCCGACAGCAAGTCCTACAGCGAGGCTATACTCAATGCGCTGAATGAAGAAAAAGCTGATCTGATAGTGCTTGCCGGCTTCATGACCATTCTCGATGAATGCGTCACCAAGGCTTACGCCTACAAAATCATCAATGTTCATCCGGCACTGATACCGTCCTTCTGCGGAGAGGGCTTCTACGGACTTAAAGTCCACGAAAAGGCTCTTGAATACGGAGTAAAGGTCAGCGGTGCAACGATTCACTTCGTTAACGAAGAAGCTGACGCCGGCGCTATAATCCTTCAGGGAACTGTTGATGTCCAGAGGGATGATACCCCCGAAATTCTCCAGAAACGCATTATGGAGAACGTTGAATGGAAACTTCTTCCGAAAGCCGCTTCACTTTTCTGTCAGGATAAGATCGAGATCATTGACGGAAAGGCTTACATAAAGGACTAAGCTATGAAGCTTTCAGTAATTACAGAAAATCAGCGTATACAGAAGCTTTTTCTCTGTTTTATGATGTATGCCGTTCTCGGCTGGTGTTACGAAGTCTTTCTTGAAGTTGTGATATATCGCTGGGGCTTCACTAACAGAGGTGTCCTTTTCGGGCCATACTGCCCCGTATACGGAGTGGGTGCACTTTCATTTCTCGCCTGCTTCGGAAAACTTATGAAGAAGAAATCACCGCCGTGGCTGAAATTTGTCAAGCCGCTGCTTATCTTCCTCGGATGTATGGCTGTTGCGACTGCTATAGAGCTTGCCGCAAGCTATATACTGGAATTTTTTACCGGCGCATGGCCATGGCAGACGTATGCCGATTACAAATACAACTTTCAGGCAAGAATCGCTCTCAGCACATCACTGAGATTCGGTCTTGGCGGAGTGCTTTTCCTGTATATTGTCCAGCCTTTTTTCAATTGGCTGCTTTCAAAGCCCTCTGCAAAATTACTTAATGCGATCACCATTATCACCGTTGTTACAGTCTTTGCAGATTGTATCTATACATTCATTATCAAGTAAGGAGAAATTATTATGATTAAACTTGACCTTGCAAAAGAGCTCAGCACAAACGCTTATCCCGGCAGAGGCATCGTTATCGGTAAATCTGACTGCGGAAAGTACGCTGTAACAGGCTACTTCATCATGGGACGCAGCGAAAACAGCCGTAACCGTGTTTTCGTTGAGGAAGGCAGAGGAATCCGTACTCAGGCTTTTGATCCTTCAAAGCTTACTGATCCCCACCTTATCATCTACGCTCCCGTAAGAGTTCTCGGAAACAAGCTCATCGTTACTAACGGTGACCAGACAGATACGATCTACGAGCTTATGGACAAGCAGTTCACTTTTGAACAGGCTCTCCGCACAAGAGAATTCGAGGACGACGCACCTAATTACACACCTCGTATTTCTGGTATTCTCCGCTTCGAGGAAGACGGCTTCAACTACGCTATGTCTATCCTCAAGAGCGCTAACGGAAATCCCGAGTCATGCCAGAGACATACATTCAGCTACAACAGCCCCCTCAATGGTGAAGGTCACTTCATCCACACATACATGGGCGACGGAAATCCCCTCCCCAGCTTCGAGGGCGAGCCTAAGCTTGTAGGAATCTCCGGCAATATCAACGAGTTCACAGATATGCTCTGGAACAACCTCAACGAGGATAACAAGGTTTCTCTCTTTGTACGCTATGTAAATCTTGAGGACGGCACCGAGGAGACAAGAATTCTTAACAAGAATAACTAATTCTTCGCAGTCATGAAAATAAAAGTAATAAAATCATTTGCCGTTTTGGCTGATATCGCAGTTGTGCTGTATCTTCTATATCAGCAGTTCTATTGGGTATGGTATTACGGTGCATCTGTTGAAGGCGCATTATATCTCACATCTGACAAAACAAAGTTTTTCAGAAATTATATGACAACACCACTTATATTTGCAGTTTTTATACTTGTTAGCTTTTTGAGTATATTTCTTTACAGAAAGTTCCGCAAAAAGGAGAGTATCGGCAGGAAATATCTTTTTCTCGTGATATTCAACATTATCCTGACAGCTATAATGCCCTTTGAACAGATTTGTATGATAATTCACTTCGCACATAGCGGAGATCTGATAATATGACAAATAAACATCTTCTCTGCTTTTGCAGAATATGTTGGTTACCACTGACGTTATTCTTCTTTGTCATGAACTTTATGACGCTCTCATGGTTCATCGAAGAAAAAAAGCTTAATGGCGGATTCTATCTTTTTGATTACATGGCAAAACATATGGAACGTGGAAAAGCTGTTGACCTGTATTATTCCATGTGTAATATGTCTTTTATGGGTATCAATCCTTTTCTTGTAAGACCAACAGCCGTTATCATAACTCTGATATTTGTACTCATAACATATAATGAAATCAAATCAAAGAAGAAAACGTATTTTAAGTGGTCATTTTATTTATTATTATCACTTTCAATTATTTTCATTGCTTTTCCCTTTGCCCAGCAGGCATTTTTTAGTGATTCAGCAAGTATATAAATATTATTTATGCGGCTGAACAATTACGCATTAAGAATTACGAATTATAAAAGCAGGACATTATTATGTCCGAAACAAGGAGATATTCATGAAAATCCAAAACATCCATAAAACTATATTGACAGCATCAATATGTGCTGCGATTATGACTTCCTGCGGTTCGGAAAAATCTTCGGAAACCTCGTCAGATAAAGATTCCGGAGCAGTATCAGTTTCCGACCTGACAGATGTCAATATGGAAGATTTTGATATTGAAATCCCCGAAAATGCAGTCTACTGCCAGACGGAGCTTGTCCGTATTAAAGGAGAACCTTCAACTATAGCTTTCAATTTTTATGACGATCATGACAATTGTATTTATCTTTATTCTCATCCTGTAGGAGATTCAGAAAATGAATTTCAGACAACTTTTTATTGTTCCTATTCATATAAATACAATGATGACGGCACAATATCTGAAATGAATATGGCTATGCAGGATAGCAGTCCTATTCTTTCCGAATTTGAGTACAGCGATGATAAAAAGCTCGAAACTGAAAGGACATACCGAAACGATGAAATGTGGAGTACTGCTTTCTCTGAACTTGATGAACATTCAAATCCGGTGCGGTGTGAAATCGCCTACGTCGATAATGATAAACTCAACTCCGTTACAACGTATGAATATGAATATGATTCAGAAGGCAGAATCTTAGTCGAAAAATGCTTTTCGGATAAAAGCTCTAATAATACTACCAAGTATTATACCTATGATGCCAACGGCAACATGACAAGCCTTGAAACGCAGTATGCTGATATGGATTTAACGATGCTAACAAAATACACATATAATTCCGATAACCGTCTTATCAGGCAAGAAGAATTCACAGACGGAGAGGAATCATCATATGCCGAATACGAATATGAATTTTATAATTAAGGAGGACATTATTATGTCAAATGAAATGCAGTTAAAATATGGTTGCAACCCCAATCAGAAGCCCTCAAGAGTATACATGGCTGACGGCAGCGAGCTTCCTATCGAGGTTCTCTGCGGCAAGCCCGGTTACATCAACCTTCTCGACGCACTCAACGGCTGGCAGCTCGTAAAGGAGCTTAAAGCTGCTACAGGTATGTGCGCTGCTACATCCTTCAAGCACGTTTCTCCGGCTGGTGCTGCAATCGGCAGACCTCTTTCCGACGACCTCAAGAAGATCTACTGGGTTGACGACCTCGGCGAGCTTTCTCCCCTTGCTTCCGCTTACGCAAGAGCAAGAGGCGCAGACAGAATGTCATCCTACGGCGACTTCATCGCTCTCTCTGACAAGGTTGACGTATGCACAGCCAAGATGATTCAGCGTGAGGTTTCTGACGGTGTTATCGCTCCCGATTACGACGATGAGGCTCTTGAGATCCTCAAGTCAAAGAGAAAGGGCACATACTGCGTTCTTAAGATCGACGAGAATTACAAGCCCGCTCCTATCGAAGTAAAGCAGGTTTACGGCGTTTCATTCGAACAGGGAAGAAATGAACTCGACATCAACCGTGAACTTCTTGCAAACATCGTTACAGAAAACAAGGATATTCCGGCTGACAAGATGGATGATCTTCTCATCTCTCTTATCACACTTAAATATACACAGTCCAACTCCGTTTGCTATGTAAAGGACGGACAGGCTATCGGTATCGGTGCTGGTCAGCAGTCAAGAATCCACTGCACACGTCTTGCTGGTCAGAAGGCTGACAACTGGTGGCTCAGACAGTCTCCTCAGGTTATGGGACTCCAGTTCATCGACGATATCCGCCGTGCTGACCGTGACAACGCTATCGACGTTTATATCGGCGACGAGTACGAGGATGTTCTTCGTGACGGTACATGGCAGAATATCTTCAAGGTAAAGCCTGAAGTATTTACAAGAGAAGAAAAGAAGGCATGGCTTGCTCAGAATACAGGCGTTTGCCTCGGTTCAGACGCATTCTTCCCCTTCGGCGACAACATCGAGCGTGCTAAGAAGTCCGGTGTTGAGTACATTGCAGAGCCCGGCGGTTCTATCCGTGACGACAACGTTATCGAGACTTGCAACAAGTACAATATCGCTATGGCATTCACAGGAATTCGTCTTTTCCACCACTAATAACTATATATGGGCTGTTGTAATCAACAGCCCATTCACATTATGATATAAGGGGTTAAATTATGAAAATAATAATTACTATCGGAGCTTCAATCTGTGCTGTACTTATAGGAGGACTCATCACAGGCTTTTATCTTGAATCCCGTGAGGACAAAGAAAAATCCTCCGGCACAGCTGAAACTTTTTCAAGCGTATCTGACGACATCGTGGATGAAGAAAATCTGACCGAGGATGATGCTTCGGACGCAGATTCGGACAATGAATCCGATGAAACTAAAGCTCTTACGGATGTTGACACTGCAATTGAAGAAGCAATCAAGGAATTTTCTGTCGGAGATATAATAGATAATTACAAGCTCAGCGACAAATATCAGGATGAAGGCTATGTTGTTCTTGAACATAAAAACGAACCTGTTATGTTTGCTGTCTGTGAAGGATCCAGCTGGGCGGTTTCGTCCTACGGTCATGCTAAAGATTTTGTTGAATTTATAGAAGATGATTGTACTGACGTAAGCTTAAAAAAATGTCCCGAATACAAATATGATGTTTCGGTTGTTTCCTATAAGGAAGAGTTAGACGGCAAAACAATATTCAGTGACTATTACCAGCTGTGCGAACAGGATGCAAAATTTGATATAATAGTCATGTATACAGAGGACTTTGACCTTATAGCAAAAGAGCTTGCTGATGAGTTTATCAATTCCATTGAGTATACATCCGACTTCTACTATCCCACAGAGCCTCAGACGTTTGAAAATGATTTCTTTTCGGTATATTATCAACCTGAATGGATTGAAAACAACAGGTCCTCAACAGATACAAGCTACGAATTCAACTTCAAATACGGTCATAGCGACACAATGGATAATTATCTTGCCTGCTATAAAATCCGTATAGAGAATGACGGAGAATACAGTACAGCTGAGGAATATGCTTCAAGCGCCTACAAAACCAAAGCTGAATCAAATTCAAAGCTCAGACATAGTCTTTCTCTTGATAAAGACGAGATTTTCGGTATTCCTGCCCACAGGCTTTCCTATAGCTTATCTTTATTAAAGTACAACTATAATATATATTATTTCGACTACAACGGTCATATATATGTAGTTACAACGAGCATACCGATAAACGACGACGGAACTGTTGCGGCAGCTATGCAGAGAATTATCGACGGCACAACTTTAAAATAAGGGAGATTTTTTATGAAAATCAAAAGAATTTTATCATTCCTCACTGTACTCTGTCTCGGAATATCCATGTGCGGATGCGGCGGAAAGAACAGCTCATCAGATTCTGATTCATCCTCTGCGAATAAAACTGAGGAAACCTTTGAACTTCCGGAAGATATCGTATACTGCGACACAGAGGACGGACTTTTTGAATTCGCTGTCAGCAGCGATACTCCCAACGGCATAAGCAGTACACTAATAGGCGAAACAGAATATGTGTTCAATCTCGGCGACGATGATACGCTGATAGGCGTTATGACTGTTGCAGATCTTCATCAGACTGCCGCAGGTATGGGCACTGGTCTTTCTTCTGACTTTGAGGAAAGCGGTCTGTACTCAAACATAAAAGGCGAAGAACTTACCTTTAACGGAAATCCAGCCTACAGAATAACTGCTGACTGCGAAAATGATATCATTTACACGCTGACAACAGTACAATTCGGCAACGGAGATATCTTTGCAGCTGCTTCTACATCAACTCCAGAAAGCCGTGAAAACTGTGAAAAAGAAACAGATATAATTCTTCACTCCGTCAAATACAAAGGCACCCCGCTGAAAACTGAACCGGAATCTTATGACAACGATTATTTCTCGATCACTGCCGTCGAAAAGTGGTATTTCAGAAAAATGACTGCTGACTTTGCTTCAATTTCGCTGAATCTGCAGAACGATATCAGTGATATGATGTATGCGTTCTCGTTCAGTGCACTCACGGATGAATCTGATATTGAAACTGCCGCAAAAAACAGCGCAGAAAAATTAACAGATGAACCGGAGTTTCTTCGTGACAAAGCCGATTATATGGGCTTCAATGCGGAGCATATCCACTATCTGAATCCCCTTGACGCTTATGTTGATTACTATATCTTTGAAAATGACGGCGTGATTTATCAGGCTATCGAGGTTTGTCCCACAAGTAAAACGGAACAATATAAAACTGATATTCAGGAAATTCTTGACAGTATTGAATTTAAATAAACAAATTACGGCTCGGTAAATTCCGAGTCGTTTTTTATTGACAAAACAGCGAAAAAATGATAAAATAATGGTATGTAATTTTAAAAATTTATAGGAGGAATTATCCCATGAAAAATATACTTGTAGTCGGCGGCGGCGGACGTGAACACGCTATTATCATGAAGCTTGCTGAAAGCCGTCATGTAGGCAAGATCTACTGCACACCCGGAAACGGCGGTATCTCCAAATACGCTGAATGCTTCAATATCGGCGCTACAGATATCGACGGTGTTGTTGCTCTCGCAAAGGAACTCAAACCCGACATGGTCGTTGTTGCTCCCGATGATCCGCTCGTTCTCGGCATGACAGACGCTCTCCAATCTGAGGGCTTTATGGTATTCGGTCCAAAGGCAAATGCCGCAATTATCGAAGGCTCCAAGGTTTTCTCAAAGGAACTTATGAAGAAATACAACATTCCTACTGCATTCTATGAGGTATTCACAGAGTCCGACAAGGCTATTGCTTACCTTAAAGAACAGAACAGCTACCCCGCTGTTATCAAGGCTGACGGTCTTGCTCTCGGAAAGGGCGTTATCATCGCTCAGAATGAGGAAGAAGCAGTTCAGGCTGTTCATGATATGATCGACGAGCTGAAATTCGGTAAAAGCTCTGCAAGAATCGTTATCGAGGAATTCCTCACAGGCCCTGAGGTATCCGTCCTCAGCTTTACAGACGGAAAAACTGTCGTTCCTATGATCTCCTCAATGGATCACAAGCGTGCTCTTGACGGCGATATGGGACTTAATACCGGCGGAATGGGAACTCTCTCCCCTAACCCCTGCTACACCGAGGAACTCGCCACGGAATGTATGGAAACTATCTTCCTTCCTACTATCAACGCTATGAACGCTGAGGGACGTTCTTTCGAGGGATGTCTCTATTTCGGACTGATGATCACTCCCAAAGGACCAAAGGTTATTGAGTATAACTGCCGATTCGGCGATCCCGAAACACAGGTAGTTCTGCCTATGCTCGACGCCGATCTCTATGAGGTTTTCGAAGCTGTATGCAAGCATGAGCTCGACAAGCTCGATATCAAGTGGCACTCCGGAAGCTGCGCCTGCGTTGTTATGGCAAGCGGAGGTTATCCTGAAAGCTACCCCAAGGGCATCGAAATGAACGGTATGGACGATAAGGGACAGGTTGACGGCTGTTTCGTTTATCATGCCGGAACAAAGCTCTCAGAGGACGGAAAATTCCTTACAAACGGCGGACGTGTTATTGGTGTTACCGCTAAGGGCGAGGATCTCCAGTCGGCTCTTGACAACGCTTACAAGGGCGTATCACAGATCAGCTTCGAGGGCGCTCACTACAGAAAAGATATTGGTCAGAGAGCTCTGAAGGCTCTCGGTTAAGGAGCTGCCTATGCAAGCTAAGCTTTCAAGAGCGCTTACCCTCGGAATTATCGGAAACGTTCTTTTTCTGCTGTTTCTTCTGATATCACTCCTCTATCACCAGATGTTCAACTCATCAGCGCCAGACATAGTAGTAAAGGCTGTTGAAGTAATCGCATATTTCGTTGAAATCGGCGGATTCGCTGTTCTTGTAATTGCAGATTACTTTATCTGCTCTGCCGTGAGGATGCGAAAAGCGCCTAAAATAGCCTTTTCTCTCTATCTTGCACTTGAAGCCTTCTTCATGTTCTGCGAGCTTAACGGTATGACGGTGCGCAGCTTCTATAACCCCTATTCACTGGTGTTGTATATCGTTCACGTTCTTGCCTCAGCAGCTGCGTGTTTCACTTTTGTATACTTCGATCCGTATAAAAAGCCGCTTGAACTGCTTGTTATCGGCTGTATCGTCATAATTCTTGCAGGTCTTTTCGGAAATTATATGGGCGTGAGAATTTATTTCAGCATCGCGGCAAACGCTCTGGCATTTCTGGTGATGTTCGCCGGAATGAAAATCATGATAAAGAGAGAACTCATTGAAATCGAATGTCACGGAGACCGCACCCGTGAAGTAAAATATAAAAGCGGATTTTTTGACGATTGATATAAAGCTCGTTCTTTCAGTTTTATTTTCTGGATTAATAGTAGAGGCGACCCTTGCGGTCACCCTAAATTATATTAATAATTAATTAAGGGCAGCCACAAAGGCTGCCCCTACAATTTGCGTCCAAAACATATTATATTTGATAGTTTGACATTTTCTGCGTTTCATGTTATAATCTATATATTATTTTATGGGAGGTCAATTATGAAACGTGAATCTATCAAAAGCATATTTTTCAAAGGCATAATGGCTGGAATTATGATCGGCATCGGCGGCATAATCTACCTTATGGCTGAAAACAAAGTGGTGGGATCGTTCCTGTTCAGCTTCGGACTTTTCACCATAATCCGATACGGTTTTGCACTGTACACGGGCAAGGTGGGATACATCCCCGAAAACAAGCCTTACTACATACTTGAAGTCGTAGTTACCTTTGTAGGAAATGCCTGCGGAACGGCTCTTACTGCCGGACTTGTACTGCTTACCAGAATAGGAGACAAGCTCCACGACAGCGCATCAGCTATCATGGATACAAAACTTGATGACTCGATCGAAAGCCGCTTCATTCTCGGAATATTCTGCGGTTTGCTGATGTATCTTGCCGTACAGAACGCAAGAACCTGCCGTGAGACAGGCGCTGATACTTCGCTTGTATTTGGTACAGCGATACCAGTAATGATCTTTATTCTCAGCGGATTTAACCACTCAGTTGCGGACTGCTTCTATTATTTTGCTGCATATCCGACAGGTGAAGGCGCTCTTTATCTTGGAATTGTAGTTCTTGGAAACGCAGTCGGCGGTATGCTTGTGCCGATATTTAAAAAATTCGCCTTTGATAAGCCGGAGGCTAAATAATCGTTTTGAGGAAAAATCCCCCGATGTAACATCGGGGGATTTTTACATCAAACGATATTATGGTCGAACACAAGAACACGGTATTCCGTATTATTTATAACCTTGATAAGCTCCTTAGTTTTTTCTGTAAGAAGCGGGCTCTGAATATTCACAAGAGTCTGATATTCAGGAGGATTCAGCAGGAGGAAATATTCTTCCTGGCCGGGCTGATCCTTATACCACTCACTGGATGACTGGTAAATTCTCTTAGAAACGCCGTAATCGTCAATATTTACGTCACGCACTTTAACTTCGGAATCGGTGATAAGAGTGATCGCATTAGCCTGCCAGAAAGTAGAGTAGCCGTATGTGAGACCTTCTTCTTCGAGGAAATCAGCGATACCGTAAAGGTTGTTAGCCTTATGGTAATCCTTTTCGATATCCTTAACAGCCTTAAGGTTGAGTATTGATACAATAAGAACGGGAATTGAAAGGAATGCTGCAATCCTCTGAACGGAAGTTTTAGTAGAGAGTGCCCAGTGAACGAAGAAAATCGAAAGGATGAGCGATGTTCCGAGGATAGGAGTAAGTCTCCAGTCAGCACCAGAAAGCACGCCGAAGAAGTATCCCATAAGCACGATAGCTGTACAAGCCCAGTGCATCCATACGAAAATACGGATCATATGGCCGTCCTTAGCCGTCTTATACTTAGGGTAGAAGCAAGTTGCGATGATAGGCATAACGAGGATAATAAGAGAAGCAAGAACATAAATAAGGTTCTGGATTCCCTCGATATCGGAGATTCTGATAACCTCGCCATTGTCCTTTCTCATGTGGACGATATCCTGTACGCCGTTGAGCTTCATCCATGCAAGCGGGAATTTATGAGTATTATCTACCCATTCGCCCATAGGCGAGAAAACAGAGTAAGCGTCCTGATATCCAGCAGTAAGATCGCCCGTCCATTTTTCGTTGAGCTTCATGCCGAGGATTATCATAATTCCGAAAACGCCGATCATAAGGATAGTTTTAAGAGCCTTTTTGCTTGCGATATCGTTGTCAGTATTTACAAAATGCTCAGCAAACAGTGCTGCGATAAAGGGAACAGCGAAGATAGAAAGTGCTGAGATTCCGTCCGTAGCCGTAAACATAATGAATACAGCGAGGAGGATAAAGACAAGCATGAAGCGCATAAAGGTGATTTTTCCCTTTATATCCTTCGGATTAAGACTCTTCATCTTTTCCGAGAGATTTATCATGTGGAAATACATATAAAGTCCGATGACGATAAAAAGTATTCCGAGAGTGTAGTAAATAGTATGCTGCCAAAAGATTTCTCTCAGCTTTTCAGATGATACTGTCATTGAGAGGAAAACCGAACAGGCGATAAGTATGCTGCGGATGTTCCAGTGCATTTCCTTGAGCATAAGGCAGAAGAAAACTACCAGAAGAATGAAATAGCTCATCATGCCCCAGATATGAGCCTTCATGGTAAGACCGAACATATTTATAAGGGGCTGCATAATGACATTGATACCGAAAGGCAGGAAGCACGCATAGCCAAAGTTCTGATCATAGACTGCGCCGCCCTCAATGGAGGCGTTTGCCCAAAGGATAGTATCCGTACAGTCAGAGTGGAATTCAGCTCTGTATGCGGAGGTAATAAAGTAAATTACAATTGACGCTACATAGAGGAAAATCAGAACAGGGATGATGTATGATATCACTGTAGCGACAGGTTTCTTGTACTTATTGAAACCGGCGGCAGCTTTTTTGCCGTAATATTTCATTTTCTCCGGAAAGGATGACGGCACGATAACAGCAGTATCAGCCGTCTTTTTTGCTGTTCCGGAGCTTTTTTCCGGCTTCTGTGCTTTACCGCCGGATTTAGCTTTTGTTTTTTTATTTTCCATTGTTTGTCCTCGCTCTCAGGATGAAAAATTTACCTAAGTGTTAGTATGATATTACCGCACAGGATGTGTGCGGTAATACTTTAGTTTTCTTTTTTTGTGAAAAGGAATATCTTTCGTGCAAAAAAGTTCCAGAAGAAGGCAGCGCCGGTTGAAACTATCTTTGCAAGGATCTGGAAGGCGCTTGTGGAGTCAGAGAGCCACAGCTCAAACAGCCATGTTATTCCCATTGTCATGAGAAGTCCCACCAGACCGATAGCCGCAAAGCCAAGAAATTCCTTCAGCTTTGACTCTACCGCAGAATTCTTGAATATCCAGAAGGTGCTTATCAGATAATTTACTGCAAGGCCGGCTACGAATGAAATCGAGTTAGCGGCGATTGCGTAATGCTCATTGAAAGCGAATCTGAACAGAAGGTAAGAAACTCCCCAGTCAACGACCGTAGCGAGTCCGCCCACGAAAAGATAGCGGAAAAACTGGATAAAAGTGTTTTCAGTATCACCCACAAAGAGCTTTGAGAACTTCTTTGAGCGGAGAATATCCATTACCTCCTGAAGATTGGGATTCTTCATTACTTCTTCTCCTCGTGATATTCTTTTTCTGTATTAACGTTCCAGATGTTGGACTTGTCCTTTGTGCCGGACTTGATATTTTTTACAGCCTCAAAGGAAGTGCACATAGAGTGGTCGATATTGTTGTAACGGTGCTGACCGTTTCTGCCGACGCAGTAGAGGTTGTCGATAGTGTTAAGGTAATCAACAAGAGTATCCATTTCGTCGTATGTGTCGAAGTATGCAGGATAAGCCTTCTTTACCTTTTCCATATGTGTATCGAGAACCTGATCTGCACTGTCGATAAGACCAAGCTTTACCATTTCCTTTACGCAGAAATCAGAGAACTGCTGTTCTGTCATGTTCCAGAACTTGTCGCCTTCGTTTACGAAGTATTCAAGACCGAGCCATACAGTATTCTTAAGATCTTTTACCATGTAGGGAGACCAGTTGTTGTAGATCTGGAAGCGTCCCATTTTAACACGTCTGTCCTGAACGTAAACCCAGCAGTCAGGAACGATATTTCCTACGGTTCTCATAGTAGTTTCGTTTTTGAGGTTGAGCTTAGGAACGAGTACGCCGAGAGTCATGTAATCACGGTAAGGGAGACCAGCTGCAATTCTTGCAGGTTCATTCGGAACATCGTTCATGCCGGCAACGAGATCCTTGACAGGCATTGAAGAAATGATACAGTCGCCGTCGAGAGTGATTTCCTGACCATCCTTGACGTAGGTTACGCCGGTAAGGAGATTTTCCTCATTTTTATGGAGTTTCTTAACGCCGGCGTTCATAATGATAGTACCGCCGAGCTTTGTGATCTCATCAGCAGTAACTTCCCAGAGCTGTCCGGGACCAAGCTTAGGATACTTGAACTCTTCGATAAGGGAAGTATTTACCTTACGGTTCTTCACCTTGAAGATCTTGCCGAAGAAGTCCTTGATGATACCCACGATAGAGAGGCCCTTTGTACGCTGAGCGCCCCATGAAGCGTCGATTTCGCTGGGATGTCTGCCCCAGAGATTTTCAGTGTAGTTCTCAAAGAACATAGAGTAGAGCTGCTTGCCGAAGCAGTTGATGTAGAAGTTTTCGAGGTTGTCCTCAGGACGCTTGTGGATAACAGCAGCGAGGTAGCTGAAGCCTACCTTCATTGTTGTGATGAAGCCGAAGTTCTTGATTGTTTCGGGCTTAAGTGAAACGGGATAATCATAGAACTTGTCATTGAAAAGAATACGGGAAACACGTCTTCTGGAGAGCATTACACGGTTCTTCTTCTGAGGATCAGGTCCATTTTCAACTGTAGCGACTTTTCTTCTGAGGAGAAGATCGTCGTATGAGGGAGAGCCCTGCATAGGGAGGATGTTGCCCCACCATCTGTTTACCTCAGGAATTTTGGAAAAGAATCTGTGACCGCCCATATCCATGCGGTTGCCTTTATAGTTTACTGTTTTAGAAATACCGCCTATAGCATCAGTTTCTTCAAGTATAGTAACGTCGTATTCGCCGGAATTATCTTTAAGAAGCTCATACGCCGCTGTCAGACCGGCAGGGCCTGCGCCTATTATAATTACTTTTTTCATAGCTTTCTCCTTTTTGATATTTCGTATCATTACAATATGACATTATATATTATACCATATAATAATAATTTTTACAAGGCTTTTTGAAAAAAATTCAAAATTAACACTCCTTATATTTGTTTGTCGCTGTAAATGATGCAAAACGCTCACTTTTTTCCAGGATTTTGTATTATTACACATATACGTTGGGACATATATGTGCAGTATGACGAAATGTTTGTTTTGTATAGTTAAAAATAAAATATTTGTTCGATTCCTCTTGACAATAAGAAACTTTTGTTCTATAATATAACACACGGAACAAATATTCGATTTTGTGCAAGGCTAAGGAGGTAAAAAATGAAACAGATGATAAAAAACTACGAGCATAGCTGTGAACTTGCAAAACAGCGGATCATCCAGCTGACACATCAGAAAAATCAGCTGAAAAAGGAGGGAAAGGACGCTCAGATTGAGGAGCTTGACCTTGAACGCCGCATACGTCTCCTTTATACGGAACACAGTCAGATGAGAGAAATTGTGATTTATCTCACGAATTATGTGAGGAGGGTTGAACAGCGTGCCGAAGCTTGAAAGCTATTCTGATATCTTTACAGGTGAGTCGGACAGCAGGCTGAATGAAATAATCGGGCACGCAGATGAATCGGAGTCAAGACAGAAGGTGAGAAAAATACTGTTAAATGTTATAAAAAACGAGCTTACTCCGAGACAAAAGGAAATTATTATGCTATACTATTTTAAGAACCTTGATTCCGTTCAGATAGGAAAGCAGCTCGGCATTACTCCGCAGGCTGTTTCGGCTGCTATGTCAAGAGCAAAAATGAGGATCTTCAGAATCATGAAATACTACATATAATGCAATTTTACAAATGAAAGGCTGAAAGTAAATATGACTACTCCGATTTATGATTTTATACAGAAATACGCTTCTTCCGGAACTCTGCGCTGCCATATGCCGGGACATAAAGGTATTGCTCCGACAGAAGGTACGAAGGAACTTTACAGCGGCGATATTACTGAAATTTCCGGCGCAGACAGTCTTTTCGAGGCTGACGGAATCATCGCTGAAAGCGAGAAAAATATGGCATCCCTTTACGGTACAGCGGCTACTGTCTATTCTGCCGGCGGTTCTACACTGTGTATTCAGGCAATGCTGACTATCATGAAGCAGGAAAAACGCCGGATAATCGCTGTCCGCAACGTTCATCGGAGCTTCCTTAATGCGGCGGCGCTTCTCGACCTTGACGTTGAATGGATTCTTCCCCGATATTCAGGCGGGATCCTCTCCGGAGAAATAGAAATTTCTGCTGTAGAGGAAAAACTGCGTTCCTGTGAAGCTCCGGCGTGTCTTTATGTAACATCTCCCGACTATACCGGCAGACTTGCCGATATAAAGAATCTTTCGGCTGTATGCCGCCGTTTCGGAGCAAGGCTCATCGTTGACAACGCTCACGGAGCACATCTGCATTTCTTTAATGAAAGCCTTCATCCGATAGCTCTCGGAGCCGATATGTGCTGCGATTCGGCGCACAAAATGCTTCCGGCACTGACGGGAGCCGCAATGCTTCATACCTCATGTCAGGAGTATGCTCCGCTTTTAAAGCCGGCAATGAGCCTTTTTGCGTCCACAAGCCCGTCTTATCCGGTGATGATGTCGCTTGACCTGTGCAATAAGTATATCGCTGAAAATATCCGCAGGGATATTGCAGCAAACCTCGTGTATCTCAGCCAGTTTCGTGAGAAATTTTCCGGACGTCTGGAATTTGTGGATTCAGAGCCGTTTCATATTACAATAAGAGCATCGGAGAGCGGCTATGATGGTGGTGAGCTTGCAGAGCTTCTGCGAAAAAACGACGCAGAATGTGAATATGCGGACAATGAGCTTATAGTTCTGCTGACGTCGCCGTTTTTCCGTCCGGAGGATTACGCAAGGCTGTCGGAGGCTCTTGAAAAATCTCTGGATTCTGCCGGACGATGTAAAAAAAATATCCGGAGCTTTACGATGAAGCTTCCCGAAAAGGCAATGCGTATTCGTGAGGCTGTTTTTTCCACAACCGAAGATATAGATGTTGAAAACTCTGAGGGTAGAATCTGCGGTGCAGTGAGAGTTCCGTGTCCGCCGGCTGTTCCTATAGCGGCAAGCGGAGAAATAATTGACCGGAACTGCATAAATATTTTCAAAAGCTATGGAATTTCAACCGTGAATGTGGTAAAATAGAATAATGACGGCACGTCGGAAAGTGCCGCAATATGTAAGAGGTCTGATATGAATAAAATTTACGGAAATGACTATCTGCTGTCAACGCTGAAAAATATGGTGAGCAAGGATAAAGCTGCTCATGCGGTGATGTTTTACGGCGAAAAGGGCAGCGGAAAAAAGCTTCTGGCGAGATATTATACAATGCTCCTGCTCTGTGAAAATCCCATGGACGGAGAACCATGCGGCTGCTGTACTGCCTGCCGGAATATAGAATCCGGATTTCATCCGGATGTGATATATCCCGAAAAAAGCGGAAAATTAGGCGGATATTCCGTCGAAACAGCAGGCTCGGTTGCAAGCGACGCCTATGTAAAACCAAATAACAAGACCGGCAGAAAGGTATATATTTTCGCAGACTGCCGGAATTTTGACAGCCGTCCGCAGAACAAGCTCCTGAAGCTTATTGAGGAACCGCCGGATTATGCTTATTTTATCTTTACGGCGGAATCAAAATCAGTGTTTCTTCCCACGATAATTTCACGATGCGTCTGCTTCGGAACATCAGTCTGCACCGAGGATCAGGCAAGGCAGGCTCTTGCTGAGGACGGACATTCTCAGGAGGAGATATGCAGTGCTGTAAGCTGTTTTCACGGGAATATCGGTATGTGCAAAAGCTATCTTTTCGATGATTCTCTCCGCCGGAAAGTGGATTTGACAAAATCGCTCGCAGATAGTATAATAAGAAGAGATGAATATGCGATGAATTCGGCGTTTTACACCGTGGCAAAGGACAGAAACGAGGTCGGAGATGTTCTTTCGATGCTCGATAAGCTTGTAAGAGACGCAGCAGTGCTGAAAAAGTCTCCGGATATTTCGGGGATAAGCTGCTTCGCAGACGGCGCCGGAAGGCTCTCTGAAAGGCTGGATATATATCAGGCGGCAAAGCTTCACAAATATCTTGAAAAAGCTAAAAGCGCCGTTGACAGCAATGTGAACATTCCGCTTGTTCTTGCGGCTCTCTGCGCAGAAATCATCGGTACAGTATAAAAGCAACACCTTGCAAAAAGGAGAAAAATATGAAAGAAATAGTAGGAGTACGCTTTAAAAGCGTCGGAAAAATATATTACTTCTCGCCGGGCGATATCAAGGCGAATATCGGTGATTACGCTATCGTTGAGACAGTCCGTGGAGTCGAGTGCGGAGAGGTAGTTATTGCAAACAGACAGATAGAGGACAATCAGATATCCTCTCCGCTCAAGCCTATTATCCGGTTAGCTACCGAGGTGGATATGAAGACAGCTGAAAAAAATAAACAGCGTGAAAAAGAGGCTTTCGCCGTTTGTCAGGAGAAGATAGCTTTCCGCAAACTGAAAATGAATCTCGTGGACGTTGAATGTACTTTCGACAATAATAAGATACTTTTCTATTTTACGGCAGAAAATCGCGTTGATTTCCGTGAGCTTGTCAAGGATCTTGCGGCTGTTTTCAGAACACGAATCGAGCTGAGACAGATTGGCGTCAGGGATGAAGCTAAAATTCTTGGCGGAATGGGTATCTGCGGCAGAGAATTCTGCTGTAAGGGATATATGGGCGATTTCCAGCCTGTATCTATCAAAATGGCTAAGGAACAGGGACTTTCACTCAATCCGACAAAGATCTCCGGCACCTGCGGCAGACTTATGTGCTGTCTGAAAAATGAACAGAACGTCTACGAGGAGCTTCTTAAGATCACTCCCAAGATCGGAGCTTTGGTCGTTACTCCCGACGGCGATAAGGGCAAGGTCGAGGATGTAAACCTCATTACAGGAAAACTCAGGGTAAAGACTGAAAAATCTGAAGTCCCCGTAACTCTCGACAGAAGCGAGGTCAAGCTTCTCAAAGATGCGGAGATCAGGGTAAACCGTGATGAACTGAAAGCACTTAAAAATCTTGAGGACAAATAATGAACAAGATAAATTACGGCAGAATGCTTGACGAAACTATTGCCGCACTTGAAAAAAGCGGCGAAAAGCCGTCGCTGCTGCTTCATGCGTGCTGTGCTCCGTGCAGCAGTCATACGCTGACGGTACTGGAAAAATATTTCGATCTTACGCTGTATTTTTTCAATCCGAATATCGCTCCGGAGGAGGAATATCAGTTCCGCTGCAGCGAGCTGAAAAGGCTTGTCCGTGAAATGGGACTCGATGTGAAAATAATCGAGGAAAAATACGATCCTTCGACGTTTTATGAGCTTGCAAAGGGACTTGAAGATCTTCCTGAAAGAGGAGAGCGCTGTCAGAAATGCATTTCCTGCCGCCTTGAAGCTGCCGCCGCAAAGGCTGACGAGCTTTGCTGCGATTACTTCACCACTACGCTGACTATCAGTCCGCATAAGGACTGCGCTTTTATCAATCAAAGAGGCGGAGAAATCGCAGGAAATTACAATGCGGACTACCTCTACTCCGATTTCAAGAAGCACGAGGGCTATAAACATTCAATCGAGCTGTCAAAAAAATACGGTCTGTACCGGCAGAATTACTGCGGATGCGTATACAGCAAGAGAAATTCCACACAGTCAGAAAATCGTCCGGAGGATAAAAATGGCTAAAGAAGCAAAGACAAATGCAATGCGTTTTCTTGACAAGTCAGGGATAAAATACGAGTACAATACATATCAGTGCGATGAGTTCATCGACGGCGTTACTACTGCAAAAACTCTCGGACAGCCGCCTGAGGAGACATTCAAGACGCTTGTAGCACAGGGAAAAACAGGCACTTACTACTGCTTTCTGATTCCCGTTGCGCTGGAGCTTGATCTGAAAAAAGCGGCGGTAAGCGTCGGGGAAAAATCAGTTTCTCTGCTTCATGTGAAGGATATCACAAAGGTTACGGGATATGTCCGTGGCGGATGTACTCCTATCGGCATGAAAAAACAGTTCATGACGGTTGTACATTCATCGGCTGAGGAACTTCCGCTTTTCTATATAAGCGGCGGAAGGATTGGTTTGCAGATACATCTTTGTCCGGCTGATCTTGTATCTTCGATCGGCGGAAAATTCTGCGATATAGTAATGAATTAAGGGCACCGACGGTGCCCTTTTGTTTATGATTACTTCGATTCTCGTGAATGATATATAATCGGTCTTAACTGGATTCCCTTCATAGCCGCTTCTGCCGCCTGCGGTATCATGCTGAATTCCGCCACAAGTGAAGCAGGCTTTTTTACCCAGTCATCCTGAATCATAGGTACAAAATAGTAATTCTTCCGGTTGAACAGCTCACCGAGATTCTTTGCCGAGCCTAAAAGCGAATCGTTGGAGGCAATCGCAAGAAGTACCGGTTTTCCAGTACGAAGATGCGATTTTACCGCCATTGTGGCAGTATTATCGGTAATTCCGTTTGCAAGCTTTGCGGCTGTATTTGAAGTGCACGGCGCAGCTATCATGAGATCCGTCATGTCCTTCGGACCGATAGGTTCGGCGTCCGCAATTGTTGTGATTATCTCACGTCCGCAGATTTTCCGCAGCTTTGCAAGATTTTCCTCAGCCGTTCCGAAGCGTGTATTGATTGAGGCAGCGTGCTCCGACATTATCGGAATCAGTTCTGCGCCCATTTCCATAAGCCGCTGTGCCTGTTCAAAACTCTGGCTGAATGTGCAGAACGAGCCTGTCATGATGTATCCTATCCGGAGTCCTTTTAATGTATCAGCCATAAGCTTCCTCCATTTCCGTGATTATGTCGATAACCGTTTCTGCGATGATCTCTCCGGAGGTGACTGGTGCTGTTTTTCCGGGAAGTCCCAGTGCCCATATCGCTTTAATTCCAAGCTCTGCAGCAGCGTCGAAATCAATTCCTCCCGGCTTGGAGGCAAGGTCAATGAACAGCGTTTTTTCACCGAATCTTCCAAGAAGCTCCCGATCGAAAATAATATGAGGAGCTGTATTGAAAACCAGATCATAATTTCCGTCCATTTTGTCAGTGCAAACGGATTTTATACCGTGTATTCTTGAATTTGCCGTGCCCCTTGCACTGCGGACAGCAGCAGTCACATCTGAACCAAAGCCCTTTAATATCTCTGCAAGAGCCCTGCCTATCCTGCCCATGCCGACGATAAGAACACGCAGTCCGCTGAGTGTCACAGGAAGCTCATCGAGAGCGATCTGCACAGCACCCTCAGCTGTAGGCACGGCATTTTTCAGATTCAGTGCCTCGCTTTCCATGTAGTCGCAAAGCTGATATCCCTCAAAAGCTTCACGGAGCTTTTCATCAATGCGTCCGGCAAAAATAATACTGTCAGGTTTGAGAAGATTTTTTATATCCTCAGCCGAAATGCTCCCCCTGAAACAGGGCGTGCTTATCATTCCGGCTTCGTCGAGGGGAAGAACAGGCAGAACAGCACAGTCAAAAGGAGTACCCTCCGCAGAGGAGATGAATGAGTTTACGGAGGGGATAAGTTCCTCGTCAAAGCCGATGATACCGGCTATATATCCGGATGAAAGGCGGCTTGCACAGTAAATCTGACGCATATCACCGCCGGCAATAAGAATTTTGTGCTTGCTTTTCATAATGAACTCCATTCTGCCGCCGAGCGGCGGATTTTTTGAAATTACCTTTTTATTATATGAAAAGCAGACTGGATGTGTTCTGAAAATGTAAGATCCTGCTCTTTAACTGTTGTACTCCTATATAAAAGTTTGAGGAAACCCCTTTTACAAAAGGGATTTCCTCAATAACACCTATAAAAATTCTTATAAAAATATTTCAGTTAAGGATACGGTAATTAATACATTCCGCCTGCGGGCATTGCAGGAGCTGCCGGAACATCTTCCTTGATATCAGCAACAAGGCTTTCTGTAGTAAGAACCATTGAAGCAACGGAAGCAGCATTCTGGAGAGCGCTTCTTGTAACCTTCTTAGGATCAACGATACCGGAAGGGATCATATCACAGTAAACTTCCTTGTAAGCGTCGAAGCCGTAGCCAACCTTTCTTGAACGAACGATCTTGTCAACAATTACGCTGCCTTCAAGACCGGCATTCTCAGCGATCTGACGAACAGGAGCTTCAAGAGCCTTGAGAATTATCTTAGCGCCTGTCTTTTCATCGCCTTCAAGGTTAGGAATGATCTTTGAAACAGCAGGAATAGCATTGATATAAGCTGTACCGCCGCCTGCTACGATGCCTTCCTCAACAGCTGCCTTTGTAGCTGCAAGAGCGTCCTCGATACGAAGCTTCTTTTCCTTCATTTCGATCTCAGTAGCTGAAACGACCTTGATAACAGCAACACCGCCGGCAAGCTTAGCAAGTCTTTCCTGAAGCTTCTCACGGTCGAAATCAGAAGTAGTTGTCTCGATAGCAGCACGGATCTGATTAACTCTTGCTCTGATATCGTCCTTGTCGCCAGCGCCGTCAACGATGATTGTATTTTCCTTCTGAATTACGATCTGCTTAGCCTGACCAAGCTGGTCGATAGTTGTCTCGTTGAGTTCAAGACCAAGCTCAGAAGAAATTACCTCTCCGCCTGTAAGAATAGCGATATCCTTAAGCATTTCCTTACGTCTGTCGCCGAATCCGGGAGCCTTGACAGCAGCAACCTTGAAAGTTCCTCTCAGGTTGTTAAGGATGATCGTTGTAAGAGCCTCGCCCTCAACGTCCTCAGCAATGATAACGAGCTTTCTGCCCATTTTTACGATCTGCTCGAGGAGAGGGAGGATTTCCTGAATAGAGGAGATCTTCTTGTCTGTAATAAGAACGAAAGCGTCATCATAGATAGCTTCCATCTTGTCTGTATCTGTAACCATGTAGGGTGAGATGTATCCACGATCGAACTGCATACCCTCAACTACTTCACTGTATGTTTCAGCAGTCTTGCTTTCCTCGATAGTGATAACGCCGTCAGCTGTAACCTTTTCCATAGCCTCAGCGATAAGCTTACCTACGTTCTCGTCAGCAGCAGAGATAGCGCCTACTCTTGCGATATCCTCTGTGCCCTCAACAGCCTTTGAATTAGCTGTGATAGCTTCTACTGCAACGTCAACAGCCTTTGCGATACCCTTTTTAAGAACCATAGGATTTGCGCCTGCTGCGATATTCTTCATTCCCTCACGAACGATAGCCTGTGCAAGAAGTGTAGCTGTTGTTGTACCGTCACCGGCAGCGTCGTTTGTCTTTGTAGCAACTTCCTTAACAAGCTGAGCGCCCATGTTTTCAAAAGCGTCTTCAAGCTCGATATCCTTAGCGATAGTAACGCCGTCGTTAGTGATAAGGGGTGCACCGAACTTCTTGTCAAGAACTACATTTCTTCCCTTAGGACCCATTGTGATTCTTACAGTATCAGCAAGCTTGTCGATACCTGCCTGAAGGGACTTTCTTGCGTCCTCGCCGTATTTAATATCTTTAGCCATAGTAATCAATCTCCTTAATTAATTTATAATGTAACCAGCTTTTGTAATCAGTCTACAACAGCCAGAATATCTTCCATTCTTACGATAATGAATTCCTGACCTTCAAGCTTCACGTTTGTACCTGAATACTTGGAGATAAGAACCTTATCACCGATCTTTACTTCCATTTTAACGTCAGCAGTTCCGGGGCCTACTTCTACTACTTCAGCAACCTCCGGCTTTTCCTTAGCTGAACCTGAGAGGATGATACCGCTTTTTGTAGTCTCCTCTGCCTCAACCATTTTTACTACAACTCTGTCCTGTAAGGGCTTGATTGTCATAATATATACCTCCTTAAATAATTGCAAATTAAACCTCAGTTATCTTAGCACTCTCTTTCTTTGAGTGCTAATTATATTTTACCACCTTTTTGCAATAAATCAAGAGTATTCCGCCATTTTCATGATTATGCACAATATATTCAACAGTATGTTGAAATCATCCTCATTGATATCGCCCGTATTTTTCAGCATACAGAAAACTTTTTGCCGATTTTCCGTAAAAAAGAAAAAATCACTTGCAATTATTCTTAATATATGGTATAATGTTATTTACATTTATAGAATGAGCAATGCTCAGATTGGAGAGAATCATGAAGTTTAAAAAGTTTATTTCATCATTGACCGCTGCCGTTTCAATGTCTGTACTGGCAGCTTTCACAGCAATGTCTGCTTTCGCTGATGATGCAGCTCAGACAACAGCTGCTGCAAACAATTCTCAGCAGCAGGGTGGAAGCATCTGGGGATTCCTGCTTCCTCTTATCCTCATGTTCCTGCTTCTCTATTTCATCGCTATCAGACCGCAGAAGAAAAGAGACAGAGAGCTTAAAGAAATGCAGGACAGCCTCGAAATAGGCGATGAAATCATCACCGGCGGCGGTATAGTTGGTATCGTTGTCCGCACAAACGATGATACAATCGTTATCGAAACAGGCGGCGAAAGACACAAGCTCAGAATCAAGAAGTGGGCTATCACTGAAAACGTAACAGCAGCTGAACGCATCAAGGAAATGAAAGCAGCTGCTGCATCTAAAAAGGCTGATTCAGCCGGTGTTGCTTCTGCAAAGCTTGCTGATGAGGATGAGGATTCTTCCGACAAGAAGAAGTCAAAAAATAAGAAAAAAGACGCTGAAGAAGAATAATAACAGCTATCCCTCCATAGAATGTACTAACTACTTCTATGGAGGGATTTTTATGCGCCGTCACCGCAGAAACCTATGGTCATTCAGCCGGCTGAGTATGACCGTCTCGACTGTTTTGGGCGTTGTTTTCCTTTTTATTACAGTTCTCGCTGTTTCGGGATTTGCTTTTTTCTTCGTATCTGATTTCCGGCTTTTGAAAATCATTTCGCTGCTTCCCCTTTTCACCGGAGCTTTCTCAGCTGGATTTATCTTCGGAAAATACCGCCGCCGTAAAGGTATGCTCTCCGGTATTATCTGCGGTTTGCTCTTGTATATCATTATTTCTGCCGTTGGAATCGCCCTTTCCGGAAGCCCTGCACATATCAGCAAGCTCTTTCTGCTTACCGTATCCGGCGCAATAGGCGGCATTACCGGCGTTAACTCTAAACGCCCGAAAAATCTTAGAGATTAAAAAACTGCCCGTTATTTCACGGACAGTTGATTTTTATAAATATCAATAATTTCCGGATGTATCTTCTATAAGCTTGAATTTTATTTTATATTCAGTTATAGCTCCATCCTCATCAATATGCGCACAAGTTGCCGGAACAGTATCACCTACCCCATAGCTGCTTGTAATCGCATTGTAGAACTCATTATACGTTGCCACCTTAGTTCCGGCAACCTCAGTGATGAAATCTCCCGGCTTAAGGTCGGTATTTGCAATATCAGAATCTTCTGAAATACTTTCGATATATATTCCTCTGAAATTCTCTGGAAGATCAAAACCAAGCTCGTCCTCTATAATAAGTATCTTAGACTGCTCTGACATATCTATAAGCTGTATACCTATTCTGAATCTGCCGCTGATATAGCCCTTATCAATAAGTTCCTCTATAATAGGAAGCGCCTCGTTTGAGGTGATAGCAAAGCCAAGTCCCTCATAGCTGCTGCTTACATACTTTGA
This sequence comes from Ruminococcus sp., assembly GCA_017461395.1. Classification (GTDB taxonomy): domain Bacteria; phylum Bacillota; class Clostridia; order Oscillospirales; family Ruminococcaceae; genus Ruminococcus. The sequence goes on from JAFTYF010000026.1 coordinate 41,659, forward strand.
GGAGGTAATTCCGATAACCTCGCCGTACATATTGACAAGCGCTCCGCCGGAGTTTCCAGGGCTTATATCGGCATTTGTCTGGATACACTCCATTTCAAAGGTAGTTTCATCTGTTCTTATCTTTCTATGAACGGCGGAAATTATTCCGTCTGTAACCGTAAACGAAAGGCTTACCGGATTTCCGATAGCAATAACCTGCTGTCCAACAACGGCATTGTCGGAATTGCCGAAAACCGCAGGATGAAGCTTCACACCTGATACTCTGATAACAGCAATATCCGTCTTGACATCCCTTCCAACAACCTCAGCCTCATACTGCTTGCCGTCAACTGTATTTATTATGTGTATGCCGTTTTCATGGAGAACATGAGTATTTGTGACGATATAGCCGTCCTCGCTGATTACAACACCTGAGCCTGAGCCAATATAATTTCCTGCCTGATAGTCAGCACGGCTGGCGTAGGTGTATATCTCAACGATCGAAGGCTTTACTATTTCAGAAACTCCCTCAATAGTGTATCTTCCGTACTTGTCGGTTTTCAGAAGCTCATCAGCGGAAGCTTTTCTGTTCACACTTTTATACATCACTATCTGCTTGCGTTCTGCAAGCCTGTCAAGAGCCTTATCGCTGTCGACCATATCTGTGACTATCCCGAATGCCGCAAAGCCGAATGCAGCTGCCATAAGCACCAGAAACATCACTACAGCCGCTGTTGTACCGCCGGATTTCTTTGCAGATACCGCTTCTGCCGCTGGCTGAGTATTATTTCCGCTGTTTTTCATTTCTTCAAGACCGATAGATTCATACATAAAGCTGTCGTATGAAGTCTGTTCCGGCTGTGAGATATATACCGGCTGATCTATGCTTTCCTCTCGAAACTGTTCAGCAGAAGGTGTTTCCTCAACTGCCGGAGTACTCTCCTCCCCGCTGAAATCAGATATACCATTTGTAATATTATTATCTCTTTCGTCCATAGTCCGTCCTTTCGTTATCGTTCCCGTTGTTTATATTAAGATCGGGTATCTGTATTATAAATTTAGTATATTCGCCGTAAACGCTCTTAACGACAATGTGTCCCTTATGCAGATGCACGATTTTTCTGGAGATCGCAAGTCCCAGTCCGAGACCAGCAGCATCCTTGCCTCTTGAAGCATCCGTCTTGTAGAAGCGATCAAAAACCTGCTGTATTTCGTTATCACGAAGTCCCTCGCCCGTATTTTTAATGCTTACACAGTTCATTCCGTCAACCTTTTCAAACTCAAAGGTCAGCGTTCCGCCGTGATTTACGAACTTAACTGCATTCTCAACAAGATTGTAGATTACCTGCTGCATAAGATCAGCATCGGCAACAGCAACAAGTCTCTGACTGTCGAGTCCGAGAATATCAAGATTCTTTTCATCTATCTTCTTTTCAAACATCAATACTGTCTGTATAACAAGATCAGTAAGATTAGTCTCACGGAAGTTAGGCGTCATTGTTCCTGATTCAAACTTTGTCATGTTGAGCATCGACGAAATAAGTATCTTCAGACGCTGTATTTCCTTCGACACGATAACAAGATACTCGTTCTGCCTTGATTTCGGGATAGTTCCGTCAAGAATTCCTGACACAAAGCCGCCGACCGTAGTTATCGGAGTTCTCAACTCGTGTGAAACATTAGCGATAAATGTCTTTGAAGCTTCCTCGCTGTTCTTCAAGTTCTCCGCAAGCGCATTGACGCACTGAGTTATTTCCTTCGGGATTCCATCAATATCCGTGCTGAGCGTTTCGGAGAAATCACCTTTGACGTACATCTCGCTTACCCTGAGGAAGTCGTATTCATATTTCGTCAGTTTTTTTGTCCTGCGGCTAAGAAGTACATAGAACAGATATATTACTGCAAGCGACATAACGCTTACAACAATTATTATTTTCAGTGTGAAGCTGTTGATGTTATCGGTTCTGCCGCAGAACAGGATATACATTCTGTCTCTTTCACCGGTATTATTCACAAAGGTCTTTTTTGTGCCATACAACAGATACGGTTCGCTTTTGAGGAGGTTTCTGGAATCAAATTTAAGATATTTCTTTTTCTTACCGTTTATTTCTTTTTTGATTTCAGTGTCAAGATCCTTCACCTCGCTGCTTGGAACAACTGTCTTACTGGAAACTGAAAAACGATTATCCGCCTCAATAAGATTCTTATCGTAATCGCCCTCAGCGAAAATACATTTGCCTTCCTTATCGTAAATATAAATTTTCAGCTTTTCTTCATTTGAAAATTTATAATGAAGCTTCTGCATTGTCTGATTGGATATCTGACCAGAATTTCTGTATTCATCTGCAAACATATCAATGTAAAGTCCGCCGGTCTTTTCAAGGCTGTCAAGCTCGGAATTCCTGTATATACGGGATGTGATCATGACAAGAATAACGCTGATGAATACAAGCACCGAGATAATCGTGATAAATGCAAATTTAAACTGCCTGTGATAAGAGCTTTCCTTGTAATTCAAAGCAATACGCCTCCTTAAAAAAAGGGAGGACAGAGCGTCCCCCCGAGTAATCCGATGTCAATGCGAAGGATTTTTATTCTTCCTCATCCGCCTCGAATTTATATCCGACGCCCCAGACTGTTTTTAAAGCCCACTTATCGGAAATTCCCTCAAGCTTTTCACGCAGGCGCTTGATATGAACGTCAATTGTGCGTGAATCACCGTAATATTCAAATCCCCAGACCTCGTCAAGAAGCTGGTCACGAGTATACACCCTGTTGGGATTGGATGCAAGATAGAAAAGCAGTTCAAGCTCCTTGGGCGGAGTATCAATAGTTTTACCGTTGACCTTAAGCTCATAGCGTGTCATATTTACGGAAAGCTTGTCATAGTGAACCTCTTTGATCTCGGGTTCAGAATTGCCTGTTCCCACACGTCTTGTAACTGCATTTATTCTGGCAATAACTTCCTTAGCGTCGAAAGGCTTTACGATATAATCATCGGCACCGAGTTCAAGACCGATAACCTTGTCGATTGTTTCACCCTTAGCAGTGATCATAATGATCGGCACGTTAGATTTTTTTCTGATCTCACGGCACACCTGCCAGCCGTCGATACCTGGAAGCATGATATCGAGAAGAACCATATCGGGTTTGAGGGCGTTGAATTTTACAACTGCCTCCTCGCCGTCATGCGAAAGGATAACGCTGTAGCCGTCCTTTTCGAGGTAGAGCCTCAGCAGATCGCATATATTTTTATCGTCATCGACTATCAGAACCTTCAGACTTTTTTCATTAGACATTTTAATACCCCATTTCTTCAACACTCTGGTAATAAATTTGTAGTACATCATATTATTAAGTAAGATGAGATGTTATCTCATCACATATATCTTTAATAATTATACAACAAATTTACGCAAATCTCAATAATCTTTTTATAAAATATTTCACAAGTATGAAGAATAATAAAAAAGACGTCCCGAAAGACGTCTTTTTTTCATTTATATCGGAATCCAGCCGGTCGGCTGAATCTCCGGAACTCTTTTTAATCGATGATTAAACGAGCTTGATGACTGCCATTTCAGCAGCGTCGCCACGACGAGGACCGATCTTTACGATCTGTGTGTAGCCGCCGTTTCTTTCAGCATACTTGGGAGCAATTTCGTCGAAAAGCTTCTTTGCAACGGACTCCTTTGTAATGTAAGCCAATACCTGACGCTTGGAGTGCAGATCATTGTTTTTACCGATAGTAATCATTTTTTCTGCAACAGCGCGAACTTCCTTAGCTCTCGTTACGGTAGTTTCGATCTGACCGTTCTCGAGAAGGAAAGTTACCATGCCTCTGAGCATAGCCTTTCTATGGTCAGTTGTTCTGCCCAGCTTTCTTGTACCCGGCATTGTATTTCACTCCTTTTCGTTTCCGGTGCCTGTTTGCACCATTATATAGGTTTATTCTTCTTCAGAGCTAAGTTCGAAGCCAAGTGACTGGAGCTTCTCCTTAACCTCGTCGAAGGACTTCTTTCCAAGGTTTCTAACCTTCATCATTTCTTCCTCTGACTTATTGATCAAGTCATCCACGGTATTAATTCCGGCACGCTTCAAGCAGTTGAAGGAACGTACCGACAAGTCAAGATCCTCAATGGTCATCTCAAGGATTTTTTCCTTACCCTTTTCGTCCTTTTCAACAAGAACCTCAGCAAGTCCTGATTCCTCTGAGAGGTCAATGAACAGCTTCAGATGCTCGTTGAGGAGATTGGCTGCCTGTGACAGAGCTTCCTTAGCGGAGATTGTTCCATCTGTCCAGACCTCCATTGTAAGCTTGTCATAGTCGGTAACCTGACCCAGACGAGTATCCTCGACTGTGTAGTTTACCTTAAGAACAGGAGTATAGATGCTGTCTACTGCAATAACATCAACAGGAAGGTTGATCTGCTTCTTATTGCGTTCAGCAGAAACATATCCTCTGCCTCTGTCGAGAGTTATTTCCATGTAGAGCTTTGCGTCTTTACCCAGTGTTGCGATATGCATACCTGGATCGAGGATATTAACCTCAGAGTCGGTTTTTATATCTCCGGCGGTGATTTCGCATTCACCCTCTGCCTCTATATAGACCGTTTTCGGGCCTTCTCCGTAGAGCTTTGCTGTCAATCCCTTGATGCTGAGGATAATCTCTGTGACATCCTCTTTTACACCAGGAATTGTTGAAAGCTCATGGTGAACTGTGCCATCCTTGCCCGAAAGCTTCACAGAGGTCACAGCAACACCCGGAAGTGAGGAGAGCAGCACACGTCTGAGGCTGTTTCCAAGTGTTATACCGTATCCACGCTCCAGCGGTGCTAAAACGAATTTGCCGTATTTGCCGTCACTTTTAAGCTCGACAATATCAATATCAGGCTTATTAATTTTTTCCAGCATAAAAACCCTCCTATTTCACAATAACTGTTTTTTTCGAGTTCTGACAAGTCAAGTAATTTATTACTTGGAGTACAGCTCGACGATAAGGTGTGTTGCAACCTCGTAATCGATATCCTCTGCACCAGGGAGACGATTAACTGTAGCTGAGAAATCATCCTTATTTGCTGTGAGCCATACAGGAACGAGTCTGTCCTTAGTTTCTTCAACAGTTGCCTTGAACTTATCGGAGGTTCTGTCCTTTTCACGGAGAGCGATTACATCGCCAGGCTTAACTCTGTAGGAAGGAATGTTTACCTTCTTGCCGTTTACAGTATAGTGGCTGTGAACAACCAGCTGTCTTGCTTCACGTCTTGTGAGAGCGAGACCCATTCTGAAAACAACGCTGTCAAGTCTTGATTCGAGACAAGTGATAAGGTTGTCACCAGCCTTACCTTCCATCTTTGAAGCGATCTCAAAGTAGTGATAGAACTGCTTTTCAAGTACGCCATAGATGAACTTGAGCTTCTGCTTTTCCTTAAGCTGAAGACCGTATTCAGATATCTTCTTTCTGTTCTGAACGTTCTTGAAGCGGATTGACTCCTTCTTGGATACGCCTAGAACAGCGGGGCTGATGCCCAGATATCTGCACTTTTTAAGAATTGGTTCTTTCTGTACTGCCATTTTAAAACACCTCCTGTTTGATCAGACACGACGTCTCTTGGGCGGACGGCAGCCATTGTGAGGAATGGGAGTAACGTCCTTGATCATCTTAACCTCAAGACCTACAGTCTGAAGTGCTCTGATAGCAGCCTCACGACCTGCATCGGGTCCCTTTATATAAACTTCAACGTTCTTAAGGCCGTGCTCCATAGCAGCCTTAGCAGCTGTTTCTGCTGCTGTCTGTGCTGCGAAAGGAGTAGACTTCTTTGAACCTCTGAAGCCCAGCTCGCCTGCACTTGCCCATGAAATAGCGTTGCCGGCTGTATCTGTGATTGTTACGATTGTATTATTGAAAGTGGACTGAATATGAACTGCGCCGCTTTCGATGTTCTTGCGTTCTCTACGTCTTCTGACAGTAGTAACCTTTTTACCCTTCTGCTGTGCCAAAGCTCATAACCTCCTTACTTCTTCTTGTTAGCGATAGTCTTTACAGGGCCCTTGCGGGTTCTTGCGTTTGTCTTAGTTCTCTGACCTCTTACGGGGAGACCCTTTCTGTGACGAACACCTCTGTAGCAGCCTATTTCAACAAGTCTCTTGATGTTAAGAGCAACCTCACGGCGGAGGTCACCCTCTACGCTGTAATTTGCGTCGATATAGTCACGAAGCTTAGCTACATCCTCTTCAGCGAGATCCTTTACTCTTACGTCAGGATCAACACCTGTGTTAGCGAGGATAGTTGTTGCAGTCTGACGACCGATTCCGTAGATATAAGTGAGACCGATTTCGATTCTCTTATTCTTGGGAAGGTCAACACCGGCTATTCTTGACATATTAAAATTGAACCTCCATTAAATGCGCTTCGGGGATTAACCCTGACGCTGCTTATGCTTTGGATTCTGGCAGATCACCATGATTCTGCCCTTTCTTTTGATAACCTTGCACTTTTCGCAAATAGGTTTTACTGAAGGTCTGACTTTCATTGAAAATACCTCCTTATAGCGGATGCGGAATGTTATTCATTCCTGTATTATTATTTAACGCGCCATGTAATGCGGCCCTTTGAAAGGTCGTAGGGTGACATTTCAAGCTTTACCTTGTCACCGGGCACGATTCTGATATAATTCATTCTGAGCTTGCCGGGAACGTGGGAAAGTACCTCGTGACCGTTTTCAAGCTGAACCTTGAACATTGCGTTAGGCAGTGCGTCTGTTACAACGCCCTCAACCTCGATTACATCTTCCTTGGACACCTTGATAACCTCCTTTACTCAGCCTGCCGGAACTCTGCCAGCATTTTTCTGAGCTTTTTATCAGTTATATCGTTTAATTCTATCATGCCGCCTGTCAGACTGATATGCTTTATATTCTTGCGCTTCGGATTTGAAAGCTTTCTGCTTTTTCCGTCTGCGATAAAACAGTATCCGTTTTCTGCCGATACGATCACGAAGAAACCTCCCTGATCTCTTCCGGCATTTGCTCTGACAACCGAGCCTTTATTCAGCTTCACAATACGTCCCTCCGTCAGGGCTGAGTCAGAATGACGGGACCGTCAGGAGTTATTGCGATTGTGTGCTCGAAATGAGCTGACAGTGAACCATTTTTAGTAACCACAGTCCAGCCGTCGTTGAGAACCTTTACATCGTCGCCCTTCTGATTGATCATAGGCTCGATGCATATTGTCATACCGGATACCAGTCTGGGACCATGCCCAGCCTCTCCCCAGTTCGGGACTTCCGGCGATTCGTGAAGCTCTCTGCCGATACCGTGGCCGCAGTAATTTCTTACGATTCCGTAGCCTCGTGAAGCACAGTACTCTTCAACAGCATGAGAAATATCTCCGATTCTTGCGCCCACCTGAGCCTGAGCTATACCTTCGTAAAGGCTTTTCTCAGTAACCTCAAGCAATGCCTTAGCTTCATCAGAAATTTTACCGACAGGGAAGGTCCAGCAGCTGTCACCATTGAAGCCCTTGTACACAGCTCCGGTGTCTATGCTTACTATATCGCCTTCTTTAAGCCTGCGGCTGGCTTTCGGAATTCCATGGATTACTTCCTCATTTACTGAGATACAAGCATTTGCAGGAAATCCATATAAGCCTTTGAAACCGGACTTGCAGCCATGCTTTGCGAAAAAATCGCCTATCAGCCTATCCACCTCAAGAGTGGTCATTCCCGGTTTTAATCTTTCGCCCGCATACCACAGTGCGCCGCAGGTAATTCTACCTGCTTCACGCATTATGGCAAGTTCGGACTTTGATTTTATGGTTATGCTCATTACCTCATGCTCCTACTGCTTCCAGTGTAAGCTTTGAAGTATCTGCAACCTCTTCCTGACCTTCTACTGTAACAAGCTTACCCTGCTTCTCGTAGTAGTCCTTGAGAGGAGCTGTCTTTTCGTGATAAGTTGCAAGTCTTTCGAGAACGACTTCTGGCTGATCATCCTTACGGATTACAGTCTGGTCGCCGCACTTATCGCAAACGCCTTCAACCTTTGAAGGCTTGTAATCAACGTGGTAGGAAGCTCCGCAGCCCTGGCATACTCTTCTGCCTGAAACTCTCTGCTTGATTGTCTCATCAGCTACGTTGATCTCAATTACCTTGTCGATTCTGATATTCATAGCGTCAAGCGCTTCTGCCTGAGGAACTGTTCTCGGGAAGCCGTCGAGGATAAATCCGTTCTGGCAATCATCCTGAGCAATTCTCTCTTTCAGGATTCCGATAACGATTTCATCTGATACAAGAGCGCCTGCATCCATTGCAGCCTTAGCCTTAAGACCGTACTCAGTACCGTTCTTAGCAGCTTCACGAAGGATGTTGCCTGTTGAGATCTGGGGAATGTTAAGTGCCTCGGAAACAACCTCAGCCTGTGTTCCCTTTCCTGCGCCGGGAGCGCCTAAAAAGATAAGATTCATATATCGTACCTCCTATTTTACTTTAAGAAGCCCTTATGATGACGCATCATAAGATGTGATTCAAGTGTACGGGTTGTTTCAATTGCAACGCTTACCGAGATAAGAATTGTTGTACCGCCCATTGAAAGTGCCTGCAGATTTGCGTCTGCGATACCCATGATTACAGGGATGATAGCGATGATTCCGAGGAAGATCGCACCAACGAGAGCAATCTTTGAAAGAACTCTCTGGATGTAATCAGATGTGGGCTTGCCAGGTCTGATGCCGGGAATACCGCCGTTGCCCTGACGAAGATTGTTTGCAATCTCAACAGGATTGTACTGGATTGAAACATAGAAATAGTTGAATGCAATAATAAGAATGAAATAAAGTATTGCATATGACCAGCTTGTTCTGTCGAAGAAGTTGCAGAAGTGATAGTAGAAGCCGGATGTCTTCTCAGGCTGACCTGCAAAAAGCTGGATTGTCTGGGGCAGAGCCATAAACGACATAGCAAAGATGATAGGCATAACGCCGCTCATGCAAACCTTGATCGGAATATGAGTCTTCTGACCGCCATACTGTTTTCTTCCGACAACACGCTTAGCGTACTGGATCGGAATACGTCTTTCTGCTTCGTTCATGAATACGATAAATGCTATCTCAGCGATAACGAAAATAAGATATCCGATTGAAACGAAGAGATACTTCTCAGGCTGCTGCTTTGTAAGGTCGATAAGAACACCTACATCGGTGGGGAATCTTGCGGCAATACCTGCGAAGAGGAGCATTGAGATACCGTTGCCGATACCCTTGTCGCTGATTCTGTTACCCATCCATACTACAAGTGCAGAACCTGCTACGAAGGTGAGGATGATAACTGCTGCTGAGAAGTACTGATCAAAGTTTTTGCCCAGATACTTTACAGCCTGATTGCCTTTGCCGTCATCCATTCTTGTAAGAGTAACATAGTAAGCGTAACCCATGAAGAATGCAAGACCGATAGCAACGAATGAAGTTATTTTTTCAATCTTTTTACGTCCGTCTTCTCCTTCATTACGCATTCGCTCCAGAGGAGGAAGTGCGTAAGTCAGAAGCTGCATAATAATTGATGCGTTGATGAACGGTGTGATTGAGAGTGAGAAGATGGTTGCCTGTGACAGCGCACCACCAGTAATGATGTTCAGATATTCGAGGAAGTTTCCGTCAGTTGCATTTCTGTCCATCCATGTACCAACTACGTTGGAGTCAAGGAAAGGAACTGTAACTGCGCTTCCGAATCTGAAAATGATGATCATGAATAATGTATAAAGAAGCTTTTTCCTTATCTCAGGAACGCCCCAAGCCTTTCTCAGGGTTTGAAACATTATTAGATCACCTCTGCTTTCCCGCCAGCCTTTTCGATTTTTTCGATAGCGCTCTGTGAGAATTTAGCAGCCTTTACAATGAGATTAGCGGTAAGCTCTCCGTTGCCGAGCACCTTGATGCCGTCATATGCCTTCTTAACGAGACCTGATGCGATAAGAAGCTCTGTATCAACAACAGTGCCATCCTTGAATGCATTGAGATCTGCAACATTTACGATTGCATACTTTGCAGCGAAGATGTTATTGAAGCCTCTCTTAGGAATTCTTCTTGTGAGGGGCATCTGTCCGCCTTCAAAGCCAATTCTTACACCACCGCCTGAACGTGCGTTCTGACCCTTGTGGCCCTTGCCGGCAGTCTTACCGTTACCCGAACCGTGACCTCTGCCTACGCGCTTTACAGCCTTATTTGAATCGGGTGCTGGAGTTAATTCATGAATTTTCATTAGTGTGCACCTCCTTGCTTACGCTTCTGTAACCTCAACAAGGTGTGAGATCTTATTGATTTTGCCCTGTGTCTGCTCATTATCGGGCTGGGTTGTTACGTCGCCGACCTTCTTGAGGCCAAGTGACTGAGCAGTAGCAATCTGGTCTTTTTTTCTTCCGATAAGGCTCTTTACGAGCTTGATGTTCTTAGCCATGTGTTACTGCCTCCTTAACCTAAAATTTCCTTAACAGTCTTGCCTCTCTTAGCAGCAACTTCCTTAGCGGATACGCAGCTTGTAAGACCGTTGATAGTAGCTCTTACTACGTTGCAGGGGTTATTTGAACGAAGTGACTTTGTTCTGATATCCTTGATACCTGCAACTTCAATCACGGCACGAACGGGACCGCCTGCGATAACGCCGGTACCGGGTGCAGCGGGCTTCATAAGAACTCTGCCTGCTCCGAATTCGCCGATGATTTCATGAGGGATAGTAGTTCCCTTGAGAGCAATCTTCTTAAGGTTCTTCTTAGCATCCTCAATTCCCTTGCGGATAGCGTCCGGAACTTCTCCGGACTTTCCGAGACCGAAGCCTACTGTGCCGTTTCCGTCGCCTACTACAACGAGTGCAGCAAACTTCATTACACGACCGCCCTTAACAGTCTTGGAAACTCTGTTAATAGCAACGACCTTTTCAACGAATTCAGGAGCCTGTGTTTCAATATTAGCCATTGTTGTACCTCCCTCTTAGAACTTTAATCCGTTTTCACGAGCGCCTTCTGCAAGTTCCTTAACACGACCGTGATAAAGGTAGCCGCCTCTGTCGAAAACAACTTCAGTGATGCCCTTATCAGCAGCGTTCTTAGCGATCATCTCGCCAACCTTGCGTGCGCCTTCAACGTTGCCGCCGTTTCCGTCAAAGCCCTTGTCCATGCTGGATGCGCTGGCAAGAGTAACACCGTTTACGTCATCGATAAGCTGTGCGTAAATGTGCTTTGTTGAGCGGAACACATTGAGACGGGGACGCTGAGCAGTTCCAGAGATCTTAGCACGAACTCTGCGATGTCTCTTTAATCTTGCTTTATTGCTGTCAAACTTTTTAATCATAGCAATTTGCTCCTTTTAATTACTTCTTGCCCTTACCGGCCTTACCTTCCTTGCGGATGATGTATTCGCCGGCATATCTGATGCCCTTGCCCTTGTACGGCTCAGGCGGACGCTTCTCGCGTATCTCAGCTGCAAACTGACCTACAGCCTGTTTGTCGATACCGCTTACAACGATCTTGTTAGGCTGAGGAACGTCAAGCTTGATCTGATCTGTTTCCTCAAAGATAACAGGATGTGAAAATCCAAGTGAAAGAGTTACCTTTGTACCCTGCTTTGCAGCACGGTAGCCGACACCCTCGATCTCAAGAGTCTTGGAGTAGCCGTTTGTAACACCTTCAACCATGTTAGCGATAAGTGTTCTTGTAAGACCGTGAAGTGAACGATGCTTCTTGTCATCGCTCGGTCTTGTAACTGTGATTACACCTTCAGCAACCTCGATGCCGAGCTCTGTAGAAAACTGTCTTGTAAGCTCGCCCTTAGGTCCCTTTACTGTGATGCAGTTGTTATCGTTCTTAACCTCTACACCTGCGGGAACGCTGACAGGCATTTTGCCGATTCTTGACATAATGTTGTCCTCCTTACCAGATGTATGCGAGGATTTCGCCGCCGACATTGAGCTCTCTTGCTTTCTTGTCTGTTACGATACCCTTTGAAGTTGAAACGATTGCAATGCCAAGGCCTTTTCTTACCTTAGGCATATCTGCGCAGCTTGAATAGATACGCAGACCGGGCTTTGAAACTCTTCTGAGCCCTGTGATTACCGGTGACTTGTTGTCGCCGTATTTAAGCGTAATTCTGATAACACCCTGCTTGCCGTCCTCAATAAGCTGAAAGCCCTTTACATAGCCTTCGTCAACAAGGATCTGTGTAATATCCTTTTTAACTCTTGAAGCGGGAACGTCAACTGTGGCGTGCTTTGCAGTATTCGCATTACGAATTCTTGTTAAAAGATCTGCTATTGTATCAGTGATTTGCATGCCGAATGACCTCCTTTTTGTATTTTACCAGCTTGCCTTCTTAACACCCGGAATCTGACCGTCGTGAGCAAGCTCTCTGAAGCAGATACGGCAGATGCCGAACTTTCTGAGATATGCGTGCGGTCTGCCACAAATCTTACATCTGTTATATGCTCTTGTGGAATACTTGGGAGTTCTCTGCTGCTTGTTGATCATTGCCTTCTTAGCCATTTTTATTCCTCCCTGATTACTTGATGAACGGAGCACCCATAAGTGTCAGGAGCTCTTTAGCTTCTTCATCAGTATTTGCTGTTGTGATGAAGTTGATATCCATACCTCTTACCTTGTCGATCTTGTCATACTCGATCTCAGGGAAGATAAGCTGTTCCTTGATACCTGTTGAGTAGTTGCCCTTACCATCGAAGGAGTTTGCGTTGATACCTCTGAAGTCACGAACACGGGGGAAAGCTACATTGAAGAGCTTGTCAACGAATTCGTACATCTTCTCTGCTCTAAGTGTTACCTTAACACCGATAGGCATACCCTCACGGAGCTTGAAGTTAGCAACTGACTTCTTAGCACGGCATACTACAGGCTTCTGACCTGTGATAGCTGCGAGATCTGTCATGATTGCGTCGATAACCTTTGCGTTATCCTTAGCCTCGCCGGCGCCTACATTGATAACAACCTTTTCGAGCTTCGGAATCTGCATTACGCTTTTGTATCCGAATTTCTTCATCATTGCAGGAGCAACGTCGCTAACATAAAAATCCTTTAATCTTGCCATTGTCGTTCTCCTTTACATTATTCAAAAGACTTGCCGCACTTCTTGCAGACACGAAGCTTCTTGCCGTTGTCATCAAATGTGTGGCCAACTCTTGTGGGCTTGCCGCACTTAGGGCAGACAAGCTGTACCTTTGAAGCATATACGGGAGCCTCTGTCTTGATGATGCCGCCCTTTTCGCCCATTCTTGTGGGCTTTACATGCTTTGTGATAATGTTGATTCCCTCAACGATTACCTTATCTTCCTTAGGGCTTACTTCAACGACCTTACCAGTCTTTCTGTCGCCCTTGCTTGTGAATTTATCCTCGTACTTGCCGGTGAGAAGGATAACAGTGTCACCGGTTTTTACGTGTACCTTACTCATAATCGAATGACACCTCCATTAAAGAACTTCCGGTGCGAGGCTGAGGATCTTTGTATACTCCTTTTCACGGAGCTCCTTAGCAACCGGTCCGAAGATACGAGTACCCTTGGGGTTCTTATCTTCCTTAATAATAACAGCAGCGTTCTCATCAAAACGGATATATGTTCCATCCTCTCTTCTGAGACCCTTTGCTGAACGAACGATAACTGCCTTTACAACATCGCCCTTCTTTACAACGCCTCCGGGTGTTGCTTTCTTAAC
>JAFTYF010000027.1 GCA_017461395.1 Ruminococcus sp.
GGCGTGTGAGTTGAAATTACACCTTTTTTATCGAGCTTGTCAACGATAGGTCACGCCCCTCGTGGGCGTGTGAGTTGAAATTGATAATATCGTTTTCATCTTCTGAAGTGCTTAGTCACGCCCCTCGTGGGCGTGTGAGTTGAAATTTACACCAGATTATGAAATATTTCAATTTGCAGAGTGTCACGCCCCTCGTGGGCGTGTGAGTTGAAATAAGTTTGTGTTCTACAACTACATTCTGAAATACTTTGTGCTTATCGACCTGAAGCTCGATGACCTGACTACATCAGGATTGAGGTCAGATGCAGATGTATGTGAATTATTACACTCGTGAGCTTATGAACGAGGGCGATAATCCTACGATAGAAACCGTTCTCTGTGCAGTCAAGAGCAATGTGGTCGTAAAGTACACGCTTTCGGAAAACGATACTCAGATATTCGCTTCAAAATATATGACGTATATTCCGAGTGAAGAAAAATTCAAAAGAGAGCTTCGCCTTGATGATTATAAAAGAAAAACTATTTTACAGAATAAAATTAGTCCTTCTGCATCATATAGAAGGACTATTACTCAACATATATGGTATATTGCCTTGAATATGTATCAGATTGCAAGAGCTACATCGTAGTGAATGGTGATTTTATGCCCATGGCTGCGCATACTGTTTCGAGTGAATTCCCATTGTTGTTCTGGAATCATCATGTTGAAAATGCAACCAAAAGTGAAGAACCGGCTATATCAATCAAGACAGGAAAAAGCATTTCGGACTGTACCACATCGACTTACCTTGTACCGTATAAATTCCGGCAGCAGTTCGATGAAATTATAACCAAAGCTATCGTAAATGAAAAAAATATTACCGATGTCCTGAATCTCACAGATTAATCAGCTTGTTTTTCAGGCGAACACATTGATTCACCAATGCAAATACATAATAACAAAAATGACATGTATGTTTTTCAACGAAAAAGCTTTACAGAACGCTGATTTAATGGTATAATGATATAATAGCATAAAATAAGAAGAAAGAATAATCCATGGAGGTATCATGATTACAGTCAGCAATGTCAGTGTTCAGTTCGGAGGAACTACACTTTTCAAAAACGTAAACCTTAAATTCACAAATGGCAACTGCTACGGCGTTATAGGCGCAAACGGCGCAGGAAAATCCACTTTTCTGCGTGTTCTCTGCGGTGAGCTTGAACCGGCTTCCGGCGATGTCGTAATGCCTAAGGAGGAACGTCTCAGCGTTCTCAGACAGGATCACTTCGCTTATGAGGAATATACTGTTCTCGATACGGTCATTATGGGAAATGCACGTCTTTACGAAATTATGCAGGAAAAAGACGCTCTCTATGCTAAGGAGGATTTCACTGAAGAAGACGGCGTAAAGGCTTCTGAGCTTGAAGGTGAATTTGCTGAACTTAACGGCTGGGAGGCTGAATCTGACGCTTCAAAGCTTATTCAGGGACTCGGTCTGCCGGAGGATATCCTCTATTCGCAGATGTCCTCGCTCTCAGGCAACGACAAGGTAAAGGTTCTTCTTGCACAGGCTCTTTTCGGAAATCCCGATATAATTCTCCTCGACGAGCCTACAAACCACCTCGATATCGACGCTGTAAAGTGGCTTGAAGAATTCCTCGCTGAATACTTCGGTACAGTCATCGTGGTATCCCATGACCGTCACTTCCTCAACAACGTCTGCACTCATATCGTGGATATCGACTACAACAAAATCAAAATGTATGTCGGAAACTACGAATTCTGGTACGAATCAAGCCAGCTTATCCAGCGCATGATAAAACAGCAGAACAAGAAAAATGAAGAAAAAATCAAGGAGCTCAAGGACTTTATTGCCCGATTCTCCGCAAATAAATCAAAGTCAAATCAGGCTACTTCAAGACGTAAGCTCATCGAAAAGCTTACCGTTGAGGAGCTTCCGGCTTCAAGCAGAAGATATCCCTTCATCGGCTTCGATATCGACAGGGAGCTTGGCAAGGATATCCTTCAGGTAGACGGAATTTCCAAGACAGTTGACGGCGTAAAGCTTCTCGACAACGTGAGCTTCACTCTCGGCAGAAATGACAAGGTTGCTTTCATTGGCGAAAGCGAACAGGCTATCACAATGCTGTTCAAAATTCTTATGGAAGAAGAACAGCCAGATTCCGGCTCGTTCAAGTGGGGCGTTTCAGTTTCTACATCGTATATGCCCGTTGACAACTCCGATTACTTCAACGGCTGTGAGCTTTCTATTCTCGACTGGATACGTCAGTACTCCACAAAGGACGAAACTGAAACCTATCTCAGAGGCTTCCTCGGAAGAATGCTTTTCTCCGGCGATGACGTGTACAAGCTTGTAAATGTTCTCTCGGGCGGCGAAAAGGTACGCTGTATGTTCTCCCGTATGATGCTTTTCGGCTCGAATGCTCTCGTTCTTGACAGACCTACAAACCACCTCGATCTTGAAAGCATTACTGCCGTAAACAACAGCCTTATTAACTTCAAGGGCGTTGTACTTCTTGCTTCGCACGACCATGAGATTCTTCAGACAACTGCCAACAGAATTATTGAAATTACTCCCGACGGCTGCATTGACCGTCAGGGTACTTATGAGGAATTCCTTGAATTCAAAAAGAATATGAATCAGTAAGAAAGAAGGTTCATTATGAAAAAAGATATTATCAGAAAATTTGTCGCTCTTGCAGCTTGTCTCGCCTTTTGCACCGGAACTTCATGCGGTAAGGTGGAGCGTCCCGATGACAAAGAGAATGTCACGGTTTCCGGTAACGACTCAACTACAGCTGACATTTCTGAAACAACTGCTGACGCTTCTTCCGAAAATCAGTCGGAGGTACTTACTATTCCTGCTGCAACTGACGAAAATACATCCAAGACGGCAACAAACGCAGAAGGCGAGGAGCTTCCTGTTTCCGGACAGCCCTCGGAAGGAACTTCATCATATACTGCTTCCGGCAGTCCTTCCCCACAGACAACTTCCGGAACAGGCTCGTCACAGACTCCTTCCGGAACAGCTTCGGGGTCACAGGTTACGGAAATTTCCCTGACATTCTATGAGGTGACTCTCCCTGTAGGCGGCTCAAAAATGCCTATGGTTACAATGTCTCCGGCAACTGCTGAAAATAAGGGCGAAATCTGGACAAGCTCCGACGAAAAGATTGCGGCTGTTGACTCTCTCGGAAACATTACGGCTGTGGGCGAAGGAAAATGTATAATTACCGTGAAATCCGACGATAATCCTGCCGTAAGCGCAAGCGTTCAGGTTACTGTGGAAGCCGCCAAAGAACCCGCTGTAGCTGACGGAGTTACCTACATCGAGGGAATACTCATCGCAAACAAGACATACGCTTTGCCGGCAAGCTATAATCCCGGTGGACTTACAAACGAGTGCTATTCTGCATTCATGAACCTTGTTTCCGGAGCAGCCGCTGATAATATCAATATCTACTGTTCATCGGGATTCCGTTCATACGAAAGCCAGCAGTATATCTACAACAATTACGTTGCAGCGGACGGTCAGGCTAAGGCTGACACATACTCGGCACGTCCCGGACACTCGGAGCATCAGACAGGTCTTGCTATCGACTGCAATATCATCGACGACAGCTTTACCGGCACTCCAGAGGCTATATGGCTGGAGAACAACTGCCACAAATACGGATTCATCATCCGCTATCCGAGAAACAAGGATCACATTACAGGATACAAGTATGAGCCGTGGCACATCCGCTATCTCGGCGTTGAAAAAGCAACTGCCGTTTATAACAGCGGTCTGTGCCTTGAGGAATATCTCGGCATAACCTCGCAGTACACATACTAAACAACACCGCACATTCCCGATTTATGGGCTTGTGCGGTATTTTTCAGGAGAAATATGAAAAAAAGATATCTTGACGCATTTTTTATCGCTCTGACGGGATTTCTCACTATCCTTATCTGCTCAAAATCCTCGCCGCTTTATCCGCTTAACGATTGGGTAGACGCAAACTGCTACATGACCGTAGGGCGTGCCATGACAGAGGGAAAGCTCCCATATCGTGACCTTTTTGAGCATAAAGGTCCTTTGCTGTATATCCTCCATGCCGCCGCTGCGCTGGTTTCAGATTCCTCGTTTTTAGGGATATTCTTTTTTGAGATGCTCGCTTGTATCTGGTTTCTGTATCTTTCATGCAGACTTTTCCGGAGATTTACGGGAAGTTCCTCCTTGTGGGCGATTCCGTTTATAGCAATGACTGTCTATGGCTCGTATACATTCTGTCACGGCGACAGCGCAGAGGAATTCTGTCTTCCGCTGATACTCTGCGCCTTTTTGCTCGGACTTGACAGCATAGATCACAGCAAGCCGCCGTCCGGAAGAAATTCCTATTTCATGGGGGTTATCGCAGGTGTTATATTCTGGATGAAATTCAATCTGCTTGGATTTTTCATCGGCGGATTCATCATTCTTGCTGTGATATCCCTTAAAAACGGCTTTGATTCCCTTGTACGGATGTGCAGTTACATTGTCCTCGGTGTGGGGACGGTTTCTCTGCCGGTGATAATATACTTTGCCGCAAATGACGCTCTTTACAGCTTGTCGGAGGTATATTTCTACAACAATATCTTTGTCTACGGCGGCGAAAAAACTCCGCTTCTCAGAAATCTCGCTGACGGCGCAGTATTTACCGTGAAATTCCTGCCGATAGGAACTCTGCTTATCATCGCCGGAATTGCCGCAGGTGTTATCCGCCGGAAAAAAAGATATCTGCTGTACGGTGGAGCATCCCTTATCACAGCCTTTCTCGGAGCCTTCGCAGGACATCTCAGCTATCAGTACTATCCGCTTGTACTTGCGCCGTTTGCCGTAATTTTCTGTGCGCAGCTGATTCCTTATACCGAAAAATCAGGGAAAATCGCAGCTTCAGCATCACTTGTCCTTTGCCTGACTGGAACATTCATTCTTAGTCCGAATACATACCTGATGAAGTACGAAAAAAGCGATCTTCCGCAGTATCGATTCGCTGAAATTATAAACGAAACAGATTCACCCACGCTTCTGAATTATGGCTTCCTTGACGGCGGATTTTATCTTGCCGCCAGAATTATTCCCGAACAGCGGTATTTCTGCCGTAATAATCTTGATTTTCAAGCCATGACTGAAGCTCAGCGGCGATGTGCAGAATCCGGACTGACCGACTTCATCGTGACGAGAAGCACAACCGAAAAGCATCCGGATTTTGAGCTCTACACCTGTATTGCGCATGAGGATTTTCCCTATTACGACAAGATTTTGCATTATTTTCTTTATCGCAGGAACACGCCGGAAAATCCAGATTAATTCCAGACGGACGCTTTAAAAAACACGGGCTGACACATAGTTTTGCCTATATATTTGAAATTTAGACTAATACCAAGATTATATATTGACATTGTGAATTTTTTGTGATATAATGTAAAAAATTACGGTTTATCCGATGATATCAGGGAGGTTTATTATGGACGACATCAGAGACATTACAAGCGGTTCCAATTCAGATCAGAACGGTGGAAGCACTCAGCAGAGTACTACACCAAATCAGTACAGTCCCTATGGACAGCAAGGTCAGTACGGACAGCAGAGACAGTATGGACAGTACGGACAGACACCCGATCCGCAGGAGGATATGTTCCCGACAACTCCGGTAAAACAGAAGAAATTATCCTTGCCGGCGATTATTGCTGTTATCATAGTTCTGGGCGTTTTTGTATTTGGACTTATCACGCTTGCTCCGGCATATTCAGTAGCAAGAAAATACGGTAAAGCTCTTGTAAAGGGTGAGGACGTTGATAAGATCAGCGAGCTGGTTTTTCCGGAAAAACTTGTGAAAAACGGCGACAGCGTTTACGGCGCATTCAAGGGTGTCGTTCAGGAAGCAATTGACGAGATCAATGACATGACAAATGCGAAGTTCAGCAGTGTAAAGATTGGTAAATCTATAAAATCCGGCGATCTGAGAAATATCGAAAAATATTATAAATTCCTTTGCGATCTTGCCGAAGTCAAAACAAGAGTGAAGATCGAAAAGGGCTATGAATGTCAGATCAGATTCAAAGGCAACGGAAATAAATATTACCAGAAATGCTGCGTTGTCAAAATGAAAGGCGAGGGCTGGAAGATATTCCCCGGTTCGCTTGATGAGCTTGAAAGTATGATGGTTATGATTGATAAACTTAATGATCTTGACTTGGAATTTTAATACATAAGCGCAAAAATTACCGCACAGATATGATTCTGTGCGGTATTTCTATAATTATTGCGAACAGTCGATTGGCGTAAATACAAATTGCATCCTTATTTTTTGTATTACCGTCTGAGAGCGGTAATTCCTTGATTTCACGTTTAAGTCGAACTTAAACTATGTGCACCGCTGGCATATTAAAATTACTTGCCGCTGGAATACTTGCCGCGAGCGAAAGCAGAATAATTCCGCCGCAGAGAGTAGTGCGCTTAGCGCATGGGAACGTGGAACGGGGGCACCGCTGGTGCCTTGTGCAAAGTTTATTATTTTTCTATTGACTTATAGCTTGTTTTGGTATATAATATATTATAAGAATCTATAGGGCAGCTTTAAAACCTGTTTGATTCAGCAAATTATAATAGTCAGGAGAAAATGGTATGAAAAATATTTTATTTGCAGCATCAGAAAGCGTACCTTTCATAAAAACAGGCGGACTTGCCGATGTAGTCGGCGCACTTCCGCAGTATATAGACTCCGGTGAATATGACGTCAGGGTAATTATGCCCTACTATACCTGCATTCCCGAAAAATTCAGAAATGAATTCAAGTATGTAACTCATTTTTATATGGATTACGGTATGCATCCGGAAAATCATCACGTCGGAATTATGGAATATGAATACAACGGCGTGAAGTTTTACTTTGTGGACAATGAGCATTATTTCTGCGGAGATACGCCGTATTCCTCCGATCTGAAATGGGATATCGAGCGTTTTACGTTCTTCTGCAAGGCAGTGTTGGCTATACTTCCGGTTATCGGATTCCGTCCTGATATTATCCACTGCCATGACTGGCAGGCTTCGATGATACCAGTATTTCTGCACTCCACATTTGCGACAAATCCTTTTTACAGCTCAACAAAGACCGTTATGACTATCCATAACCTGAAATTTCAGGGGGTTTGGGATGTCAAGGCATTCAAATATAACACAGGACTGCCGGATTATATGTTCACTCCGGACAAGCTTGAATTCCACAAGGATGCAAATATGCTCAAGGGCGGACTTGTTTATGCAGACTATATAACTACAGTATCCGAAACCTATGCCGAGGAGATAAAATATCCCTTCTACGGAGAACAGCTTGACGGACTTCTTCGTGCACGTTCAGCTTCTCTGCGCGGAATCGTCAACGGTATTGACTATAAAGTGTTTGATCCGTCCAATGATAAGCAGATCTTTGCCGAGTATAACTCAAAGACATTCCTGAAAAAGAAGGCTGTCAATAAGGAAAAGCTTCAGGCAGAGCTTGGACTTCCTGTTGATAAGGATAAGTATATGATCGCTATAATTTCACGTCTTACTGATCAGAAAGGACTCGATCTCGTGAATTATGCCATTGAGCAGATCTGCGACGAGTTTACACAGTTTGTGGTGATAGGTACAGGCGATCCCAGATATGAGAATATGTTCAGACATTATCAGTGGAAGTATCCCGACAGAGTTTCTGCGAATATTCTTTATTCCGACGCTCTTGCGCATAAGCTCTATGCTGCAGCTGATGCAATGCTCATGCCGTCGCTCTTTGAACCATGCGGACTTACTCAGCTTATCTCACTGAGATACGGTACGGTTCCGATCGTAAGAGAAACAGGCGGTCTTAAGGATACGGTACAGCCTTACAACGAAATTGACGGCACCGGCACAGGTTTCTCATTTGCGAATTACAACGGTGATGAGATGCTCGGCGTTATCAATTATTCCAAGCATATCTACTATAATCACAGGGATCAGTGGGACAAAATGGTTCAGAGAGGCATGGAAACTGACTTCTCATGGAACAGCTCTGCCCGTCAGTACGAGGGAATGTACGGCTGGATGATAAACTGGTGATCTATGAGCAAAAATAAAATCATGGGCGCCGTCTTTGATATGGACGGCGTTCTTATCGACACTGAAAAGCTGTATGTCCGTTTCTGGAAGCAGTCGGCGGCGGATTTTGGCTATAATATGACGGATGAGAACGTTTTCGGTATACGCAGTCTTGCAAGAAAATTTGCGAATGTGAAGCTGAAAGAGATGTTTGGCGAGGAATTTCCCTGCGCAGAAGTGCGTGAGCACAGGACGGAGCTTCTTGATGCATATATCGCAGAGCACGGAATAGAGATAAAAAAAGGACTTTTTACCATGCTCGGGTATCTCCGTGAAAAGGGAATAAAGATAGCAGTTGCAACGGCTACTCCAAAGGAAAGGGCTGTCAGAAAGCTTGAAGAAATCGGTGCACTGCCGTATTTTGATGTTGTTGTTGGCGGAGATATGGTTCACAACGGAAAGCCGGAACCGGATATTTATCTCATGGCAGCGGCGGAGCTTGGACTTTCACCGGAAAACTGCGCTGCCTTTGAGGATTCCCCAAACGGTATAAAAGCAGCGTATTCAGCCGGCTGTCATACGGTGATGATACCTGACCTCACTCCGCCGGATGAGGAAATTATGCCGATGCTCAGCGCAGTATATACATCACTTGATGAGGCGATAGGCTTCTTTGAGGACAGGAGGTGCTGAAATGCCAAGCGTATCAGAAAAGTTTGAAATACCGAAATTTTACTACTTCGACAGCGGAAATCACTACTCCGGAAGTAAGGGGGATTTTTCTTATAAAATTATCACCGGAGAAACTCTCAGAGTACTGACATGGCACGGACGCCTTTGCTCCATGAAGGCTAATATCGAACATGAACAGGAATTTGAACGCTCTGAACAAGGCTTCGCCGAAATGATAAAATGGCTTGAATCCCTCTGCTGATGGTGTTGCTTTTATAAGAACGTTACATAAATTATTTAGGAACGGTTTAGTCTGTTGAAAAATATATACGGATGCCCAATGGGCAACCCTACAAACGGCTATATTGCGTGTATAAATGTAAGGACGACCATTGGTCGTCCGTTTTATTTAGTATTGAAATTCTTTGAAAATGGATCATGTCGTATAGTTATCGTCATGCAGGATATTCATTGTAAATACTATTTTTTACAATTATATAATGATTCTGAGGATTCGTCAACAAAAAAATCACGTCCCTTATAACTGGGACGTGATATATTTTTTACCATTCGCCAAACTGCGGATCATCCGGAGGAGTATCCGTCACAGGTGGAATATACTGTGTTGGCGGAGGATCGGTTACAGGCGGATCAGTTACAGGCGGCAGAGTAGGAGCCTCTGTCGGCGGATCTGTAACAGGTGCTGTTGTTTCAACCGGTGCAGTAGTAACTGTTGTTGTCGATGCAGGTTCTGTAGTAACTGCCGAAGTTATCTGAGCGGGTACTGATGTTGAAGGCATTTCTTCTCCGTCCTCAGGGATGTAATAAACGGTCAGCTTTTTGCCGTCCTTGTTGCTGAAAATCTCGCCGGGATAGATCTTTCTGCCTTCGACCTGAAGCTCGATGACGGTGTTAGGCTTTCCGTAGAAGCCCTTTGAAGCGATGAACTGATAGTTGAAGTCAGAGATACCTGCCTTTTCGAGGCGGTTCTTGTATTCAGAAACAGTACAGTCGGTATAGTCAGGGATTTCAGCCTGTTCTTTGCCCTTGCTTACCTTGACCTTGACAACAGTTCCCTTTGAGATCATGGTACCGGGTTCAAGATCCTGTTCAAAGATCATATCTGTATCGTACTCATTGTTGTACTCATATTCGGGATCAAGTACGAAATGATTTTCATATTTTTTCTTTGTCGGTTCAAAGAAATGTCTGTGAAGATCAGGCATCTCGATATTTTCGGGGAGAGTTGTTGCGGTAGGATCAGTAGTTCCGGAAACAACGTTGTCCGTAACAGCGGTTCCGCTGTTGAGAATATCGGAGGATTCATCATTTCCGCCCACGCCAAGGATATTGAAGATAACGACGATGATTATGAGGAGGATAGCCAGCAGGAGGATAGCGATAATGATCGGAATCTTTATTCTGTCAACGGTATTTACCTTTTCGTATCTGTAGTCATCGTAGTCGCCGTTTGTCGGAGGAATGTAGTTTCTCTGCGGCTGAGGAGGCATCTGAGGCGGATAAGCCGGCTTCTGAACGGGACGCTGTCTGATATTGTATTCAGGCGGAACATCATTGCCGCCGTATTTTACGGTTTTGGGTTCAGGAGTCGGTGCAGGTGACGGCGTCGGAACAGGAATAGTACCGGTATGTCTTACAGGTGCCGGCTGTTCAAAGAGTGTAGTTACAAGCTCAGTGATAGTCTGGACACGGTTGGAGCTTTCAAGATTCATACCGTTCATGATAACTCTTGAAACGTGCTGAGGAATCTGCGGATTAAGCAGATGCGGTTCGTGAAGGTCGTCATGCTTAGTGCGGTCAATTGAATCATCAGGCATACAGCCGGTAAGAGCGCGATAAAGGAGTGCGCAGATACCGTAGACATCCGTCCATGAACCCTGACGGCTGCTGCTGCTTGCGGAATACTGTTCCGGAGCGGCATAGCCCTTGAAAAGCTCGTATTCAAGACCAGCATTGGCAGTTCTGACAGCAGAGATGCAGAAGCTTGAAAGTCTCAGCTCGCCTTTTTTTGTGATATAGACTGTATCTGGGCTGATAGCACGGTGAATGATACCGGCGTTGTGAAGTCTTCCGATAGTAGTGAAAAGTGGGGGGAAGATCTTGGAGACCTGTTCCCAGCTGAGCTCGCCGGCGTTTTCCTTAAAGAAGTCAAGTATTTTCACACCGTCGATGTGTTCATAAACGGTATATGTTGTGTTGTTCTCAGCGAACATATCGAGAACAGGATTGATATTCGAGTCATTTCTGAGCCTTGCAAGAGATTTGTTCAGTTCGGTGTACTCTGCCATAAAAGCTTTGTATTTAGCGAGATCGTTGTAATTTACGCTGATAGTCGCCTTATTTTTAACACGGGTACAGAGATTGATGGGCATATATTCTCTTAAAAGGATCTTGCAGCCAGTGGAGACATCATAGCCGGCGTATGTAGCGCCTTCTCCGTTATATTCAAGAAGGATACCCACGAGGTAACGGTCGTGAAGAAGGGTTCCGGGCGTTATATATGCAGGATTAGACGGCGTATTCTCATCATATCCGCAGTGAGGGCATATATGGAGATCAGCGTCATATTTTTCCATACACTTGTAGCAGAATTTGCGTTCTCCCAAAGCAGTTCCTCCTTACATCTAATAGAATTAATGCATAAAATTACATTATATTTATTGTAACAGTATTCTGAAGAAAAGTCAACCTTTTCTGAGCTTTATTACGGAATCGTCTGAATTTGTATTTTTTCTGTAACAATTTTATTACATTAAACAGATTATTTGTAATAATTAGGCTGATGTGAGAACTTGTATTCGGGAATACTGTCAAAGCTTATCTGCGGAAGTACTTCACGGAGGGAGACTGATGCATCCGTACCTATTATAATATGGTCAAGAAGTTTTATGCCAAGAGGTCTGAGGGCGTTGATGATTTTTTCTGTAGCCGTTATGTCAGACTGGGAAGGCTCAGCGGTACTGTCGGGATGATTATGTGCGATAATAATGCTGTTCTTTTGGCTTTTTACGATAAAACGGACAATATCCCTGCATCTTGTGTTCAATTCAGAGACAGCGCCGGAGGAATTTATATAGCAGTCGGATATCCAAAGGCTGTTGCTGAGAGCGGCGGCAGAGAAATGTTCAGATGAGAAGCCGGCGAATACGTTCCTGAAATAAATCTTAGCCTTGTCTGTAGAATTTATCAGAAGCTCTGAGCGTCGGCTGGCGGATTTTTCATGGCATATTGCTGGAATCATCTTCAGGAGGGAAGCCGTACCAATATCAAGTCCGTATATTTTCATAAGAAGCTCGGGTGAAGCGTCAGCGATATTGCGTATGCTTCCGAGTTCTGAGAGAAGAAGTTCGGCAGTATTTGCCTCCTCACCGGAGTGAAGCAGCAAAAATTCAAGAAGCTCGCTGTCCGAAAGGGCTTTAGTGCCGGATGCGTCTATCTTTTTTCTGAGAAAATTTTTTCTGTTCATGTGTTACACCTGTGAAAATCCGAATGAACCTGATTCTCTCATTGAGAATGTAGAGCTTTTGTTGTAAATTACCATATCGAGAAGCTCTGTTCCGAGAATCTGCGCTGTTTCGGCGATAATTTTTGTAAGATAATAGTCGTTTGGTGAGGGAACGGCTGGCTGATTGGTATGAAAAATTCCAGCCGCAATGCGTTCTGAGCCGCTTTTCAGAATGATCTCAGCGATGTATCTTGCGGTAAAAGTATTGCCTGTGAGAACATCAAGCCTGACATTTTCGCAGTGGATAAGCTCCAGCCGTGAGCTGATGGATATCACAAGAAGTCTGTCATCGGGAAATCCAGGGAAATTCGTAGAAAGATAGTTTTTCAGATCATCAGCAGAGCTGAGCTCCTGATCTGTTTCGGAGCGGAGAGAATATCTCCTGCAGAACTCTGCGGCAGCTGTAATAAAGCAGGCGCTCACCGGACCGATTCCGTCTACTTGTTCAAGTTCGGCGGCGGAAGCGCTCAGGACATTTTCAAGGCTGCCGAATTTTTGCAGCAGTCGGTGAGCCGCCGGATTAGTGTCTGAGCGTGGAATAGTATAGAACAGGAGCATTTCAAGAAGCTGATGAGGATAAAGACCTTTACAGCCGTTTCTGATAAAGCTTTGTCTCATTCTGAGACGATGGTTGCGGTGCAGATTTGGGGGTTCCATATTTATTCACCTTCATTCGATATTGTGCCATGCATTATAGTGTACTAAAAATGCTGGATTTAGTAGATTAAAATGCATGATTTTAAGAGAAAAATATTGAAAATGCATAAAATCTTCATAAAAATGATTTAAAAGTGCATACGCTTCGTGTTGACTTTAAAGATAAATTGTGTTATGATTAAATCAGTAAAAAAGTTTTTGACAGGAGGATTACATTTATGAAATTCAAGAAAATTGTCAGCGGCATTATGTCAGCAGCAATGGCACTGACAGCTTTCGGCGGTATGGACCTCAGATCGCCGGAAAAGGCTCTCAATGCAGAGGCAGCAGCTGCCAGCTGGAAATTCGACCTCGGCGGAAAGGGTGCAGCATCGGGATATACCGGTGTTTCAGCAACTGACGGCTACAGCGCATCAAAGGGATACGGATTTGCTCAGACAGGCAATGTGTCAAACGTATCTGCATCCGGATCAGGGGCGCTCAGCGATGCAGTTCAGTTCAAGAAAACAAACGCAGAAAACACCTTTAACGTTGATCTCCCCAAGGGACTTTATGAGATCACCGTTACAACAGGAAACACTTCCCGTACAAGCATCAAGGCTGAGGGAATGCTCCAGCTTATCAACCTCACAGGAAACAACGCTGTTGAAAAGTTCCAGATACCCGTTACAGACGGTCAGCTTAATATTCAGGCTGTTGAGGGAAAATCAGGTACAGCTTTCTCTATCAGTGCGATTGATATCAAGCAGCTCAATACAACCGGAGCTACAAATCCTACAATCTGGATCTGCGGAGACTCAACAGTTTGTAACTACTACAACTCATCCGCAAGCTCGCAGCACGGCTGGGGACAGTTCTTCGGAAGCCACGTTTCATCCAAGGGCTATGTGGTCCGCAACATGGCTGCAAGCGGACAGTATGCAAAGGGATTTGTGAGCGCTGGACAGTTCAAGCCTATTGAAACATACGGAAAAACAGGCGATGTATATATTATTTCTATAGGTATTAATGATACAAACTACTCAAATGCTACTGAGTACTACAATACCGTTACAGATATGGTAAAGAAGTCAAAGGCAAAGGGCGTTGAAGTTATCCTTGTTAAGCAGCAGGGCAGACGAAGCGATCTTAACAAAAATCCTCTTCTCGGCGGACGCTGGTTCGGCGGCGAACTTGACAAAATCGGTAAGGAGCAGAATGTACAGGTAGTCGATCTTTTCAAGGCGTGGCAGGACTTTGGCGTATCACAGGGGTATAACGCAATGGCTTCCTATTACGCAACAAAGAATGACGGCTCAGCTGATGATCTTCACCAGAGCACAAAGGGTGCTCAGAAGCTTGCTGAACTTATGGCAGGTCTTGTAGATATCAACGGCAGCGGAACTCCTCCGACAGACACTCCGGATGATCCTCCGGCTGAAAATGAGCCGAGCCAAATGGATACAAGCAAGGCTTATATGTTCAAGAATGTAAACAGCGGACTTTACCTCGAAGTAGCTGAGCAGAAGGCAGAAGCCGGCGCAAATGTTCAGCAGTGGGGCGCAACAGGCTCAGCTGTACATAATACATGGCGTCTGAAGCACAAGGGATACAATTATTACGAGGTATGGTCATATCTTGGCGATCAGAACACATATCTTCTTGATATTGTAAACGGAAGCGCAGATAATGGCGCAAACGTTACTATCAACACAAACACTAATACAGGAGCACAGTGGTTCCGTTTCTTTGATAACGGCGACGGAAGCTATACTATCGTTTCAAGATGTTCCGGCGACGGCGGCGCAGTCGAGGTAAATGCAAAGTCAACTGAAGCCGGCGCAAATATCCAGCAGTGGGCAGTAAACGGCGGAAACAACCAGAAATGGATTCTTGAAGAAGTTACACCTCCTACAGGAAATCCTCCCGCAGTTGTAACTACTACAACAGCAAAGCCTCCTGTACAGCAGACAACAACTACTATTGCAAATCCCGGTACAAAAAAGACTCCCGGCGACGTAAACAACGATCAGACCGTAAATCTTTCTGACGCTATCCTTATCATGCAGTATATCGGAAATCCTGACGCATTTGGTGTGAATGGTTCTGATAAGGGACATATCACAGCACAAGGACTTATCAACGCAGATATTACAGGCGGCGGCGACGGCGTTACAAACCTTGACGCACTGTTTATCCAGAGAGTACTTCTCAAACTCGAAACACTTCCTGAAGTTGAGGATAATCCTCCTCAGCAGGAAGAACCCACCAGCGTTTACTTTGCTCTCGATCAGACTTGGCAGCTCGGAACTGAGGAAAGCACCAACGAGGGCTTCACAAAGGATGGTTATGTAAATCTCGATAATGTTGTTGACAGTAATATCACATGGACAGTAAATGTTCCGCAGGACGGAAATTATTATGCAGCATTCAGAGTTGCAAACGGCACTGACACTGACAGAAAGATGAGTGTCTATGTCAATGGCAACACAAGCTCATACTGGGTACAGCCTTTTACCGGCACAGGAAGCTGGACAACATGGGCAGAAAGAGGAATCGTTCTTCCGCTTAAAGCAGGTACAAACACTATTAAAATGGTATCCATAACAGACGGCGGATCACCCAACTTCGATACACTGACACTTCAGCTTACAGATGAGCCGATCGCTGAGATTTACGATCCTTCTTCAGAGGAGAAGAATCCTGTTGTTTCAGATAAGCCTGTTATCTACATTGCAGGTGACTCAACTGTTCAGAGCTACAAGGCAAGCTATGCTCCTCAGCAGGGCTGGGGATACTATCTCCAGAGCTATTTCAACAGCAATGTAACTGTTTCAAATCAGGCTCTTGCCGGCAGAAGTTCAAAGAGCTTCTATGATGAGGGAAGATTCAAGACTATCACAAACAGCCTTAAGGAAGGAGATTTCGTACTGATACAGTTCGCAATCAACGATGCGGCGTCAAACAAGGCAGAGAGATATGCTCCTGTAGGCGGAAACGTTGATAATCCTAAAGAAGGCACATATGAGTGGTACATGACTCAATTCATCAAGGATACGCAGGCAAAGGGGGCAACACCTATTCTTGTGACTACTGTTATCGGAATGAAGGCGTACTCCGGCGGAAAGTTCGTGAACAGCTACAATAATTACTGCGACGCTTGCAAGAAGCTTGCTGCAAAGTATAATATTCCATGCATCGACCTCAACTCTCTCATGGTAAGCCATTACAATAAGATAGGCTATGATACAGCAAAGAGCTATCACCTTATGGGTGCAGTATCAGGTTCTACAGACGGAACACATTTCTGCGAAAAGGGTGCAAATATCATTGCCGGCATAGTTGCAGATGCAATCAAGAGCCAGAAGATCGCAGGACTTGCAGAATACGCAAAATAATTTTGAAAAGGAGCCATTCAAGGCTCCTTTTTTGCGTACAAGGGGATATTGCTACAGAAAAAGGAGCGTTCTCAGCGGAACGCTCCATATTTCTTTCATTTTACAGAAATTATGCTCTTTCAACCTTGCCTGAACGCAGACATCTTGAACAAGCGTAGATATGACAAGGAGTACCCTTGACGATAGCCTTTACACGCTTTACATTAGGCTTCCAAGTTCTGTTTGTACGTCTGTGTGAGTGGGATACCTTGATACCGAAAGTAACGCCCTTTCCGCAGATTTCACATTTAGCCATTAGGTTGCACCTCCTTAATTGTTTCAAAAAATACAACATTAATATCATACCACATCTTTTGGAAAAAAGCAAGTCTTTTTTTAAAAAAAATCCAAAAAAATTTCAAAAAGTCTGTTTAGTACAGAAATTTTGTGACAGGAAGTAAAAAATTTCATTTATAGCTTGAAAAAATGATCGGGATGTTGTATAATAATAGAATAGTATGGGAATTTATTATCTCGTTGGCTGGAATATTCTCTGCGGGGACGGTTCCTGAATTAAGCTTCATGAAAGGATAAGTATGGATATAGAATTTTTTCTCAAATATTTTGCCCGTGCACTGACGATTTTACTCGTGCTTCCTCTGCACGAGGCAGCACACGCCGGAGTTGCACGTCTTATGGGGGATGATACTGCTCAGCGTCAGGGACGTCTTACGGTAAATCCCTTTGCTCACCTCGATCCGCTTGGTTCGGTGCTGATAATGCTTACCGGTTTCGGCTGGGCAAAGCCCGTTCCGGTGAATCCGCTTAGAATGAAGAAATACCGTGCCGGATTTGCTCTCACTGCTCTTGCCGGACCTGTTTCAAATCTTCTTGCGGCAATAGCAGCGGCATTCGCTTACTCAGGAATATTTGCTACTGAAGCAGGATATAAAGCAATTTATGAATATGCAATAAATGACAGTGTAACTCCGATGTTCTGTGTGCTGCTTCTTTTGGAATTCCTTGTTTCGGTAAATGTCGGACTTGCGCTGTTCAATCTCATACCGCTTCCTCCGCTTGACGGATTCAACGTGCTCCGCTACTTCACCAACGAAAAATTTGACCGCTGGTTCTATATGCATCAGCGTGAGATACAGATAGGATTTCTGATTTTCCTTGTTGTATTCAGCAATATCGACAGCCAATACAATCCGCTGTATTTCCTCAGCGATGTCGTTGAGAACTTCGTGTGGCGTCTCACCTCATGGATACCCGAATACAGAGGTTAAGCCATGGATGCTATCTCGTTCAAGCTTGAGGTTTTTGAAGGACCTCTCGATCTGCTGCTCAGTCTCATTACAAAGCACAAGCTTGATATCTGCGATATCGAGATATCTGAGCTGCTGGAGCAATACCTTGCCTATATAGATCAGGCGCAGGAACAGAATTTAGAGCTTGCCGGAGAATTTCTTGAAATGGCAGCAAGGCTCATATATATCAAAACAGCATCGCTGCTTCCTCAGCCGGAGGAGGCAGAGCAGCTCAAAAAGGAACTTGAAGGTGCACTTATCGAATACTCCCTCTGCAAGATAGCTGCACAGCGGCTTGCCGGAGCTTTCGTGGGCGGAAATATTTTCGTCCGTAAGCCAATGAAGATCAAGGCGGATATGACCTACCGGCTCGTTCATGATCCGGGATGCCTTGTTATGGCATACAGCGGTATTTCCAGAAAATCTCTAAAAACGGAAATAACACGTCAGACGGCGGAGAATAAGATAAATTCCGTTGTTAAGCGTAAAATCGTTTCCGTTATTTCCAAGGTGGTGCATATTCTCAGAGAGCTTTATTCTACTGGTGAAGCGTCTATGGACTGTCTTTATCATGGAGTGACCGACCGCTCGGCAAGAGTAGCAACCTTCCTTGCAGTGCTGGAGCTGACAAAATCCGGCAGAATCACAATAAGCGATGACAATATGACGATATATTTCAAGGGTAGAAAGGACGGAAAAAAACAATGGAAGTCAAAGAAAAACTCGGCGCAATAGAGGCTGTCCTCTTTGCAAGCGGCGAGCCTGTAGAGCTTCTCCGTCTTTCCGAAGCGTGTGATATGGATGCAGGAACAATTCCGGCGATGATAAGGCTCCTGAACGAGCGATACAATGACAGCGGCAGCGGAATCTGCATAAAAAAGCTTGACAGCAGTTATCAGATGTGCACCCGTGAGCAATTTGCTCCGCAGATCAGGACTGCTCTTGAAACAAAAAAATCTGCCCCGCTTTCAAATGCCGCAATGGAAGCTCTTACAATAATTGCTTATAATCAGCCTGTTTCAAAGGGCTTTGTTGAAAACGTCAGAGGAATCGACAGCTCCTCTGTAATAAATAATCTCATAGAAAAAGGACTTGTCGAAGAAGCCGGACGTCTTGACGTTCCCGGAAAGCCGCTTATATACCGTACAACACCGGTATTTCTGCGAAGCTTCGGACTGAGCTCTGTATCTGAGCTTCCTCCGCTGACTGGGCAGACTGTCGCTGATATTCCCGACAATGAAGAAGATTAACGAAAGGAACGGCAGGAAATGATTATACTTAAAATTCTGCTATTTATACTTCTTGCCGTACTCGGCTTGATACTGCTGGTGCTCATAATGCCGGTAGGCGGAGAGGTGAGCTTTATCGGCGGAAAGCTGAAATTCAAGGTGAATCTGTGGTTGATAAACGTCATGGATTCGGAGGGCGGAGGTATTCTCGGCTGGCTGAAAAAACGGAAATCCAAGAAAAAGCCGTCAAAGAAAAAGAAATCCAAGCCTCAGAAAAAGAAAAAATCCAAAAAGAAGAAAAAGTCTGATACGCCAACGGATATCGTTTATGATACTCCGACAGCTGAGGAAACTCCAATACAGACGACGGATACCGCTGTACAGCAATCAACAGTCAGTGCAGCTCAGGCTCATGCAGAGGGATACTCCGGAAATGGACAGGCTCAGACAGGATTCTATACCGGCGGCGATGATGCAAACGAGCCGGAGGTTGAAGCTTCTCCGGATGAGGAAACCGAAGAAACAGACGGTGAAAAGAAAAAGAAGAAAAAGAAA
>JAFTYF010000028.1 GCA_017461395.1 Ruminococcus sp.
AATTTCTCTCCAAATCTGCTCTCATTTCTCTTGAAAATGAAAAAACGCCCGTTCAAGTCCCAAAAACACTCGAAAAAGACCTTAGGTTATCCACGGTTTTGCGAATGAAATTTTAGTGTCCATATACGCAAAAAAGTCCGAAAAATCGGACTTTTTTGGCATGTGATCTTTTTCGTCACATATAGATGGCGGACAGAGAGGGATTCGAACCCTCGATACGCTATTAACGTATACACGAGTTCCAGTCGTGCGCCTTAGACCAGCTCAGCCATCTGTCCATATATGGTGCGAGTAATGGGACTTGAACCCATACGTCGATTGACACACGCCCCTCAAACGTGCCTGTCTGCCTATTCCAGCACACTCGCATCAACGTTATATATTATACACTGATTATTTACAAAAGTCAATAGTTTTTTAAAAAGTTTTTATTATAACAAAACCATTGTTATAATGTTATACAATTTATTAACAATGTTTTTAATTATTATCGCTATATACAAAATTGATATTCTTTAGGCGTCTTCGACATTACTCGACATTTTTCCTCTTGAAATAATTGTTTGCTTGTTGTATAATATAAAACGATGTCAGTAAAGCAAATAATTCATGCTTAAAAAAGACATCGAAAATTTCGCATATAATTCTTGCAGCTGACGAGAATTATATAGTATTCCGGCGGATTTTGCTGATAACAGACAAATATTAAATGCTTTCTGTCAAATATGGTTTTTTTGATAATTAAGCAAAATCCGCGCCGGAGAATACTGATAAATCCCCAATGCAAGAATTATCACTGCGAAAAATATATTCATATAAAAATGAGGAGACAAAAAATGGACACATCAACCGAAATCAAAGTACTTATTGGAGACACCACTGCTGACTACGGAGTAAGAATAGCCTCGGCACTGAAAACAATGGGGATCGCAGCATTCACCAGACGCAAGGATATCAACTCCGTACTCAATTCCATCATCAGGGACAACCCGGATGTTGTCGTGATCGACCTTGAATTACCGGAATCTGATTCCATGACACTTATGCAGCGGGTTATTAATATGCTGTCAAATCCGCCTGCTTTCATAATTGTCAGTGATGTAAACAACAGCTACATTGAGCGTCAGGTAATTGAAAACGGAGCTTCTTACTTTCTTATGAAGCCATTCGAACCTGAAACTCTTTGCACGATTATCAAATCTGTTTACTCAAGACCTATTTCCTCAGACTGCTGTGACAAGGAAATTCTTGTAACGAACACTATTCAGAGACTCAGTATTCCGGCACATATCAAGGGATATCATTATCTGCGTACTGCAATTCTCTCTACGCTGTCTGATAACTTCTTTTTAGATTCGATCACAAAGCAGATATACCCGCTTGTTGCAAAGGAATACGACACAACACCGTCAAGGGTAGAGCGTGCCATAAGACACGCAATTGAAATCGCATGGAACAGAGGATGTTCTGCTGAAATTACTGCTTTGTTCGGATACAACCCTGATTTCTACAACTGCCGACCGACAAACTCAGAATTCATAGCACTTATTTCCGATAAACTGCGCTTAAAGCTGAAAAATCAGCGCAATAAGGAAGTTTAAAACCAGACACAATAGCATTATACACAACTTAAAGGGCGGAAATTTCCGCCCTTTTATAATTTCTTCTGTTCTGTGAATATCAATCATTTTCTGTATAAAACCGCTTCAATCGGTTCTGAATAAGGATAAGCAGATTCATGAACAGCCACATATACACTGTCAGAATCACGGAAATATATATAACCTCTGATTCCAGGTTCATTTTCATCTCCGAAAGTATCAAATGTTGCAATACGCGCTGTAGGATCTCCGGTACCGTGAGTATCTGCTGTTATAGACCCTGTTGAATACATACGATAGCTGCTAAGATTAAATGTAACGATGCCGTCATTTATAGATTCAATATTAAGTTCATATCCAGGTGCATCAGGTTCGTTATTCCATGTACCAACAAAACCGCTGTAGTCTGTAAGTTTGTTTTCATTCTGATCTTTGTTGAGATATTCTCTTACAGCCTGATATTCAGGACAAGCTTCTAATGACTCCGTTACTATATCAGTACGATTAGTGTATTCAGATACTCTCCAGCCGCTGTTTTCGCAAACAAGTGTAATCTGCAGAGGATATTCATACCTATAATCCTCGGGGAAAAGATACTGCATTTCATCGGGAACATAGTAGTCATGGTAACCAGTTGTAATCCAGTCAGTGAAATCCACATAAACATCGGCAACAATTTTATTTTCATCCTTGCTCTTGATTTCTATTCTCGAATCAGAAAAATCGAGGAAACCCGCGAAATCTCCGCCGGTAAATTTACAATAAACCTTTCCGTTCTCTTCCTTGAAACTGCTCCATATTTCATCAAGGAGGCTGTAATCCTCTGAATATACAGAAAGTACATCCTCTTTGATACCTTCAAGAGTAAGGCTGTCTTCTTTGAAAGCATAGTACCACATATTTTTACTATCAATAATCATGTCTCCACGTTTCACCGCATCATCTACAGTAATATTTAAATCATCATACCATTGTTCTGCGTAAGTTTCCGGATAGCTGAACGGCAGCATTGTATCAAAGCTGTAATCATCTGCGGCTGCAACATATTTTCTTACTGCTTCGATAAGTTCTTCGTCTGTATCATTTTCAGGATCAATATCTGGAAGTCCGAGCTTGTTGAAATATGTGCTGTTTTCGGAATCGATTATAATCTTTGTAGGTTCTTCTGTTACTGCTTCTGTTGTGGTTTCAGTTGATTTTTCACCTGTTACAATTGTTGATAAAACCTCTGTCTGAACAGGAATTGTTGTTTCATCAGATGCTGAGTTCATAGGCTCCGAATTATTCTTTGAAGCGCCCTTCATTGCGAATCCTACTGCTCCTGCCGCGGTAACAAGTACGCCGCAGGCTGCAATTGCGCCTACTGTATGCATAATTTTATTCCTTCTCATTGTGTCTACTCCTTCAACTGTATATTCATATTCATCGGATGTCATTCTCATTTGTGCCGGTTCGGAAAGCTTTTTTCTCATTTTCGCCTTGAATTCGTCTGTAAAATCTATTTCATCATAGATTTTGCGGAAATCATCTTTTTTCATTTTCATGCCTCCTCTATCTCGATTTTCAGCTTTGCACGCCCTCTGCGCAGAAGCGAGCCTACAGTATTTTCGCTTTTTTCAAGTATCGACGCAATTTCCTTTATCGAATATCCCTCGTAATAGTAAAGAAATATCACAGACGAATATTTTTCAGGAAGTGCCGCAACAGCTTCTCTCAGTTCTCTTGACTTTGTTGAATCCTCCGACATGACCGATTCAGGAACTGAGTCAAGTTCTGTGCGAACTTTTTGTCTCCAGCTTTTCTTGTAGTTTATACAGCGGTTTATTGCTGCCCTCAGAAGCCATGCTTTGAGGTGCTCGTCATCGTTGAAGCTTCTTGGGTTTTCGTGAAGCCTGAGGAATACCTCCTGTGAAATATCCTCCGCTTCGCTGTAATTTCCGACACAGCAATAGGCTGTTCTCAGTACAAGCTGACCGAATGTATCAAATGCGTATAATGCTGTAAATTTTTCATCATTCATCCTATATCACACCCTTTTTCTGTTGAAAGATCTCCGGAATGTCTTTCTACTTACTACACAATCGAAGTTACTGAAATTGTGCACTCTGGAATAATTTTTTCTCAGGATATTATATCACCTATTAAATAATGTTTCAAGGTTTATCTATGATGTTATTAATTAAAATTATTTCTATTGACAAGCCGTGAATTTTGTGATATAATATGTTAAACTGCAAAAGAAGCGATTGTTTCAGAGCATGATTTTTGACCACCCCTTTGGGGTCAATGCCATACGGACAGCTGGTCAAATGCCGACCGCCGGAACTCCGGCTGGCAACTTCTGTTGCCTTATTGAATTAATTTTATGAGTTTTTTCTCAGCTTGTGAAAGGTCAATAAGAGTAGTAAAAGGTATCTTTGCTCAGAGCACATCTATGCTCCACGCTTCTTAAGCTCCTTGTTTTTGTCACTAAGTACAGGCTGAAAAAAGTCTGTACTTTTTTATTTTTGAGGTGTTTTATGGAAAATAAGCTAAAGCTTTATGGTTTCAATAACCTTACAAAATCCCTGAGCTTCAATATATATGATGTCTGCTATGCCCGAACCCCAAAAGCTCAGCTTGATTATATTGCCTATGTTGATGAGGTTTATAATTCTGAACGTATCACCGATATTATGACTCATCTGACCGAAATGATAGGCGCTCAGGTGCTCAGTATTTCCCGTCAGGACTACGATCCTCAGGGAGCTTCTGCTACCTTCCTTATCGCTGATGATACTATGATCCCAGCCGGCGGAACCGAAACCGTTGCTCATCTCGACAAGAGTCATGTTACCGTCCACACATATCCGGAGTATCATCCCGATACAAGCATTGCTACATTCCGTGTTGACATCGACGTTGCTACCTGTGGAAAGATCACTCCCCTCACCGCCCTTGATTACCTCATAGGAAGCTTTGATTCCGATATCATCACCATGGACTATCGTGTTAGAGGCTTTACAAGAAATCTCAGCGGCGAGAAATTATTCATAGATCACAATATAACTTCTATCCAGAATTACATAAACGAGGCTACCCTCGACAAATACGACGCAGTGGATATCAATGTATATCAGGCAAATATGTTCCATACAAAAATGCTCATAAAGGAAATCGAGCTTCAGAATTACCTCTTCAACACCGATGTCCGTGAGCTCTCACCGAGAAGCCGCCTTGATATCACAAATGCTCTGCGCCGTGAAATGATAGAAATTTTCAGCGGAAGGAATGTGTTCGGAAATGGCTCTTTCTCAGATTAATGCACCAATTTATGAGGCTCTGCGGAAATTCAGACGAATGAGAGTTGTCCCTTTTGATGTTCCCGGTCACAAGCGTGGTCGTGGAAACATGGAACTTACGGAATTTCTCGGCGAAGACTGCATGAATGTCGATGTAAATTCCATGAAGCCGCTGGACAACCTCTGTCATCCCGTTTCTGTTATCAAGGACGCCGAAGATCTCGCCGCTGAAGCTTTCCATGCGGCAAACGCTTTCTTCATGGTCGGAGGAACTACCTCCGCAGTCCAGAGCATGATAATGTACGCCTGCAAGAGCGGAGACAAGATAATCATGCCCAGAAACGTCCACAGAAGCGCAATCAACGCTCTTATTCTTACCGGAGCTGTTCCGGTTTATGTCAATCCCGATGTAAATAATCAGCTCGGCATTGCTCTCGGAATGTCCGTTTCACAGGTTGAACAGGCTATCAGGGAAAATCCCGATGCCAAAGCTGTTATGGTAAATAACCCCACATATTACGGTATCTGTTCCGATCTGCGCCGTATCACCGAACTTGCTCACGCTCACAATATGCTCGTTCTTGTTGATGAGGCTCACGGAACCCACTTCTACTTCGGAGAGAATTTTCCCGTTTCCGCTATGGATGCGGGTGCGGATATTGCTTCAGTTAGTATGCATAAGTCTGGCGGAAGTCTCACCCAAAGCTCATTCCTTGTAATGGGAAAGGCTGTAAATGCCGATTATATGCGTCAGATAATTAATCTCACGCAGACTACAAGTGCCTCCTATCTTCTGCTGTCAAGCCTTGATATTTCCAGAAAGAGACTCGCTCTCATGGGACGTGAGATATTCGCTGAAACAGTCGAAATGGCTGAATATGCACGTTCCGAGATTAACAGCATCGGAGGATATTACGCATACTCAAAGGAGCTTATCAACGGCGACAGCATCTTCGATTTTGACGTATCAAAGCTCAGTGTGTATACTCTGCCTGTCGGACTTGCCGGCATCGAAGTATACGACTACCTCCGTGATGAATACGATATACAGATAGAATTCGGTGATATCGGAAATATCCTTGCGTATATTTCTGTAGGCGACCGCAAGCGTGATATTGAACGTCTTATAAGTGCTCTTTCGGAAATAAAGCGAAGATTCGGCAGATCGGGTGCTGATATGCTTACTCAGGAGTATATCTCCCCTGTTGTTGCAGAAGCTCCGAGAACGGCTTTCTATGCCGAAAAGGTATCTCTGCCGCTTGATGAAGCTCCCGGTCATGTATGCTCAGAGTTCGTTATGTGCTATCCTCCGGGAATTCCGATTCTTGCTCCCGGCGAGCTTGTAACAAAGGAAATTATCGACTACATCCGCTATGCCAAGGAAAAAGGCTGTCAGCTTACCGGTACTGAGGATATCAACATTGAACGTTTAAATGTTCTTGTTTAAGGAGAAAAAGATATGACAAAATCAAAAGTCTGTTTTCTGCTTGTTTTTATCCTTGATATTTTTACGGCAGCTATAGCTTATGGTAATTTTGTTGAAATAAATGGAGCAGTTTCTTATTTTATTTTCGTCATACCGATTATAATTACAATAATAAGTATTAAAAAAATGCAGAAAAAATCATCTAAAATCATTCTTATTATTCTGCTATTTATCTGCTGTTTTTCGAGGTTGCTTTTCATTATCCGTGAAAACTGTTACGGACGTAAATTAATTCACAACGAAAAATCAGGTAGATATATTTATCAGATCCACGAAATAAATCCAGGAGCCATGAGTCATTTGTCATATGAAAAAAGAATTTATTACAGCCTTATCGATACGAAATTCTTAACAATCCGAATTGTGAAAGAATCTGAACATTACAGATATTCGGATTTTATATCGTGGGACTGAATGTGCTTAAATAAGAATTTACAGGAGGAAATGAGAATGAATATCAGACCATTTGAACAGACTGATGCAGTTGCTGTTTCTGAATTAATCAGAAATACAATCCGTATATCAAATGTGAAGGATTATCCTATTGAATTAATGGAGAGACTCATTGAAAGTCAGACACCTCAGCACGTTATCGAAAGAGCAAGCTGGACGCATTTTTATGTGGTTCAGCAACAGAAAAAGATTATCGGCTGCGGAGCTATCGGACCATATTGGGGCAAAGAGGACGAGAGCAGCTTATTTACTATTTTCGTATTGCCTGAATATCAGGGAAAAGATATAGGACGTGCAATTATTGATACGCTTGAGAATGATATATATTTTCTGCGTGCAAGAAGAATTGAAATTCCTGCGTCAATAACCGGTGTACCATTCTATCTGAAGATGGGTTATCACTTCAAAAATGGTATTTCCGAACCCGATAATGAACACATAATCAGAATGGAGAAGAACAGATAAATCACGATTTATGATAAACAGGAGGGGATTACATGGAATTATGGTTCACGGAGAGACATACTCCGAATGTAAAATTTTCAATAAAGGTTGACCGTCAGCTTTATACCGGAAACAGCGAATTCCAGCGTATCGACGTGTTTGATTCAAAGGAATTCGGACGTTTTCTCACTCTCGACGGCTACATGATGCTTACCGAAAAGGACGAATTTATCTACCACGAAATGATAACTCATGTTCCAGTGGCAGTTCATCCGAACCCTAAAAATATCCTTGTTATCGGTGCCGGCGACGGCGGCGTTATCAGAGAACTTACACGTTATCCCTCGGTAGAATCAATTGATCTCGTGGAAATAGACGAGCTTGTAATCGAAGTCTGCCGTAAATATCTTCCCTCGACAGCCTGTCGTCTTAACGATGAGCGTGTTCATATCTACTATGAGGACGGAGTGAAGTTCATCCGCCGCTGTGAAAACAAATACGATATCATTATCGTTGACTCGACTGATCCTTTCGGACCGGGCGAGGGACTTTTCACAAAGGAGTTCTACGGCAGCTGCTTCAAGGCTCTGCGTGAGGACGGAATCATGGTCAATCAGCATGAAAGTCCGTTCTATGATGAGGATGCAGCCGCTATGCAGAGATCACACAAGCGCATTGTCGAGAGCTTTCCTATAAGCCGTGTGTATCAGGCGCATATTCCCACATATCCGTCAGGTCACTGGCTTTTCGGTTTCGCCTCAAAGAAATATCATCCCGTGCACGATCTGAACGCTGCAAAGTGGAATCTGCTCGGACTTAAAACAAAGTACTACAACACAAGGCTTCATGCCGGAGCATTCTGTCTCCCCAACTACGTTGAGGAAATGCTCAGGGATGTTGAGTAAAAAGGAGAAAAAACAATGCTTCAAAAGAATATATCTACATTTATCGCCTGTGACAGCGAATACAAGGACGCAAAAATAGTTCTGTTCGGTGCCGGCTTTGACGGAACAACA
Source organism: Ruminococcus sp. (assembly GCA_017461395.1). GTDB lineage: Bacteria > Bacillota > Clostridia > Oscillospirales > Ruminococcaceae > Ruminococcus. The sequence goes on from JAFTYF010000028.1 coordinate 8,282, forward strand.
AGCTTCCGTCCGGGAACACGCTTTGCTCCGGCGGCGATAAGAAATGAAAGCTTCGGTATAGAAACATACAGTCCCTACCAGAACAAGGATATGACCGATTACAGCTACTTTGACAGCGGTGATCTGGAGCTTCCGTTCGGAAGTACAAACCGTGCTGTTGCTGATATCGCTATGAGAGCCGATATGATACTCACGGACGGAAAAACTCCGTTCATGATCGGCGGCGAGCATCTTGTAACTCTTGGCTCTGTTATGGCAGTCAAGGAAAAATACGATGATCTTTACATTGTTCACTTTGACGCTCATGCTGATCTTCGTGATGATTATCTCGGACAAAAGCTCTCCCACGCCTGTGTTCTCAGACGATGCCACGAGCTTGTTGGGGACGATCATATTTTCCAGTTCGGTATCAGAAGCGGCGACCGTGAGGAATTCTTCTTTGCTGACGAGCATACTGAAATGCATAAGTTCAATTTTGACGGTCTTGAGGAAACAGTTGAAAAGCTCAAAGGAAAAAACGTTTACCTCACTGTTGATCTTGATGTTCTTGATCCGTCTGTATTTCCGGGAACGGGCACTCCCGAAGCTGGTGGAGTTTCCTTTGATGAACTCCGCAAAGCTCTCACACTTGTATGCAGCAAGCTGAATATAGTGGGATGCGACGTCAATGAGCTTAGTCCCGTTTACGATCAGAGCGGTGTTTCAACAGCAGTTGCCTGTAAGATAATCAGAGAAATGCTTCTGGCTCTGTCATGAGGTAAACGCTATGCACAAAATTTTTAAAGAACAATTTACAGTAAACGGACATCCGGTTAATCCGTTTGGATATGTGGAAAAAAAGCTGCGTATAATGAAAATTATTATTCCGTTGTTTTTAGTAATGTTTTTTTCGATTTTCTTTTTTATAGGAACAGTTATATCAAATATTCAGGGAAAAGCGAAAAAAGTCTGCACTGAACCGGTAAATGCAGTTGTTTGTGATATGGCAAGATCGATATCAAGCGACAGTACAACATATGCTCCCGTGTATGAATTCGAATACAACGGCATGACATACAAAATAAAGAGCAATACTTATTCAAGTCCTATGCCGTTACAAGTTGGAGATAACGTGCAGATTTTCGTAGAGCCGGGAAATCCCGACCGTATCTACAGTCCGCATGAGAAGGCAACAACAATGGTGGGCAGAGTTTTCCAGATTATAGGCGGAATCGGCATGCTTATTCCACTGATAATCATAATTGTTACACTTTCAAGAAGCGGACGCAAAAAAACAGTATCCAATCACAGCAGTAATATGCCAGATGAATTCACTGACGGTGTTTCAACATTTGAAGAAACTTCTGAATGTGTTGATGAAGTTTCAGTATATGACGAAACCGATGGATATCAGTAAGATGACCTGGTGAGGTGAATATTTATGAACAGATCAATAAAAAAAACTGCAGTGCCTAAGCCTGTTAACTATCTTCAAGTAGCATTCATTTTCATAATATTCGGATGTGTAATGTTATATTTTGGAATGAGCGATAGTACTCATTATGATGAGTTAAAAAAAGACTGTTCCTTCTCAACCAAAGCCACTGTAACAAGACTTAATGAAAAGGGTTCAAAAATTGCTCCGGTATTTGAATTTGAATATCAGGGAAGAAACTACAAATATACAGGTGATGTTTATAAAAAAAAGGGAACATATGAAATCGGGGATACTGTGAAAATCTATATAGATCCGATAACGTCTTCCCGTATATTTATTCCCGGCTATACCAAAGGAGAAACATGGAGTAAATTTTGCCATATATTCACAATTATAATTGGTCTACTTTTATTAGGCATGGGCATTTTTATCTTTGTTTTGGCGTTATTGGAAAAAAAGAACAGCAGTAATACAATTAATCATCTCGACGATGTATCAACCGATTGTATTGACGAGGTTTCAACATACGATGAAACTGATGAATATCAATAAAACAATATTAATTTCAGGAGGAAAATAAAATGAAAAAATGTATGATAATAGGCTGCGGAGGAGTAGCTTCCGTAGCAATTCACAAGTGCTGTCAGAACAGCGAGGTTTTCGAGGGAATTATGATCGCAAGCCGTACAAAATCCAAGTGCGATGCCCTTAAAGAAAAGCTCCAGCCTACAACAAAGACAGTTATCGAAACTGCTCAGGTAAATGCTGACAACGTTGATGAACTTATCGCTCTTATCGAGAGCTACAAGCCTGATGTTGTGCTCAATCTTGCACTCCCCTATCAGGATCTTACAATCATGGACGCTTGTCTCGCTACAAAAACTCACTACGTTGATACTGCAAACTACGAACCGCTTGATACAGCAAAATTCGAATATAAGTGGCAGTGGGCTTACCGTGAGAAGTTCGAAAAGGCTGGAATTACCGCTCTCCTCGGAAGCGGCTTTGATCCCGGTGTTACAGGTGTATTTTCCGCATACGCTATGAAGCATCACTTCGATGAGATAAATTACATCGACATCCTTGACTGCAACGGCGGCGATCACGGTTATCCGTTTGCAACAAACTTCAACCCTGAAATCAACATCCGTGAGGTTTCTGCAAAGGGAAGCTACATCGAGGACGGCAAGTGGATCGAGACTGAACCTATGGAGATAAAGCGTGTGTATGACTTCAAGGGCGTCGGCGAAAAGGATATGTATCTTCTCCACCACGAGGAACTTGAATCTCTCGCTCTCAATATCAAGGGCATCAAGAGAATCCGCTTCTTTATGACATTCGGTCAGAGCTATCTCACACATCTCAAGTGCCTTGAAAATGTCGGCATGACTTCTATCGAGCCTATCATGTACGAAGGTAAGGAAATTGTTCCGCTTCAGTTCCTTAAGGCAGTTCTTCCCGATCCAGCTTCACTCGGCCCGAGAACAGTCGGCAAGACAAATATCGGCTGTATCTTCCGTGGAAAGAAGGACGGCAAGGACAAGAATTACTATCTCTACAAAATATTCGATAATCAGGAATGCTACAAGGAAGTCGGCTCACAGGCAATTTCCTACACAACAGGAGTTCCGGCAATGATCGGCGCAATGATGATCATTACAGGTCAGTGGAACAAGGCTGGCGTTTACAATATTGAGGAATTTGATCCGGATCCGTTCATGGAAGCTCTCAACAAATGGGGACTTCCATGGGAAGAAGATTTCAACCCTGTTCTCGTTGATTAAGGAGGCTCATCATGGAATTTAAAATGGAGGACGCCCTCCTTCGCTATCTTGAAAGAGAATGCACAGCCCATACTGTTAAAGGTACGTTTTATGGCATTCTGAAAGAAGTCGGTGATGGATTTATTCTGCTCACAGACAGCGGTGAAGATTCAATTGTAAACACATCTAAAATCACTGGTATCAGTTTTGATAACTGAAAGGAAAAAACAAATGAATTTAAACGAAGTTCTTACACAATATATAAATGAAAAATGTACAATAGGAATCCTTTCTCAGAGTTTTACAACGTACTATAATGGCGAAGGTATTATTGAAGAAGTCGGCGAAGGCTGGATAAAATTTGTGGATACTTCACGATTCGAGTATATAATCCCGATATCAGCCATTGCATATGTACGCAGGAATGAGCGCAGAGAAAAGAAAAAGCGCAATGAATAATTTTTATAAAGGAGTATTTAAAATGAAAAAAGTATTAGCATTAGCATTTTCCGCACTGTTTATCTTTACAGGATGCGGTAAGGACGTAAGCACAGACGAAAAAACTTCAAAATCAGACACTTCTGTTTCAGATGATACATCATCTGAAAGCAACACTGCTATCTCAGAAGAAACATCCACAGGCGGAGAATTTGTAATCACGCTCTATCCGGAGTACGCTCCTATAACCTGTGAAAACTTTGAAAATCTCGTAAATGACGGTTTCTATGACGGACTTATATTCCACCGTGTAGTTGAGGGATTCATGGCTCAGGGCGGTGATCCTCAGGGCACAGGCATGGGCGGAAGCAAAGAAACTATCAAGGGAGAATTTTCCTCAAACGGCGTAAACAACACACTTTCTCACAAGAGAGGTATTGTTTCAATGGCAAGAAGTCAGAATCCTGACAGTGCTTCAAGTCAGTTCTTTATCTGCTATGATGATTCATGCTCCTTCCTCGATGGAAACTACGCTGCATTCGGTGAAGTAACTGAGGGTATGGAGGTTGTTGATGATTTTCTTAAAGTTCCACGTTCACTTGGCAGCGACAACGATATTTCTTCACCTAACTCACCCATCAGAATCAAAGACGCAGTAATGATTGAAGATGATGAAAACGGCAACCCGAGAGTTCGTGTAACAATGAACGAATTCCTTGACGACTGAAATGAATAAGATCACAGAATTAAAGAGCCTTCCCACACCATGCTATGTAATTGACGAGGAAAAGCTCATGCAGAATCTTGAAATACTTCATGGAGTTGAACAGCGTACAGGAGCGAAAATCCTCCTTGCACAAAAAGCTTTTTCATGCTATCACGTCTATCCGGTCATAGGGAAATACCTCTCAGGAACAGCGTGCAGCGGACTTTTCGAGGCTCGTCTCGGCTTTGAGGAAATGGGAAAGGAAAATCACGTTTTTTCCGCTGCCTATCGTGAAGCAGAAATAGATGAGATAATTTCGTATTGTGGACATATCATTTTCAATTCCTTTACACAGCTTGACAAATACCGTGACAGGGTATTGAAAGCCGGAAAGAAAATCGGTCTGCGTATAAATCCGGAGCTTTCTACTCAGGAAGGACATGAAATATACGATCCTTGTTCACCGAAATCACGTCTTGGAATAACAAACAAAAACTTCCGCCGTGATGATCTCGATGGCGTTACAGGACTTCACTTCCACACTTTATGTGAGCAGAATTCCAATGACCTTGAAAGAACATTACAAGCAGTTGAGGAAAAATTCGGTGATATACTTCCGGAAATGGAATGGATAAACTTCGGCGGCGGACATCACATCACACGAGAGGATTATGATATTCCGCTGCTTGAAAAGTGCATAAAGCGGATGAAGGATAAATATAGGCTGGAGGTATATCTTGAACCGGGCGAAGCTGTCGCTCTCAATGCTGGTTTTCTTGTAACTGAGGTGCTTGATCTCACTGAAAACGATATGCCTATCGCAATTCTGGACACATCTGCTGCGTGTCATATGCCGGATGTTCTCGAAATGCCTTACAGACCACCGCTTATGGACTCCGGAGAACCCTATAAAAAGCCGTATACCTATCGTCTTGGCTCTCAGACCTGCCTTGCCGGAGACATTATCGGTGAGTACTCCTTTGATGAGCCGCTTAGTATTGGAGACAAGCTTGTTTTCGCTGATATGGCGATATATTCAATGGTTAAAAACAATACCTTCAATGGAATGCCGCTGCCGGATATCATTCTCAGAAAAGCAGACGAAAATTTCGTAACACTGGAAAAATTTGGCTATAAGGATTTCAAATTCAGACTTTAATCTGTTAAGGAAGTATTTTTATGCAGAATAAAAAATTTGACATAACCGGAATGACCTGTTCGGCCTGTCAGTCTCACGTTGAAAAAGCTGTCAGCCGGCTTGATGGTGTATCTAAAGTCAACGTGAATCTTCTCCGAAATTTCATGGAAGTAGAATTTGATGAAAGTATCACAGGAACGGATGAGATTATACAAGCAGTTGAAAAAGCTGGATACGGAGCTTCAGAAAAAGGCATACAGTCAAAATCTGACAACTCAGAAACAGACAGTGATACCGCTCATCTCAAAAAGATGAAGCAGAGACTTATACGTTCAGTATTATTTCTTATACCCTTATTCTACATCTGTATGGGACACATGATAAATGCCCCTCTGCCGAAATTCCTTACCGGACGTGAGAATATGATGCTCCTTGCACTCACCCAACTTCTTCTCACTATACCAATTATAGCACTGAATTTTCATTTCTTCCGCAACGGATTCAGAAATCTTCTCAGACGAGCTCCTAATATGGATAGTCTCATTGCTCTCGGAGCATCAGCTGCATTTATATACAGTTTATACGGAACGTATATGTCTGCATATCACATAGGACACGGTAATCTTTCTGAAGCTCACAGCTTCATGGAAAACCTTTACTATGAATCATGTGGAATGATTCTCACGCTTATTACTGTAGGTAAATTTCTTGAAGCTAAAAGCAAAAGAAAAACTTCCGATGCTGTCAGCCGGCTTATAGATCTCGCACCGAAAACGGCTATAATTCTACGTGACGACATCGAAACTGAAATTCTTGCCTCTGAAATTGCTGTTGGAGACATTTTCCTGCTTAAAGCCGGTGCATCTGTTCCTTGCGACGGCACTATCCTTGAAGGAAGCTGCTCCGTTGACCAGTCAGCTCTGACCGGAGAAAGTATTCCTGTTGAAAAATCCGTCGGAGATACTCTCATGAGTGCAAGCGTTTCCACTGGCGGATTTGTGAAATGCCGCTGTGACCGTGCCGAAAAAGATTCCACGCTCTCACGAATTATCGCACTTGTTGAGGATGCTTCGGCTTCAAAGGCTCCTATCGCCCGACTTGCCGACAAGATAAGCGGCATTTTTGTGCCAGTCGTTATCGCAATTTCGCTCATTACTGCTGGTGTATGGATAGCCGTTACAGGTAATTTTCCAGCAGCACTGACAGCAGCAATTTCTGTGCTTGTCATCTCGTGCCCATGCTCTCTGGGACTGGCAACCCCTACCGCTATCATGGTCGGAACCGGCAAGGGTGCACAGAACGGAATCCTTATAAAATCGGCTGAAAGTCTCGAAACTGCACATCATATCACGACTGTAGTACTTGACAAAACAGGTACCTGCACCGAAGGAAAACCGTCCGTACAGGATGTATATACACGAAATATAGCTGAATCCGAGCTTCTTCCGCTTGTGGGTGCTGTTGAGGTAAATTCTTCACATCCGCTTGCAAAGTCGATCACAGAATACTGCGGAATAAAAAATATCACCCTGTCAGACTGCACATATTACACTGAAACTCCCGGCGGAGGCATCTCAGGAATTGCCGACGGAAGAAAAATTCTCGTAGGAAACCGCCGTCTTATGGAGCAGCATGGAACAGATATATCTTTCTTTGCCGATAGAGCCGCAAAATCTGCTGAAAATGGCGGAATTCCACTGTATATTGCTGTTGACGGCATCGCAGAGGGAATACTTATTATCGCTGATCCAGTAAAACCAACGTCGAAAGAAGCCGTTCTATCCCTTAAAAAAATGGGAATAAAAACTCTAATGCTTACCGGCGATAATCACAAAACAGCCGAAGCTGTCAGAAATCAGCTTGAAATAGATGACGTCTGCGCCGATCTTCTTCCGGAAGACAAAACACGCATAATCCGTGAACTTCAGTCCTGCGGCGAATGTGTTGCCATGACAGGTGACGGTATCAACGACGCTCCGGCTCTTGCCGCCGCAGATGTAGGAATTGCAGTCGGCGCTGGTCAGGATATTGCCATAGAATCGGCAAATATCGTGCTTATGAAGAATGATCTACGCGACGCCGCCGAAGCAATTCGTCTCAGTCGCGCAACAATACGGAATATCAAGCAGAATCTTTTCTGGGCACTTATCTATAACTCGCTTGGAATTCCATTGGCGGCTGGTGTATTCTATCCGATTTTCGGATGGCAGCTGAATCCAATGTTCGGAGCAGCGGCAATGAGTTTAAGCTCAGTCTGCGTTGTGACAAATGCTCTCAGGCTGAATTTTTTCCGCAGCGAAAAAAGCAATACAGCTGAGCTGATGACTCAGGAAATAAATATTACTGAACCGGAGGTGAAAATCGTGAAAAAAACAATGATGATCGAAGGCATGATGTGCAATCACTGCACAGGCATGGTTACAAAGCTTCTTAACGCTATCGAAGGTGTCTCAGCTGAGGTATCGCTTGAGGATAAATGTGCGTATATCGAGCTTTCCGGCGATGTTTCCGATGATGTTCTCATCAAGACGGTCACAGACGCTGGTTATGAAGTAAAGGGAATCCAGTAAGGCAGTATAGATTATTTCTTATCATTACAAAAAATAGTCACAGGATCAGCAAATGATCTTGTGACTATTTCATTTTTAATTATTATTTTTCTGGCAGACTGTCAATAAGCTTAAGAAGATATTTCTGAATAGCAAGAGCGTCTGCGTTTGTGAGATTGTCACCAACGTTGGCAACATCACCGTTGATAATTCCCTGTTCTGTGATATGGGAAGCATCAGAGCCGTTTACACCGTAAGTATCTGGGTTTCCGATTGACTGCATAATGATTATAGCATCTGAGAGAGAAACATCTCCGTCGCAGTTAGCGTCGCCGTAGTCTGCGGCAGGAGCCTTGTTTTCATATTCATAAACGACTTCTATCTTTTTGTAGTCTACTGAAATGATATCTTCAACCTCGTTTTCAGCCTGTTCAGAAGAATCCCACCATTTCTGCAATTCGATCTTTCCGTCAGCAACAACAGCGTTTACGATTTCATCTTTGTTGGAAAGAGTGCCGTCGAACTCAACAGATGCAGTTGAACCTTTTCCGAGTTTCAGAGAATAGCTCTTGGAAGTCCAGAACTTAGTACCGTCCTCGTCTACAGCGTTGATGCAGGCAGCACAGCCGGCAGTACCCCAGCTTGAACCAGCGCTGGAATTTACATCAGCAGTGATATCAATTCTTGCAAGATGCTCAGGATCAGAAATCGGAATTTCAACGTAACCGTTATCATTGATCATGTTTTCTATATCTTCAAAAGTTTCTGTCTCGTATTTAAATTTGTCAGGATCATAAAGCTCCAGACCTTCAAAATCAGATGCATCGTCAGTAATAACAACCATAGCTGCTGAATAAGCAGGAAGTTCAACATTAACTACGTTATCCTTTACATCTTCAACGATGTCGATAAGCTTGATCTCAGCAGAATCGCCGTAAACTGCATAAACAGCGGCAGCCTCATATGATGTATCTGCGTTTTTGAGATTAATAACAGCATTTTCAGTATTCTTCATATCCTTATTTGTGATCATTGCTGTAACTGTTCCCTGATCATCACCCTTGATAGAAGCATATGCACTTGAAAGTGATACATCGTCTGTTTTTGTAGGAATGAGCATATCACCGAATGAACTGCCATTTCCATCATAGTTTGTGTAGAGGTCGATACCTGCGAACTGATAATCGTTGCTGCTCCATTTTGTTGCAAGATAGACACCAGCATCCGCAAAACATCCAAGAGCTTCTGCCTGTGCGATAGTAGCACTAAGATCATTACCACCGAAGTTATATTCAGTAATAGCGAGCTTTGTTCCGGGATAATACTTATCTATGGATTCCTGAATTGTAGGGATCATAGGAAGATTTTCTTTTCCCCATTCACCGATCCAGCTATCCTCGATATAGCCTTCCTCGTAAAGAGTGCGGACAGACTGCATTCTTGCTTCTGCACATTTAGTATGAGTAGGATTATTACACTCAGATACACGGCAGTCTCCCTTAGCTTCAGGGTAATAGTGGATATCAAGAACGTCGAGAAGACGGATTCCATGTTCTTCCTCAGCCTGCTTCATCTGCTCAAGATAGCAGTCGATATACCAGTGATAGTTGTTTTCAGCCTTGATATTTTCCCACTCATCAGATGAGTCGTCGTCAGCAAGGCTCTTGAACGCTGTATAGCCATAGAGTGCCGGTCCGAAGATATCTGCCTTAGGATCAAGCTTCTTTACAGCTGCTGCCATTTCGATGGACTTTTCAGCAAGCTCAGCGATGGTTACACGTTCAGGGTGGATTCTGCCATGTGTATGATGCCAGAGAGCCGGCTCGTTGTCAAGGCTGTAGCCCTGAATACCCGTAGGTGAAGTTGAATCTCCTAATTTATTTATGATGTAGTTTACATATTCGTCCATATATACCTTACCGTCAGTAAGATCAGGAGTTTCATCGAATTCGCTTCCCTTTGTGAGAACAACTTCATTCCAGCGGTCTGACGGAGCAGCTTCTGCTTCGCTGACAGGACCATCCTTATCTGCTGCAACATATCCGGCAAGCTGAAGTGTTGTGAACTTGTATGAAGCACCGTTTCTTTCAGCTTCTTTTGAAAGCTGAATAGCACAGTCAGCGGGATCATCGGAATTAGAAACGTTATTATCAGAGCTGTGCTTCCAGTCCGAACCGGCATTTGACGCATTGTTTTCCCAGTTGTAGGCCGTCATTCTGTTTCCGCCCTGTCTCAAAGCAGTTGTAGTAACCTTGCTCAGATCGTTACCGTACTGGTTCACACCATAAATATAGGGGCTGATTGCTTTTTTCTCAGCGGAAAGGTCGATATTAATATTCATTTTATCTGCTGCTTCAGCAGTAATAGGTGCAAATGGCGCTGCCATAGGTGCAGCCATCATAACAACTGCTGTTAAAAGTGACGCATACTTCTTCATTTTTTATTTCTCCTCATTTTAATCTTCGGCTTCATGCCATAATGATACTTCGGGAACGGGCGTAAGCTCTTTCGGAGCAGTATATCGGAAAGGTCCTCGTGAATACTGATCAATAGAAAGGTCGTGGAATCTTATATATCCTGAAATTGACTTGGCTATAACAAGCAGGCAGGTGAGAGGCGTATTATGACCGTATCCGTAAATAATGGTCGGAGTATCGCTTATATCAGCAGAAACACGCCATACGATTCCGAGACGGTCGAGGTTATCCATTATTTTCTTTACTCTGTTTACCGGAATATTTACTTGTCTGGAAATGAATTCCAGTGACTGCATTCTATTGCGGTAACAACTTCCGAGATAATGGATGATTTCGATTGCGTCCTTGTTTGCGAGAGTCTGAAAAAGATAAATCATATTATCGCTTGCTTTGGTATAGGAATCAACGCCATTTTCCGGAATTTTAAGAAAACAGCAGTATTTCAGATCATCATTCAGACGTGCAATAGAGCATTCATAATCTGTTCTTAATTCTGCATACGTTTCAAGTTCAAGATTTTCAGGATATTTTGCAGCTGAAAGGGTGTAGTCGTTATATGCCGAAATGGCGGTATAATACAGCTGCATGATAAGATCAGCACGTTCTTTCAGCGGTGTCTGCCGTATTTTCTGGATAATAAGCTGATCAAGTTCCTGTTCAGCCTGTTCCTGTTTAATGCCGAAAAGAACATCAAGAGAAATGCCTAAGATTCCAGAAATTTTCGGCAGAAGCTCCGAATCCGGCAAGCTTCCGTTTTCCCATTTTGAAACAGCCTGTGGAGTGACATTCAGTTTAGCGGCAAGCTGTCCCTGAGTCAATCCGCAGATCTTTCTGTATTTTACTAAATTTTTACTGAATTGCAATTCCATTTTATTTTGCACCTCAAAAATCAACTGATAATTGTTTTTTGAACGATAGATATCCGGATATCTGTCTACAGCTATTATTATATCACAATTCCCTGTTGGATGCAACCAAAGATTTTTTTACAAATAACAACCAACCGTTTACATAAAAAACAATAAGTTGATGATTTGATAAGCAGCATATCAACTAGAGGTTTGCTGAAAATGAAATCCCCGAATCATGACGGTTCAGGGATTTTTATTATATTAAATCAACATCAAATTCTTTTCTGCTTTTTTAATTGCGAATACACCAAAGATTACCATAACTGTGCAGGAAAATATTTTGTACAATAACAGAAAAAACCGCACTCATAGCTAGAGGCGGTTTTTCTGATTTGTCCCATTTTATATTTAACCCTTACTTCCCTCTCTTACAGTGAAGAATGAGAGAGTATCAATTGTTCAGAAGCATACACCTCACCGCAGCAGGATCAAAAGCATATGTCACGCTGTCATTGCAGATATTCAACGGAATACATATCTGATCAAACCCGTTTGGGTATTGCTTTTTAATATATTTTTATCAGAGCCTGTCCTCTGTTCTTGCAAGTACAAGTGTTACATTTAAATTCCCGTTAAGAGTTCTTATATGATCAATAAATTTTTTGTGATCAGCATCATTGATCATATTCACATCATATATAAGCTCAAACAGACTGCCGAATTCCGTTGTTTTTACTCGTCTTAAATTCCATGATTTGGTGTAGGTATTCAGAACGCTGTCGAACAGTCTCTGATAATTCAGATCCTCGGGAATTGTTATTTTAAGAGTCATGTTGGTCACAGGAGGTGTTCCGAACCTGATGAAATTAAGCAGTATCATTATAACTCCAAGAATTATAAGGAATACAAATCCGAATCCGACAAATCCCATACCGCAGGCAAGGCCTATCGCCACTGAGAAGAATATGTATGAGATATCAGCTGGATCGCCGGAAGCACTTCGGAATCTTATCAGTGAAAATGCTCCTGCAAGACTGAAAGCCTTTGCCATGTTATTTCCGACAAGCATGATTATTATTGCTATTATGGCAGGAAGCATGACCATTGAGAGAACATAGCTTTGTGAATATCCGCTTTTTCTGTGAGTAAACATATATATCATACATATCAGAAACCCGAGTACGACCGCACTCAGCGTGCATATTATTACCTGAGTAAGAGTAAGAGAATCTGTTGAGAGGACAGATTTAAAAAGATTATTCATATTTATTTTAACGCTCCTTTATTACTTTGCTGAAATCATATTTTCTTTTATGAATTCTCTGTTCCGTGCATTTACATGAATTCCATTTTCCACCATTTTTTCAAGAGTATATCCCTTGAATGCACGACCGTATTTCGAAAAGCTTGTTTTGAATATTTTAAGCTCAGAAAGTGAATGAGACAGCCACAGCGGCATTGAACCTATGATTTTCACTTCCATAAGATGCTGATTTTCTCCGATGATCTGATTACCGTAGCTTTCATGTGCAAGCGTCAGATCATCTCGTCTTGCAGTAATTTTTCTGTCAAAGGTCAAACGAAAGTCCTTATTTTCCTTTCCAAAAAAAGCTGAACGCTGATAGCTTATGTACTGTGCAGGATGAATTCTGTACGTTTTCAGAAACTGAACAAGCTCCGCCATAACCTGATTTTGTATATATTTGCTGCTTTCAGGAGGAATTATCCCGTACTTCAGAAAATCCTCTGCCTGAGCAAGAGTCATTGATACACGTCTTTTTGTAACAATTCCGCCTATTTTCTTTTTTATTTCCAGAAAGACGAGATCATCCGGCTGTGCAGGTGAATAATAACTGCGCAGTCTTATTTTTTCCTTGTAATACGGTTTTTCGAGCGATGTTCTTATCAGATAGTTATCATCTGTATCATAATATATGTTGTATATGCCGTATTCTTTGCCGCCTATGCAATATTTATCCGGATTCATATACTGATGAATTACAGGAAGAATACCGTTATATTGTTCATCATTCAGCAGAAATTTAAGTTCATTTCTTTTGAATGTATTTATAGCCATCAAAGCTTCTCCTTTCAAATAAGCTTCTGTCTTTGAATAACCCCTATATAAATTCTCAATTTGCAATCTTATATATAGAATACGAACAAATCTGCATAGATTCGGGGTATTGATATAATAAATCCCAAATCAGACAACATTTTCCACTAAAGCCACAAAAAACAATTATGCACAGCTTGATTATTTCATCATTTTAGACAAACCTATAGAAATACCCCGTTTTTCAAAATGAAGCTTCGTAAACTACAATTATAAAAATCCAGTGCTAAAAAAGCGTACTGCTGCATTCCCTCCCCTCTTCCAAAAATTTCTCATACATCAGTAGGTATGCAAGTTTTTATACTATCCGGCTGCGTATCTTTCACACAAGCTTTATGCAGTATCGCCTTTAATTATACAGCCGTCTGGATTTGCACTAATAAAAGGAGTTGTTTTTTATGAAATCGAAAAGCCGTAAAAAATATATCAGCAGGATCACTGCGGTTTCAATAGTTACATTATCGTGTGCTTCTGCAATATCGGTTTATTCTCTTACAAACAGCCTGAGCACAGAAGCCCAGCCGACTGCTGAGAATCTCAAAGGCACAGGTGATTATATTTTAGGCAGAGCTGATACTGCTCCTGAAAATGCCGACATGGACGGCGACGGTGTAATTGATGCATTTGATATGGTATTGATGAGACAAGCTCTTTCTGCAGGCACGGGAGAAGATACAGAAGACGATACTGCAGAAAAGCATATCTATCTTGAAGGTAGTACAATCCGTTATGAAGGTTCTGGAATGTCTCTCAATGAAACCGCTGACGTAATAACGATCTCAAAACCGGGAACATTTATAGTTACCGGTGAATTAGAAAATGGTCAGATAATAGTTGATGTTGACAAGGAAGCATATCCGGAAGAAGCTGTCGAGCTCAGTCTTGAAGGTATGGAAATCTCGTGCTCTGACAACTCACCGATTTATATTGCAAGCATTGACGATGAATGTACAATTACTGCAAAGAAAGGCACGGATAATATAATTTCAGACGGCACTTCATATACAAACGCCGATGAGGATTGCGGAGCAATATACAGCAAAGATGATCTTAAATTCAAGGGCAAGGGCAATCTTACTGTAAACGGAAACTGCGCTGATGGTATTGTCGGCAAGGACGATGTCAAGATATATAACGGAAATATCACAGTAAATGCTGTTGACGACGGTATCAGAGGCAAGGATTCCGTCAGAATCGGCGATGCAGACGATTTAGGCGTTGAGGACGCTTTCAAGAATCTTTCTGTAACCATAACTACAAGGTCTGGTGACGGAATAACATCAACCAATGCAGATGATGAAGGCAAGGGCTATGTCACAATTAATGGCGGAACTGTTTCTATTGATTCTTACGCTGACGGTGTACAGGCTGAACAGGATATCACGGTAAACGGCGGTGATATCACCATCGAAACATACGAAGGCAGCTCGTTCTCCGGAAATGCATCATCTGGCTCATGGGGCGGAAGCAGTTCGGCTGAACCTGAAGTAAGCGCAAAGGGTCTTAAATCTAACGGTACACTTACAATAAACGGCGGTAATATTAATATTGATTCCTCTGACGATTGTATTCATTCTGCCGGAAATCTCTCTCTCATCGGCGGAAAGCTTTCACTTGCCACTGCAGATGATGCCTGTCACTCAGATGCAGATCTCACAATAGGAAATGGAACTGAAAATACTTTTGATGACATAATTATCTACACAACAAAATGTTATGAGGGTATCGAAGGTCTTAATATTACTCAGAACAGCGGAACTGTCATTATAAATTCAACTGACGACGGATACAATGCAGCCGGCGGTGCAGACGGTTCGGGAAATACTTCTCCCGGCGGTTGGAATTCCGGCGGTTTCGGCGGAAGCACAGGAAGTTATTCGCTGAATCTCAAAGGCGGATTTGCTCTGGTAAATATCTCAGACGGCGACCATGACGGATTCGATTCAAACGGAACTCTCACAATAAGCGGAGGATACTTTATAACAAACGGAAATGAACCTTTTGACTGTGATGGTACAAAAACATATTCCGGCGGCGTATATGTTATAAATAAGGGCTCAGGCGGAATGGGCGGCGGTCCTGGAGGTATGGGCGGCGGTCCCGGAGGTATGGGCGGAAGCGAACTTGCTTCTACTGTTACTGCATCATGCTCAGCTAATGCAGGCACAAGAATCACTCTTGCCGATGGTGAAAATGTCATTGTTTCATTTATCGCAGGTAAAAACGTGACCTCACTCACAGCAGGCTGTAACGCCCATACAGGAGCAAAATTCTATACAGGCGGAACTGTAACGGGAACTCCTGCAGCAGAACTCAATTCGCAAATCTGTTATATTAACGGAACTATTTCAGGTGGAACTGAGCTTGCATCAGGCAGTTCAGGAAGTAATACAAACCCATGGAGTAAATAACTCTTTAATCAAAGTATAAAACCTATCATATCAGAAAAACCGGCAGCCTTTTCAGACTGCCGGTCTTTTATTCCACATTAGTAAACTCTGTCTCTGTACCAGTATCAGTATGAGACTATAAAAATATGCATTATTTCAGTTCTATAACCGTATTTTTACCAGACTTCTTAGCTTTGTAAAGTGCCTTATCCACACGGGAACAAAGCGAATCAACAGTATCGTCAGGATTTGCCTGAGTCACACCGAGACTTATCGTCTGAGACGGAATATTTCCAAGATCCATGCTGCTGAATGCTATACGTATCCTCTCGGCAATATTTTTTGCTTCGGCAAGATCAGAATTTTTCAGAAGAAGCATAAATTCCTCACCGCCCCACCGTCCGGCGCAAAAATCTTCTGTTCCGATGAGTTCATCATCCATGAGAATTCCCGCAAGACCTTTCAGAACCATATCACCGGTATTATGTCCGTATGTATCGTTTACCTGTTTAAAATCATCAATATCAAGCATTATAAGACATCTAGTACCGCCTTTTTCCTTCATGACCGCAAGACCTTTTCTGATGCGTGACTGAATTTTCCGGCGATTCAGCAGACCGGTAAGACCATCAGTATCGGCAGCAGTTTTTAGTCTGCGCCGAAGTCTTTCGTGCTCAGTAACATTGTTGAGAAGCCCGACAATTCCGCATACCCTGTCGTTTTTATCTTTAACTGGTTCCTTTATCACCTCAAAATACTCTGCTTCATCGTCAGCACCGACTTTAATTACATAAGAAGTTCCCTTACCTGTCCGAATTATTTCCTTGTCCGCTTCCATTGCAGCAAGAGCATTCTCCGTATCCTTTCGGATATCCACGTCTGTTTTTCCACGGATTGTCCATGCCGGATCGTTATCGTGCTCAATATGATACCAATCACGTGTAGCAAAGACGTATTTACAGTCGGCATCTTTAAGGTAAATATTTGATGGCAGAGCCATGAGCATACGCTCAATTTCGTAAAAAGACGCAGAGTCCTTCAGCCTGATCGCATTTTCGATACGCTGCTCAGTCAGCTTTTTATGGAACGGCGGAACTATGATATCCACTGCTCCCTGTGACAGACATTCGATTTCCTCGTTCATAGGGATTCCACTGGCAACAAGAATTATAGGAATGAACATGAATCTCGGTTCTTCCTTGACTCTCGCCATAAACTCCTTGCCTTTTTTGGCAGCAAGCATGGAATCAAGCAGAATTGCCGAAATATTGCTGTAATTCTGTTCGAGCTGCTGTATACCAGCTTCAATGCTGTCCGAAAAGATGAAGCTGTACCTGTCATTAAGGAGAGTGCCCATCTCGCTGGAAATCCTGCTGTTTTCTGAAATCAGCAGTAATTTTTTTATTTTATTATTCTGTTCAGAATTCATCAAGGAATCCCCACCCCCTATCATTTCTTGCATATATATTATATAATCTTTTTGATTTTTTGTCAATTACTTTCACTAATTATATACACATCACACAAATAAGACAACGTATTTTTGTTCATACAAACGAATCAGTTGACAAATCAAAATATAAATGGTATAATAAATTTGAGCAGACTATGCGGTAGCGGAAACGTTTTAGTTTATGAGGAAAGTCCGGGCATCACAGGGCAGGGTAGCTGCTAACGGCAGCCGAGGGCGACCTTAGGGCAAGTGCAACAGAGATATACTGCCTCCTCGTGAGGTGATGGTGGAAAGGCGAGGTAAGAGCTCACCAGAGTACAGGAGACTGTACTGCTATGTAAACCCTATCCGATGCAACGTCTATTGGTGCTTTATATCTTAACGTCTGCCCGGCGGATATAGAGTAATGACGGCTTGAGCCTGTCGGCGACGGCAGGCGTAGATAAATTACCGCACACGACAGAACCCGGCTTATCGGTCTGGTCATTTTACTTCCCAACAATTGAGGAAGAAAAAAAGAGAGCTTTTCAGCTCTCTTTTTTTAATCCATCCACATTTTCCTGTAAGCAAAGCACGTTATATTCTCTGATTTTTTGAACTGTCTCGCAAAATAGCTCTGGTCGTTGAAGCCGCACAGATGCGCTATATCATCAATGGATTTATCCGAAAATCTCAGCAGCTTTTTGCCGTAATTTATCCTTGCCGTGATGATATGCTGGAATATCGTCATGCCGTATATCTTCTTGTACTCTCTTGTAAGATAAAATTTGCTTATATAAAACTGAGTTGAAAGCATTTCCAGCGAAAGATCATCACTGAAATGATCCTCTATATAATTATGTACTGCCATAAGCTTGTTTTTCAGTGCAGAATCATATTCCTCATCGCCGGAATTTGCCATAAGCGATAGCGTGAGCAGATCCATGATATAGCGTGAGGATAATATCTCACTGTCCGGACTTTTTTCCTCATTTATCCCGATTATCTTAGTTATCGCTGAAACAGCACGGTCGAAGGATGCAACACGAAACACATTCTTAGAGTGCGAAACAAAGTGATCGTAATACTGACGTGATGTTGCGCCATTGAAATACACCCACAGAAGCTTCCAGGGCTCGTCCACAGAGCTTGCATATGAATGTGGCAGACGGCAGTCAATAAAGAAGCAGTCGCCCTTTGATACAGTGCAGCTTTCCTTGCCGAAGCTCAGTTCTCCCCTGCCCTTTATAACAGCGGCAAACAGAAAGGATTCCAGCTGCTGCATATGCGAAGCCGCCCTTTCCCCTGCAACAAGACATCCCGTTTCCTGAACGTAAAAGAAGGCATTCTTCGCCGACGGACTGGGCGTGCAGATTATTCGCTTTGATGAATTTACAGTTTCCTTTATTTTTTCCATATCTGCCTCCTTAGTGCATGAAAATAAAGATGACAGCCGCAGCTGATACAATTGCAGCGATGAGGAAAAAAATTCTTCCCCATTTTCTGTGTTTGCGTCGTTTGGTGTATTCAAGCCCGAGCTTCGCTATATACCGGTGTGCTTCGGCTCTTGACACCTCCGGCGGAAGCTCCCTTACATTAGGTCTGAGATAGAATACCGCCTTTTCAAAGTAAATGCTGTCAGGATTATTGATCTCAACTATCTTTTTTGTTACGCCCTTTATCATAATAATTACCTCGCAGAATCATAATTATATTCTGATTATTGGTAATTTTCGGGATATTATTCATTTTTCCGGAAGATTGCGTATATAATGAAAAAGATACTGCTGTGCGATACCTGCATTTTCACTGAGATATTCCGGAAATCCGTCCGGATAATACTCTGCAAGAACTCTTTTTATCCACACATCAACCGGAAACGCCTCTGTACGATGCATTCCGAAAAGAAGAACACATTCTGCAACCTTTGGTCCGACTCCGGAAATTTTTTTCAGTTCTGTTCTTGCTTCTTCAATTGGCATTTCTTCAATCTCCGAAAGATTTACTATTCCGGAAGCTGCCTTTGCAGCGGCATCACAGATATACTTAGCACGGAAACCGCTCCTCAGCTCTGAAAGCGTTTCCGGAGTTTCGGCGGAAAGCTCTGCCGCATCCGGAAAACGTCCGCTGTACATTCCGCAAAGACGGTCAATTATCCCCTTTATACGGGGAATATTATTATTCTGGGAAATAATGAAGGAAATAAGGCATTCCCAGCTGTTCTGACGAAGAAGACGGATCCCTCCCGCAAAACGGCAGGCTTCATACAGCGTTTTTTCCTCGGAAAACTGCCTTTTCAGCTCGGAATAGTCAGTTTCAAAGTCGAAATAATCCTTCCATGTTCCAAGAAAACTTTCCTCTGAAACGTCATGAAAGAAGAACTCTCCTTTTTTTATCTGAGATACCATAAGCTCGCTGTTAAGAAATCTTCCCCGATATGTACAATCGTAGTCAGAGGGAATCCTTTTCCACCGGAATGCCTGACCGCAGTCGAGAGTTTCATCGAGATCAAGATCAGTCTCAGATACGATAATTCCATTATCTGTAACCTTATAATCCATATTCCCACTTGCTCCTGTTAATGAAATTTTGGTGAAATGCGTAAATACACTTGATTTTTCTATTTAATTATACTAAAATATTAATAAGATTACAAGTAGAAGGATTGATTTTTTTGAAAAAAATTTTTTCAGCAGCCATACTGACTCTCACTGCAGTGATGATCTGCGGATGCGCAAAAAAGACCGAAAAGGCAGATAACGGCGATACGCCGGCAAATGCAACCATTCAAACCGAAGCAACAACAAAAGTTCTTGACAGAGTTCCTGTAACTGAGCCGGAAGCTACCACAGTACGCAAAACTCCGGAAAGCACAATTTCAAGTGCCTACATAAAGGATAATGCCAGCATAATGACTGACGAGGATATTCAGCTCTGCGATCAGCTTATATCAGAATTACGCTCCAGCCGTATGCTGAATGCCGCTGTCGTTACTACAAACGATCTTGGTGGCGATGAACCTTACAACTATGCAGCAAAATGCTACAACGAGATATTTATCGCTGATAAAAACAATGGTATCCTCTTTCTTATAAACAACGATACAAATGAGGATATCCTCTATAAATCTGGAATTATGACTATTGACCCTGACGCTGAAAAGGAAGCTCTTTTTAAGGCAACACAGGAAATAGTCGCCGGTAATTACGGCGCTGCTGCTTCAGGAATGCTCCGGCTCGGCGAAGCTTGTCCGTCGCATATTTTCGATAATTCCGGATTTTTTACACCTCAGCAGATCGCTGATATCGAAAAAGCTGCCGCTGAATACGGCACTGAGCTTTCAGTCTGCACAGTCGGAAGTCTGATTGATGTAGATAACACCGCCTCCAATATATTTTACCAGAGGCGCTATCCTGAGAAAAATGGAATTCTGCTCCTTATCGACGGCAGCGGAGCAACTGCGGCTTACTCCGATATGAACATTCCGCAAAATCTCAAAAATACAGCTCCAGCTTCACCTGTATCCAACACCAACGACTTATATACATTTTTGATTGATCTTCTTACAGAAAAGAGGGATTAGCATTGAGCGAAATGGACTTTTACATGGAAACACTGGAAAATCTTCCGGCTGTGATAAACAGCGGCGAGAGCATGAAAGAACGCGTCGCCACACTTGTATACGACTTCATGCAGCTACAGCACCTTTATGACTCCGCAATTGAGGTCGTGAAAACATATCTCAATATCATCGACAGCGAATTCAGCATGAAATTCCAGCGAAATCCCATCCACAATATTGACAGCCGGCTGAAATCTCCGCAGTCGATTATCGGAAAACTGCAGAAAAAAGGACTCCCCGTAAGTATTGAGACTGCGCAGAAAAATCTCCTTGATATAGCCGGAATCCGTGTAACCTGCTGTTACATAAACGATATCTACGCAGTTGCAGATATGCTTTGCCGCCGTGATGATTTCACTGTAATCAAGCAGAAAGACTACATAAAAAATCCCAAACCAAGCGGATACCGAAGCTTTCACATTATCGTGAGCGTTCCTGTTTACCTTTCAACAAGAAAAACATATGCTCCTGTGGAAATACAGATAAGAACTATCGCTATGGATTTCTGGGCAAGTCTTGAACACCAGCTTAAATACAAGACTGCCTCTGCCATTACACCGGAAATTTCCGAGGAACTCCGGAACTGTGCGGATAAAATTGCAGAAACAGATATTCAGATGCAGGATATCTTCATGAAGATACACGACATTGACTGACCTTAGAACTACATCTCCATTGTTCGACAAAAGCTTCTCTTATTGCTATTTTTCTCCTATTCACAAAAGCTCTCCTGAATGATATAATGAGTTATATCAAAAAAGGAGGCTTACAAAGCTATGTTCGGAATAGTAAGAAAAACAAAACACGAAGTCAGAAACAGGACTGTTTACATGGAGGTTTACGGAGACAACAAGGTCGCATACCGTGTAACTGCCGGATGGATAAACCCCTGCGGCGAAAATATCTGTACATATGGCGTTGAAGCAGAGGATTACACTTCCGGAGAAAAGGAAACTATCCCTGATTTTTCCAGAAATGTCGAGGATGCTGTAGATTTTGTAGAAATGATGATAACTAAACGCATACGCCCGAAAAATATGTACGACAGAGCACTAAATTATCTATGTATCTCTATATAAAGCAAAAACGGATTGCATGAGCAATCCGTTTTTTTCTTTATAGTAAACCTGTGCATTAAGCCTAATAAGCTTTTCGTTGGAAAGTGATATATCATGACTGCTAATTTAAATAAATAGTGTATAGTCGTTCTTGATAGCGATTACGGTTTTCCAACTCATTATTACCTTGATTTCCTTCTACGACAGCTTTCTTGTATTTGTAATAAAATTCATCAGTATAAGTATAGATTGTTATATTAACACAATCTCCGGAATAATCACCATTGAAATCCTGTGAAAAGTACTCTTTATATATTTTTTCTATCTTGTAATATAACAATTCATTATATGACGATGATGGAATTACAATGGTGTAATCTAAAGATACATCGTATACATCAGTAATTTCTTTGAGTGTATTATTTTCATTTATGCATTTGAATTCTGGTGAAAATCCAAAGTCAGATGTAATTCTTTCATCTACTGACCAAAGAAATGTAAAGTATTCATGGATATCAAGTTGAGACAGTATTCCATCCATTTGTTCCTTTACCCAAGGTTTCACAAGAGAAGTCATATAATTATCTTCTTCGATAATGTAATCTTTCTTATTTGAAGCATGGATAACACGAACCTTATATGTTTCGTTTGGCTCTGAATCTTTAATAGTAAGCTCAACATCACACCAATAATCTTGAACTACGCCCGGTGCAAAACTATATTTTGCATCCTTTGTACTACTGATAACTTGAAATTCCTTATAATATTTATTGTTCATATACTCCAAAGCAACTTCTGCTGCCTTATCTGTATCCATCGACTTATAATTTTTCATCTCATTCTTCGTTCTATAACAGCCGCACGTCACACTCAAAAG
Organism: Ruminococcus sp.; assembly: GCA_017461395.1. GTDB lineage: Bacteria > Bacillota > Clostridia > Oscillospirales > Ruminococcaceae > Ruminococcus. The sequence continues at coordinate 31,116 of JAFTYF010000028.1, forward strand.
CATAGCAGCAAATAAAAGTAACCTTAATTTTTTTCTTATCATAAAATTGCTCCTTATACTTGTATATTAAGCCAACATTTTTGACTTTATGTTATCGCCGCATACTTTCGTAGATTTAAACAAAATATTACGTTGTTTTCAGAATTTGCTGGAATAATGTGACGGAAATTCCAAAACCGTTTGTCTGCAAAAAATTTTAGATATTTTTTAGATATGCTTGAATCTGCACGAAACCCCCGTGCAGATTATTTTTTGTAAACTTCATCAATTTGCTGACAGAAGATTATACCATCTTTACCCGACAGGATTTCTGATAGAACGCCACACCGCATTTGATGATCTTCTGGTAACAGTCGTTCACAAGCTCAGCTTCATAGTTCCTATCCTCGATCTGCTGTAATGCATCATCACATTTTGTTTCCATCTCTGCAAAGCGTTCAGCTACCTTGATTTCGATAATTACTGCCAGCTTATGCCTTCTCCGTTCCATAATCAGAATGTCCGGTCTTCCAAGTCCGCTTTCACGGTTGGACTTTACTGTATAGCCACGGAATCCAGAAAGCAAGCCGGAAAGGAAGCCGTGATAGTACAGCTCCTTGCCGTCATAGTAGCTGATGGATTCATCCAGCCAGTCACCCAACAGCTCCTCAAACTGCTCCACATCGCCCCGAAGCAAGGCTTCAAAGAGATCATCACGGGAAACGGCATTCCTTTTTTCCTCAAACCACTGCATGACTGTACTTCTGTAAATGCTCTTGACTTCACGGTTCGGAATCACCATTTTAGAGTAGATGATCTCCTCCTCCAGACGGGATTCAATCTGCTTCAAGTAGCCCGTAAACAGCAAAAAGCTCCAGATATAGTCGCTATTGATCTTCACGTTACGGTAGGTAATATCCTCATAGATGGGCTTATCTACAAAGCCCCCTCCCAGCAGCTCCTCAATTTGTCTGCGTGTCTCCTCATTCCCCTCATTGACAAGCTGGTGGATGATGTCGTTGGAACTGGTATTGCTCCAGTAGGGCTTGGGAATGATCTGGTTGCCGCTGATTGCTGACTGAATATAGTTGATCATGCTCCACGGATTATAGATCTCCGTTTCACCAAAACGATACCCGTCATACCATTGCTGAATTTCATCCAGACGGTCACTGATACCGTAAAAATCAGCTGCAT
>JAFTYF010000029.1 GCA_017461395.1 Ruminococcus sp.
CTTTTTCGTCAATCCCCCGGAGCAGCACTCTTCGGGGGATTTATTATTATACTAAACGTATTTTATATCTTCTCAGCCAGTAGTCAAGCTGCGTGAAAAATGCTATCGTCTGCGGCAGATTCATCAGCTGACCATACCACTGAACATGGTCTTCATGTTTGAGAAGCTTTTCCAGCGCCGGACGACTTACAAGCTCTGTCAGCAGACTGTCCCTGTCATCAAGAATACTGCGCAGCTTCGATGTGACCGCCTCCAGAAATGCCGGATTATGCGTCTTTGGATACGGACTTTTCTTACGGTCAAGAACCTTTTCCGGCAGCCAATCCTTCATTGCTTCACGAAGAAGCCCCTTTTCCTGTCCGTTGTAATCTTTGTACTCCCAGCGCACATTGTAGAGATACTCTGCGATACGATAATCACAAAACGGCACCCTGACTTCAAGTCCGCTGAACATACTCATCCTGTCCTTGCGGTCAAGAAGATTCTGCATGAACCAGCTGAAATTAAGCTGCGTCATCTCTCTCATCCGTGATTCAAGCTCGCTTTCGCCATGAAGCTTCACGGCGCTGTCGGCTGTTTTTCTATACGCACTGTATACATAATCCTCTGCATCAATTTTCCGGATGTAATCCTCACCGAGAAATGTTTTGCGGTATGCCGTACTCTGCGCCCACGGAAATCCATCTGTCATGCGGATATCCTCATCACGATACCACGGATATCCGCCGAATATTTCATCGGCACATTCGCCGGAAAGAGCAACTGTTCCGTATTTTTTTATCTCACGGCAAAGCAGCAGCATAGACGAGTCAACATCAGCCATTCCGGGAAGCCCTCTTGCTTCAACTGCTTCATCAAGAGCATTGACAAGCTCCGGCGTATCGACCACAAGCCAGTGATGATCGCTGCCAAGGTATTCAGCCATGCACCTTATATATTCGGGATCGCTGTTTGGCTGAAAATGGCTTTTTATGAAGAATTTGTCGTTATCTCGGTAATCAACAGAAAATGTACTCAGCGTCTTGCCTTGTTTTCTGAATTCATCCGCCGCAATGCTTGATATCAGACTCGAATCAAGACCGCCCGAAAGAAATGTACACACCGGAACATCAGACACAAGCTGACGGCGTATCGAATCAAGAAGAAGCTCACGGACGTGCTCGGCTGTCTGATCAAATGTCTCGTCCAGCGGATATGCACGGAGCCGCCAATATTCCTCCAGCTTCAGCCCACGCTCGCTGTAGAAGCCTCTCCAACCAGGCATGATTTCCTTTACGCCACTGATAACTCCGCAGCCGGGAGTTCTTCCGGGAGCCATAAGTATCAGCTCTGCCGCACCGTTTTCGTCTATTTCATGAGGAATATCTGGATGCTCCAGCAGTACCGGCAGCTCAGACGCAAAAATCAGCTTGTCGCCGGTATCATAATAAAAAAGCGGCTTTACACCTATCCTGTCTCTCGCAAGAAAAACACTGTGTTCGTGCTCGTCATAGACAGCAAATGCGAATATCCCGTTGAAGCGGTCAACACATGATTTTCCCCATTTGATGTAGCTTTTCAGCACCACCTCGGTATCAGAGGACGTCTCAAAATCAAAATCCGTCTCAAGTTCGTCACGAAGCTCACCAGTATTATAAAGCTCGCCATTATAAACAATAATGTAATTTTTTTCTCCGATTGAACAGCTCATCGGTTGACGTCCTCCGGAAATATCAATAACCGCCAGTCTCGTATGGATAAGCGCAGCCTCACGAGTAAGAACGATTCCACGCTGGTCGGGCCCGCGATGTATCATCGCCCGCTGCATTTTCTCGTATATCTTCATGTCACTGCGCATATCCTCAGAAAAGCTTATGGCTCCTGCAATTCCGCACATACTATCTCCTCCGTAATCTGGTGTCGCACCATGCAGACCGGTGCCATATAAAGTATATGCGGAAGCGGTCAGAATTATGAATTATCCAAGTGTTACAGGCAAACCATTTATCTCGATTGTAGGATCGTCAATGTCGATGAGAAGACATCTTCTTCCGTCCACAACGCTTGTGCGTACCTTGTCGGCAGCGGAAGGCTTGATATTCACGGTGATTCCGGGCGAAGAAAGAACAGTCTTTGTCTCTACAAGATTTACAGCGGTAAGGGGCGCATTTCCGCAGACCTTTTCGTATACAGGCTGAACCATATCCACACGCTCCTGCGGCAGACCTGCGTCAATGAAGATATCCCTGAGCTTATTCGGCTCAATAACAACTTTGTCGGTTTCATCCTTGCATTCCTCGACAACATCGCTGATTTTTTCGTTCACTGTTTTTATGAGCATATAGTCAAGATCATCGCCGGCAACACTTTTGAGAATGCTCTGGAAATTAGCCTTTTCGTTATCAGCTGACATCACGAAATTACAGCCGAGAACGTTCTCAACGATCGAAATATCAGGAGAATTTGCTGATTTTGTGTAGTACATAACATGATTGATATCACTGCTTCTGTTGCTGAAAACAGGGAACAAAAAACCGTCGGACGGCGATTTGCTTATGATAAGCTCCGTATTTACCTTCTTGGTGATCTCGTTGTTGAAGGAATCGAAAATAAAGCCGTCGCTTCCGGTATTTACAGGGCAGAGTGCAGTAAGTATGTAGCGGTAGACTTCATCTTCACCGTCGGAAAATTCGTCGTTTTTGTCCTTGCGTCTGATTGTGTATGTACAATATGCGGTCAGTACGGCAAAAGGTCCCTCGCAAACTCTGTTGTTTGCGATGTGATTGAGGAAATCCTCGCAGACCGTTTCATCCTTCAGCTCGGATTTAAGAAGTGTATACAGGATATTCTGCGGCTTGCCTTCTTCATACGCTTCGTTTGGAAATTCATACTCCACAAAAGACTTTCCCACGTTGGTGTTGAGAACTTTTTTGAGAGTTTCCTCGTAGACATCGTGCTCCTCAACGGACATGGTGAGACATGAGTTTATCTGGTGACAGCGGAGATTCTTCTCGGCGTCGATAAAGCCTGTAAGAAGCCTTTCCATGATGAAAAATCCGCTTTTATCTGAAAAATTCTTTTTTATTTCTGCTGTTTCCTTTTTATTCATTTCTGGTATTCCTTTCTTTTATTGCTTCACCAATTATACCTTGCACAAAAGACAAAAGCAGAAAGGAAATTTATCAAGGAAGGAAAACGCAGGAATGCTGCCGCATTTCAAGTCTTTCTGACACAGAGAAATTTTCTTTATGCCGAGTATTTGACGGCAAGGTTTAGTTGGGGGAGCAATAGTCGGTTATTTTAGGCAATACCGTACAAGCTTTGTGCGGTATTGCCTTTATTATACATCATTGCCGGATTTTTTGCAAGCAGAATTTTCTGCTGAAATAATGAATATACATTAAAAAAACGAAAGGATATCCCCATGAAATTTCTCTTATTTCTGCTTTTACCGCTTATTTTCTGCTCATGCAGTTCCCACGTCAGCAAAAATTCCGCAAGCTCAAATATCCCCGTCACATCCTACATTCAGGACTTTGAACATCTTCATATGGACGTATCGGAGGAATATTCCCCCGTAAACTACAGCTATCAGACCGGTCAGTGGTTCCCGTATATGCAGTACGAGGAGTTTATGTACGGCAAATCGGCAGAAGAATTCCGCAGTGCTGTCCGTGAACGCTTCACACAGGCAAAAAACAATGGGATAAACACAGTATATCTACACATTCACCCTTGCGGCGACGCTTATTATGAATCGGAGATCTTCCCGAAAGGCGTTTTCCTTGACGGTGATTACGATCCTCTTGCAATAATGCTGGAGGAAGCTCACAATCTCGGACTTTCAGCTCACGGCTGGCTGAATCCTCTGCGCTGTCAGACGGCTCAGCAAATGGCTGACCTTCCAGATGATTTCATAATAAAAAAGTGGACTGAGGATAAAGAACGTCCCGTTGCAAAGCTTGTCGGCGACCGCTGGTATCTCGATCCATCATACCCTGAAACTGCTGAGCTTCTCAGCAAATGCGTAACGGAGCTTCTTGAAAATTACGAACTGGACGGAATCCACATTGACGATTATTTTTACCCCACAACGGACGAGAATTTCGACAAGGCTGAGTTTCAGAGAAGCGGCAGAACTGATCTTGCGCAGTGGCGGCTTTCCAACTGCACACGTCTTGTCAGAACTATCTATGATTCGGTAAAATCTCATGATGATCGTCTTCCTTTCGGCATAAGTCCTCAGGGAAATATCGAGGCAAATTATACTTCTCAGTACGCCGACGTGAAGCTTTGGGCAGGCAGCGAAGGTTACTGTGATTACATTGTACCGCAGATTTACTTCGGATTTGAGAATGCTGCGTGTCCGTTTGAACCAACTCTCCGCCGCTGGGAGGAGCTTCGCGGTGACAGTCCTGTAAAACTGATAATCGGACTTGCTGCCTACAAACAGGGAAAATACGACAAATGGGCAGGAATTTCCGGCGAAAACGAATGGATAGACAACCCCGATATTATCAGCCGTCAGATCGAACTCGTGAAATCATCCTCCGCAGACGGATATGCCTTATACTGATGTATTCTGTGACAAATCCGCCGCAATTATGAAAAATTCCTACTAAGTTATTGCAAATTTCTATAAAATAGTATATAATAGTAATGCAGTTTTTTTAAGGAGAATTTTCAGATGATTTACAACAATATCATAGAAGCAATGGGGCATACCCCGATGATAAAGCTCAACCGCATGAATAAACCCGGAAATGCAGATGTTCTGGTAAAATTTGAAGGTCTTAACGTTGGCGGTTCAATAAAGACAAGAACAGCATACAATATGATACGCAATGCTGAGCGTGAAGGAAAAATTAATAAGGATACTATTATTGTGGAACCTACAAGCGGAAATCAGGGAATCGGTCTTGCTCTTGTGGGTGCTGTAAGGGGCTACAAAACTATAATCATTATGCCAGATTCCGTCAGCGAGGAACGCAGAAAGCTCGTGCGCCACTACGGTGCAGATGTAATACTTATTCATGATGCCGGCGATATCGGAAAATGTATCGAGGAGTGTCTTAATACTGCCCTCAGAATGGCAGCAGAAAACGAAAATGTCTTTGTTCCTCAGCAGTTTGCAAATCCTAATAATATCTATGCTCATAAGTACCACACTGCCCTTGAAATTCTTGAACAGACCGCCGGAAGAATCGACGGCTTCTGCTCCGGAATCGGTACAGGCGGAACTATAACAGGTATAGGCGAAGCTCTCAGGGCACAGTACCCTGACCTCGAAATATGGGCTGTTGAACCGGAAAATGCCGCTATTCTCGCTGGTGGAACTATCGGAACTCATCTTCAGATGGGAATCGGTGACGGCATTATCCCCGATATTCTCAATACGAAAATCTACGATAATATCTATATCGTAAGCGACGAAGAAGCTATTCAGACCGCAAGAGATCTTGCTTCAAAGGAAGGTATCATGTGCGGAATTTCCAGCGGCACGAATGTTGCTGCTGCTCTGAAATTAGCCGAAAAACTCGGCGAAGGAAAAACCGTTGTTACTATCCTTCCGGATACAGCAGAACGCTATTTTTCAACACCACTTTTCGAAAACCATTAAAAAAAGGACGACCGCAATGGTCGTCCTTTTTTACAGGTAATATATTACTCACCATGAATCAGTCTCCACAGTTCCGTTCCTATTTCCTGAGAAACTCCGGCGGCTGCAGCAAGTTCTTCCGGCGAAGCATTACTCAGGTTTTCCTTTGTCTTATACTTCATCATAAGCTTTGCCGCCTTTTTTTCACCTATTCCACGGACTGATGTCAATTCCGAAGCATAGGTTTTCTTTTTATGCCTTGAATGCATGAAGCTTACGGAATATCTATGAACCTCGTCCTGTATCCTCGTCACGAGGTTGAAAACGGATTTCAGCTCATTTATCTGAATTTCCCTGCCCTCAGCGGCGATCGCTCTTGTACGGTGCTTATTATCCTTGACCATTCCGAAAACAGGAATATCCAGCCCCAGCTCACATATCACCGGCTCAACTGCATGGACGTGACCTTTTCCGCCGTCAAGGAGTATCAGGTCAGGCGTGCGGGTGAAATACTCATCGCCCTCACCGGAAACAATATGCATAAGCCTGCGCCGCAGAACCTCCTGCATACTGCCATAGTCGTTCTGATACTGCTGTTCCTTTATTGTGAACCGCTTGTAAGCCTTTTTCAGCGGTCTGCCGTCCTCGAACACGACCATTCCGGCTACCATTGATTCTGACGACAGGTTCGAGATATCATACGCTTCGATATACTTCGGTGTTTTTTTCAGTCCGAGACTTCGTCCAAGCTGTTCAAGAGCCATAACTTCCTTGCCGGTTCGGTTGTTTTTCAAAGCGGCGTATTCTGCGCTGTTGTTTTTCGCAAGACGCAGAAGCTCCGACTGCTTTCCTTTCTGAGGAACGTGAAATTTCACCTTATGCCCTGCCTGATTTTCCATAAGTTCTTCAAGCAGAACTGATTCTGCCGGAAGATTTTCCGTCACGACCGATTTCGGGATATCGCTTCTGCCGTAGTAGAACTGCATCAGGAACATACTCAATATATCCTCTCCGGAATCAGGCTTCTCAAACTCAAAGACAGCCTTATCATAGAGCCGGCTTTCACGGTACATCAGCACGGAAATAAATAGTATATCGTCAAATTCTGCGATTCCAACAACATCTGCAGACTCAACAACGCTGTTGATGATCTTTTGTTTTTCGGACGCTTTTTTCACAGCGATTATCCTGTCACGAAGCAGAGCTGCTTTCTCAAAATCAAGATTTTCCGCTGCTTGTTCCATTTCCTGCTGCATACGCTCAACAGATTCTATGCTGCCGTTTTTTATAAATTCCACCGCCTGAGCGACGGTATTTCCGTACTCTTCACGGCTGATTTTTCCACGGCAAAGTCCCATGCAGTTCCTGATATGATAATTCAGACATGGTCTGCCTTTGCCGAAATCCCTCGGAAAAACCTTTGAACAGGTCGGAAGCATGAACACACGATTCGCCTCGTTTACAGCCTCCTTTGTGATAAATCCGCTTGTGTAGGGACCAAGATATTTTCCGGCTTCCTTTGTATTTTTTTCCGTAGTTATCCTCGGAAATTCTCCGTCTGATATCCTAATATAATGATATCCCTTGTCGTCCTTAAGCAGAATATTATACTTCGGCTTGTGCTGTTTTATGAGACTGCACTCCAGAAGCAAGGCTTCATATTCGCTGTCCGTGACGATGAAATCGTAGTCAAAAACATTCGATACCATCGCCGCAACCTTCGGTGTATGATCAGGATTTTCACGGAAATAGCTGCTCACCCTGTTGCGGAGATTTTTTGCCTTTCCGATGTAAATAATCGCGCTTTCCTTGTTTTTCATTATATAAACGCCGGGCGAAGATGTCAGCTTCGAGGTTTTTTCACGAAGATAAGGAAGTCTCGGATTCATTTTTTCACCGCCTATTGTCTGTCGAAATATTTTTTTCCGGCACTCGGTCTGAAATACGTTCTGATGTATCCATCCTGCGAAAGAACTACAAATTCATTTGTCTCCTCAAGGTAATAAACGTGGTCTTTGTCCTCAGATTCAAGCTTGTAAAGTGCGTCAGGATTGTTGATAACATCGCTTGCCCCCTTTTCGTAGTCCTCAGCAGTCCTATAGTCGAAATCGCCTTCAAACTCGCTTCCGTGCTTGCTGAAATGATCTTCCAGAAGTCTTTCCGATCTGAAATAATAGTCAACGTATGCTGCTGCCGGCTCGGTAGGAGCTTCTGTTGGCTTTGCAGTCGTTGTAACCTTTACGGTTGTCGTTGTTTTTTTCGCTTTAGTTTTTTCTGCTGTTGTTTTTGCAGTTGTTTTTACTGCGGAAGTCTTTTCAGGCTTGCTGACAGATGTCGTCTGTATTTCCTCATATTCCGCCGATATTGTCGTTGTAGTTGTCTGAATATCCGAAGAAACAGAAGACTGATCGTTATTATCGGAGGAGAGATTGATTCCGAATATCGCACCGATAAGGAGCACAAGAACCGACGCTCCTGACGCTGCAATTCCTTTAATTTTCTTGCTCATAGCTTTCCCTCTTTCACTTACAAATCAAGGGGGACTCAGCCCCCTTGTTCATGGTATTTTATTCAATATTTGCTACTGATTTGAGAATATCGAAATAATTTCCGACAGAGCTGTTGCCGATAAGACACTTGTCGCTGATTATTTCACCTGTATATTCACCGTCAATGAATACATAGCACTGCTCATTTCCGGCGTCAGTAAGCTGATATACTATCTTTGTACCGTCAGCCATTTCATACTCTGCTGTAAACAGAGGATCTTTAAGCTCCGGCTTGACATCTGTATCAATTTCCTTGACAGTATAGATTGAGAAGGAATTATAGTAGTTTGTAAGTGCTGTAAGAACATTTGGAATACCCATCTGAATAGTCTGTTCGTTGTAGAAGCACTTCTTCTGATCGTGATCAAATGTAAACTCATACTTCTGATCATCATATTCCACGCTTAATCCCTTAAGATCATACATTGTCGGATTATAGAGCGTTGTACTTATGAAGTCGATAGGTTCTGAATCAATGAAGTCAACGTCTGACTTAAAATAAACCTCGACCTGATTATTATTCATATTGTCGCCGTCGTAAACGAGGAAAGTCGCATACGTTCCGTCATTAGAGAACTCTCCGGCAATGATGTGGCGTTCTGTACCGTCCTTGCCCTTTATGATAACCTCTGCATAGGGATCATCAAAGCCGTACTTTGCCATATCTGTAAGATCTTCGTCAAGCATCTGCTCTGCCTGAAGACGTGTAATGACATTGATCATTGAAGTAACTGCTGTAGTATCCAGATCAAAAGCAGAATATTCCTCAGGAAGGCTCCATTTTGCATTTTTCTCATCATATGTCAGATCGCAGACAACCTTTTCATCCTTAAGCACTATGATCTGATTAATATCAGAGTCGCCGTATTCTACAAGAAGCTTTGACTTCAGCATCATCTTATGAGTACTGAAATTGCTTCCGCTGTTGTAGACTGAATCTACTGAGTAAATCTTTGACTTCCCGTCAACAGTAACATAATAACATTCCTTTGTCGGTGAAACGCTTCCTATATTGACGGTATAGCTCTGACCGCCGCCGCTCATGGTGATAGTGCTGACGTGCTCCTCATCAAGACCGTATACATCCAGATCTCCGGAGTGCGTATCAACAGCGGTAAGGGTAGAGAAATAAGTACAGATCAGATCCATATAGTCATGGTCGGGTACGAAATCTCCGCCTTCTGTAAGAATCCATTTTTCATCCTGAAGCTCCATTGTATAGCTGCCGTCAGGGTCGTCTATCTCGATCTTGCTGATTGTTTCTGCGTCAAAGCTTAACAGGTTAAGATCAGCTATTTCCTTTTCCTGCTGCTTTGTTTCCTCATCTTTTTTATCTCTGACTTTCAGAAAAACTCCCACGGAGCCTCCTGCTGCTATAAGAAGTATCAGAAATGCAATAATATGTTTTTTCATTATCAAGCTCCTAAGTAGTTTTTCACAGTGAAATATTATGCGTGACGTCTCTTAAGCCATACAGCCACGCCGATGATTGCCACACAGATCGGAACGATAACCGTAATAGCAATAGCTGTTGTAGCCTCGTCTGCATCCTTAAAGGTCATTTTGTCGATAGCTTCCTTTTTAACGTTAACACCGACGGATACTTCTGTATCATAAAGCCATGTATTAGAGAAAAGTGCAAGCGTATTTGTACCGCTTATTGACTTTGAAAGGAAATCTGCGTCGATCATGTCTGTAGAACCGAAAAGGATGACCTTGCTGTTGTTTGTCTTATTGTGAGAATAGTATGCATATGCAAGCTGTTCACCGGTAAGTCTTTCAGCTTCTGCGGCAGTTCTCTTGTCACCGCCCATTGCGATACTTTCTGTTGTATATCCGGAATATGATGTCATTCCGTCTATAGTTTCGGATTCACCTGGAATATTTTCGATAAGTGAAGCTCTCTCAAACTCCTCATACTGTGGGAACTTATCATCGGGAATTCTTCCGACGCTTCTTGTATTTGAGATACCTGCTGAGAATCCGCCCTCATTGCAGAGAGTGATAACATCAGTCGTGAGATCAACTTTAAGATCTTCTGAAGGAAGCATATAATGTATTCTCATGAACTCAGGACGCTGTGTACCATTTATATCGAGAAGCTTATTATAGTCATTTGTTTCCTTAACGATGTTGTAGTTCATTGTAAGACCGTAATCATAGAGAATCTCCTCAATGTTATCGAAGGTTCCTTCTGTATCGCATGGTGCCATAAGGAAAGAAACTGATCCGGGATTTACAGGATTATTGAGATATCCCGTAAGGAGTTCCTTTTCGTTGTCAGTGATATCAGTCTGAGGACCAGCGATACAGATGATCTCAGCGTCTGAAGGAATTGCGCTCGCCTCATCAAGGTTAAGCTCCTGTACATCGTAGGTATCTGCTCTGAGGTGATTTGCGTATTCAAGATATTCGTTTTCAATTGATTTTTCACCGTGTCCTGTAAGGAAATATACAGTCGGGAGAGAGCCGTTTGTAACGATCTTGATTGCGTTAGCAATCTGTTCCTCGCCGGCGTAGTCGGATGTATGGTTCACTTCATCGTAATTCTGGAAGATCATGTCATTGTTGATCTTTTTTACGATATCGCCGCACTTTACGAAGATATCTGCTCTCTTTGTGCCGTGGATTCCTGTAGGATCAAGCATTTTTGCCATTTTGGGATCATCATTGGGATTAAAGCAGGTAAGCTTTATATTATCGTATGCGTCAAGTCTTGTAAGCGTATGATAAAGCGGCAGCGATCTCGGATCTTCTTTAAGACCTCTGAGTTCTGCAAGGAAATAAATTTCAATATCCTTGTCCTTGTTTTCTTCAACAAGTTCTATTGTTACAGGATCAAGCGTATACTTTTTGTTGGGAGTCATATCGTAGAAATCATCATAATAGGTAACAATGAGGTTTATCGGAACGAATACCAACAGAACGAGAAAAGCCATAACAAAGGCGATCGGACCTGAAAGATTGATTTTTTTCTTTTTTGCCTTATCAAGATTTACAACTTCTTTTTTCTTTTCCATCAAAGTTTACCCCCTCTTCCAGCGTCTCTTCTCAATGGAGATGTATGTCCATGCAAGAAGAACGATTATTGCTGATACAAAGAATATCAGGTCGGAGCGTCTGATAACGCCCTGTGAGAAATAATGGAATCTTGACTGAGCTGCAAATGCGATAAGCACAGACTGAAGCTTCGGGAACTGGCTGATAAATGCAGTATAAGCGAAGTCGTCAAGGAAAAGGAATGCAAACATTACAAGCTCACCGATAATAGCGGCAATAATCGAGCTTTCCGTGAAAGATGAAATAAGCATTCCGAGTGTAATGAACATTGCTCCCCAGAAGAAGAAGCCGATATACGCGCAGATAAGCTGGCTTGCGATAACACCGCCGCCCTCGCCGGCATAATTCTCGGTAACGATAGGGAATATTGCTGTTCCTGCGAGCATAAATACGAAAACAGTGATGTTTGCAAAGAATTTTCCCATAACGATCTTAAAAACGCTGACGGGAGAGGTCATAAGCAGAACTTCAGTTCCGAACTTGCGCTCATCGGCGAATGTTCTCATTGTGATAAGAGGAATGAGGAACATAAAGAAGAAAATTACATCATAGAATATACTTACAAAGGGCACAAGAACGGTATTTCCCGACTCAAGGGAGCCGATCTTGTTTGCGAATATGTAAGTGAAAAGAAGCATGAACAATGCAGTCAGTGCATAAGCGAAAGGTGTATAGAAAAAGGACTGCAGTTCCTTTTTATAAATCGAAAACATTTACTTTTCCTCCTTTTCGCCGCTGTCATTCATGTCATCGGTGTTTTCCGGATTTTCCGGAACAATCTCGTCAACAAGATCCATAAGGCTTGTCTTTTTGACAGGGCGGTTTATAAGCTCAATAAAGACGTTTTCAAGATTGGGCTTGTCAGCATAGATTTCCATGATGCTGACCTTGTTTTTAACAAGCTCTGTCATAAGTCTGTCACGGATATCCTCGGCGTCGCCGTCAAGAAGTACTTCAAATGACCAGATATCACTTCCCTCGTCGTCAATAGAGATGATTTCCGTAATTCCGTCAGTAGTCTCAATTATGGACGCCGCCTTGCTTTTTGTTCCCTTTATTTTAATATGAAGGGTGAGCGCAGCATTGAAGGATTTTTCAAGATTTTCGATAGTGTCGATAGCTCTGATATCGCCCTTGTTGATAATTACAACTCTGTCGCAGACCTCGCTTACCTCGCTGAGGATATGGGAGCTGAAAATAACTGTATGATCCTTTTTAAGGCTCTTGATGAGCTTTCTTACCTCGATGACCTGATTAGGGTCAAGACCAACAGTGGGTTCATCAAGGATGATGAATTTCGGATCGCCCAGAAGAGCCTGAGCGAAGCCCACACGCTGCTTGTAGCCCTTTGAAAGATTTCGGATAAGCTTTCCGCTGACATCCTTAAGAGCAAGAAGCTCTGTCACGCGCTTGATTTCGTCCTTGCGCTTGCTTTTTGCGATGCCCTTAAGACCAGCGCAGAATGAAAGATATTCTGACACCTTAAGATCGGGGTAAACCGGCGGATTTTCCGGCAGATAACCGATATTCCTTTTTGCCTTTACCGGATCTCTTGTAATATCCGTGCCGTAGATGCTGACGTTTCCTGCAGACATAGGCAGAAATCCGGAAATCATATTCATAGTTGTAGATTTACCGGCGCCGTTAGGTCCAAGAAAACCAAGAATCTCATTATCATTGATCACAAAGCTGATATTATTAACGGCCTTATTCTTGCCGTAATACTTCGTTAAATTTTCAATTTTAATCATGAGTTTCTCCTTTCTGAAAAAATTGTAATCCCGTAATAGTATACTTTCATATTATGTCAGAAAAATATTGACACATTATTAATATATTGTGAACAATTTATTAATTCCAAGAAAATTACTGTCTTAATTATGCAACGAACCGGATAAATCTTACATCTGCTTTGTGTATATTTAGTGAAAGTTTACTGAGTATGAGATGAATTTTCGGTGCTTTGATTAAATATCACAAACTGTACATAATTACGCAACATTTGAAAGCGGCTGAAATTTTTTTGATGGACAAAATAGACAAAAAGGGCACTGGCATTGTGTGCATTGCACCAAAAAATTGGTTGAAGAAAAACGAAAATGCATTAAACTGTTGACAGGCAGTCAAATGTGGAATATAATTATATTGAAAATAACTTGAAAATTGTATGCTCGTCCCGTCTGACAGCATACAGTACGATATTTTCATGGTTCTGTTCTCGGCGAAGATCAGAACAATCTACATTTTCCAAATCACTTTAAACTATATTTATGAGAGGGGAAAAAATTATGATCAGCAAAAAGAACAAGGCTCTCGTTGCTGGAATTCTCGCAGCAGCTACTTCTGCTTCAGCTATCATGCCCGCTATGGGTTCAGCAGCAGAAAACTCATTTGCTACAGAGAACGGCGCTAACGAAAGCTACGCTGCAATGTTCGAGTCACTTTATGAAGACGTTATCACTAACGGTCAGCAGAGCGGCTATCTCAGCGCTCAGAACAACGGCGGCGATTCATTCGGTATTCCTTACCACGCTAAGGAAACAGTTGTAGTAGAAGCTCCTGACTACGGTCACGAGACAACTTCAGAAGCTATGTCCTACATCGCTTGGGTTACAGCTATGCACGATGTACTCGTTAAGCAGGGTGCTATCAGCGGCTCTGAAGGCGACCTCGCAAAGGGCTGGAAAACTCTTGAAGCTATCATTCCTGGTTGGTCTGAGGCTTCAGGCATCAACAAAACAATCAAGTACGAGTCTCTCTGGACACAGCCCAGACTTAAGGCTGATACAGCTAAGGAGCTCGACCTTCCTCAGCAGTATCCTACATCCAACGCTGGCGTTGACGCTATCAACCCTCTGTTCGAGGAAATGAAGTCCAACTACAGCGGAGATAAGGGTTACTACCTCATGCACTGGCTCGCAGACGTTGATGACTGGTACGGTTTCGGCGACAGCGGCAAGTTCACATTCATCAATACATTCCAGCGTGGTGAGCAGGAGTCCTGTTTCGAAACAGTTCCTCATCCATGTATCGAAGAGCTCAAGCATGGTAACACATCTGACGGTATCAAGGGTATCTTCAACGGCGTAGGCAACGTTTCTCCTCAGTACGCTTTCACAAACGCTCCTGACGCTGAAGACCGTGCTATTCAGGCTATCTACTTCGCTAATCAGTGGGGCGTAGACTGCGGCGAGCTTTCTGGTCTTGCTGGTAAGATGGGTGACCAGTGCCGTAACGACATGTTCGATAAGTACTATCACGCAATCGGCTGTCAGGATATCATGTCTTCAGGCAGCGCTGGCACAAAGTCACAGCACTACCTCATGGCTTGGTATACATCATGGGGCGGAGCTCTCGGTAACTATGACTGGGCATGGCAGATCGGATGCTCACATTCACATCAGTTCTATCAGAACCCCCTCGCTGCTTACGCTCTCGTTACAGACGAGTGGATCAACAGCGGTATGCAGTCTAAGCAGGCTACTGCTGACTACGAAGAGTCTCTTAAGAGACAGGTTGAAATGTACCTCTGGCTCCAGTCTGTTGAAGGTCCTTTCGCAGGCGGATGTACAAACTCCTACAGAGGCCGTTATGAAACATATCCGGATGGATACCCGACATTCTACGACATGGTTTATGTTCCCCACCCTGTATATGCTGACCCTGGTTCAAACCACTGGATCGGTAACCAGGTATGGTCAACACAGCGTCTTGCTGAGCTCTACTACTATGTAGTAACTAAGGGCGACAAGAGCAACGTTAAGCCTGCTGGTATGTCACTTGAAGAAGCTCTCGACATTCTCCTCGAAAGATGGATCACCTGGTTCGAAGAGAACACACACTTCAACTACACAACTCCCGATGGTAAGATTCTCTCTTACTGTATTCCTTCTAACCTCGACTGGGGTGACAGTGATACTGACTACTCATGCGCTCCTGACACATGGACAGGTAAGTATGATCCTAACGGCAACCAGAACCTCCACTGTGAGATCACAGGTTACGGTCAGGGAGACGTAGGATGCGTATCCTCACTCTGTAATACTCTTATCTACTACGCTGCTGCTAAGAAGGTTCCTGCTTCTGAAGCTTACGAAGAAACAGCTAAGGACGATTCAATCGCAGCTAAGGGTCTCCGTCTTGCTAACAAGCTCCTCTCCGCTCAGTGGAACGAGGGCCGTGACGATGTCGGTATCGCATTCGAAGACTGCAACGGAAGCCTTACAAGAATCTTTACAGAGCCTGTTTACATTCCTACAAACTACAAGGGCACAATGCCTGACGGTTCTAAGCTCGAGAATGGTGCTACATTTATCTCCATCCGTGAGAGCTACCGTGATGACCCGATGTTCCAGGAACTCGAGGCTGCATACGAGGCTTCAGGAAAGACTTCTACTGAAGACTTCAAGTTCAAGCTCCACAGATTCTGGCATATGGGTGATGCTCTTATGTCCTACGGCGGAATGGCACTCCTCTATCCTGATGTTAAGCCTATCGGTGCTGAGGATATCACTCCTGGTCCTGGCCCAGAGCTTCCTGATGCAACACTCTGGGGCGACACTAACTGCGACGGTGAAGTTCTCCTGAACGACGCTATCCTTATCCTCCAGAACCTCGGAAATCCCGATGAGTACAAGATCACAGATCAGGGTAAGGCTAACGCTGACGTATACGAGAACGGTACAGGTCTTACAAACTCTGACTCTCTCCAGATTCAGAAGTATCTCCTTAAGCTCGTTGCTTCACTTGATCCCAAGGATTTTGTTAAGGAATAATTAAATATAACCAAAGACGGCACTTCGGTGCCGTCTTTTTTTGTTTACAAAACTCTTGCTTTTTCATACATTTGGTGATATAATATATATGTATATTTATGCGCCGGCGAAGACGCAATTATATTACGAAAGAGGGCGAAAAAATGCTCAGAAGTATGACCGGCTACGGAAGATCGCAGAAAATCCTTAACGGACGTGATATTTCTGTCGAGATCCGCTCGGTAAACCATAGATACTACGAATATACATCAAGAATCCCTAGAACCTACAGCTACATCGACGAAAAGCTTAAGGCTGTCCTGAAAACCTCCGTTGCAAGAGGCAAGGTTGAAATATCTGTCACTATCAACAACATCGAAGGAAAGGATTCTCAGATTGCTGTAAACAAAGGCGTTGCAGAAGGTTATGTTACGGCTCTCAGAAGCATTTCTGAGGAGCTTGCTCTGAAAGATGATCTTACACTTTCCAACCTTATAAGAATCCCCGATGTCTTCAATATCCAGAAAACTCCTGACGATGAGGAGCAGATCTGCGCCGATGTTTCAGAAGTAACAGCAGAAGCTCTTGAACGCTTTGTTGCAATGAGGGAAACTGAGGGAATACGCCTTAAAAAGGATATCCTCGAAAAGGCTGATTTCATCATCGAGCGTGTAAAAATGGTCGAAAAACAATCACCTCTCACAGTCGAAGCCTACAGAAATAAGCTCTACAAAAAGCTAAGCGAGGTTCTGGCTGACAAAAATATCGACGAACAGAGAATTATCACCGAAGCTGCAATATTCTCCGAAAAAATCGCCGTTGATGAGGAAACTGTCCGTCTCAGAAGCCACATCGCTCAGCTCCGTGATATCCTTGAATCCGACGAAGCTGTCGGCAGAAAGCTAGATTTCATTGTTCAGGAAATCAACCGTGAGGTAAATACGATCGGCTCTAAGGCTCAGGATCTCAATATCACCAAACTTGTGGTAGATATGAAGTCTGAGATCGAAAAGATCCGTGAACAGATCCAGAATGTTGAGTGATACTATGAAAATGATAAATATTGGCTATGGTAATATGATCTCCCCTGCCAGAATTATTACCATAG
The DNA here is from genome assembly GCA_017461395.1 of Ruminococcus sp. Classification (GTDB taxonomy): domain Bacteria; phylum Bacillota; class Clostridia; order Oscillospirales; family Ruminococcaceae; genus Ruminococcus. Next base: position 17,050 of record JAFTYF010000029.1, read on the forward strand.
TAAGTCCCGAATCGGCTCCCATAAAAAGGCTGATTCAGGAGGCGCGTGACAGCGGAATGGCTATCGACGCAACCTTCGGCAGAAAAACAAGAGCCGTTATCATCATGGACAGCGGTCATGTTGTCCTTTCATCCCTGATAACTGATACTCTTGCCGCAAGAATTAACGAAACAGGAGGCACAGACGAAAATGACTAAAGGCAGACTGATCGTATTTTCAGCTCCCTCTGGCTGCGGAAAAGGTACAATGCTTGAGGAAATCTTGAAAAACAACTCCTTCAGAACAGCAGTTTCGGCTACTACAAGAAATCCCCGTGAGGGCGAAGTTGACGGAGTATCCTATCACTTCCTCAGCCGTGAGGATTTTGATAAGAAAATAGAAGCAGATGAGTTCCTTGAACACGCTGTATACTGCGAAAACAGCTACGGAACACTCAAAAGCGAGGTTGACCCCTACCTTGAAAAGGGGATTGACGTTATTCTCGAAATCGAGGTTCAGGGCGCAATGAAGATAAGAACGATCCGTCCGGACGCTCTTTTCGTATTCATCGTTCCGCCGTCAATAAAGGAGCTCCGCCGCCGTCTTAACAAGAGAGGTACGGAGTCAGCAGAAGTTATCGAGAAACGTGTTTCTCAGGCTGCCGGTGAAATTGCTCTTGCCGGAAATTATGACTACATTATCGTTAATGATGCTCTTGAGGATGCTGTCAGCGACTTTTTTGCCGTTATCCGTGCAGAAAAGCTGAAAAGCGAATATTCCGGAGAGCTTATAGATAAAATTTTAGATGAGGTGTAATAATATGCTCAGACCAGCTGTAAACCAGATCATTTCAAAGAACGAAAGCTGCTACTCACTTGTTATCGCTGTTGCAAAGCGTGCAAGAGAAATCTCAGAGGAGCTTTACAAGAACAATGAGACTCTTGAAGAAAAGCCTGTAAAAACCGCTGTAGAAGAAATCGCAAGCGGAAAATGCAAGATCGTAAGCACTGCTGCTCAGAACGCTGAGTAATGCCGCTTATCGCTGAGACTGCCGTCAGCGGAACTGCCTATTCCTTCGATATGCTGTTCAGCTACGGCGTTCCACATTTTCTGGAGAAGGACATCTCATGCGGATGCCGTGTCCTCGTCCCTTTCGGAAAGGGCAACAAGCAGAGAATCGGCGTTGTTATGAAGATTTCAGAGGGAGATACGTCCGGTTTAAAATCCGTAGTATCCCTTGCGGACAAGGAACCCGTTATCTCCGGCGAGCTGCTTCAGCTTGCCTTTTATCTCCGTGACCATACCTTCTGCACCTATTTCGACGCAGTAAGAGTAATGCTCCCCCCTGCTATGAGTATTTCCGTCCGTGAGAAATTCTCACTGCCGGCAAAAACGGCAGATTATTCCGGCTTGTCAGAGAACGCCGCAGAGCTTCTTGAAAATCTGAGATTCGCCGGAAATTCCAGAGAGCTCAACCAGCTTATCAGAGATTTTATCGACAGAAACGGCAGAGCTCTTATCGACGAGCTTACCGCCATTGGAGCAATCCTCTCGGACAATATCTTCCACAGGGCAGCCGGAGATGCCTCCGTGAAAATGGTGCGCCTATCCGATGAATATCTCGTTTCTCCGGAAAAATTCAGTCTTACTCCCAAGCAGAAGAAAACGGCTGATTTTCTGGAAGAATATGGTTCTGCCGCCGTCAAAGAAGCTGCATATATGTGCGGCGTCACAACGGATGTTGTTAAACGCTTATGCGCTAACGGAGCGGCTGTCGAATATGAAGCCGAAGTTCTCAGAAGTGTTGACGATGGCGCAGAAGAACGCTGCAATCCAGATGATATAATTCTCTCAGAAGAACAGCAGGCGGCTCATGATGCCGTTTTTGCAAAGATTTTCGAGAAAAAATATGCTCCGTTTCTGCTTCACGGCGTTACTGGAAGCGGAAAGACTTCCGTTTTTGAAAAACTTATTTCCGATACCGTCAAGCTCGGACGTCAGGCAATGCTCCTCGTTCCGGAAATCGGTCTTACTCCTCAGGTTTTAAGGCGCTTCAGATCACTTTTCGGGGAAAGAGTTGCCGTTATCCACAGCGGACTTTCAATGGGACAGCGTCTTGACGAATACAAGCGGATAAAGCGTGGCGATGCTGATATAGTTATCGGTACACGAAGCGCCGTATTCGCTCCCCTCGACAATATCGGACTTATTATAATCGACGAGGAGGGCGAGCGCTCCTACAAATCCGAGACCTCTCCCCGTTATTCCACGCATGATGCGGCAAAACAGCGCTGTGCATATCATGGTGCCGCACTGCTTCTCGCATCTGCAACTCCTTCAATCGAAAGCTATTATCTTGCCGAAAAGGGCGTTTACAGACTGCTTGAAATGAAAAAAAGATTTCACAGCAATCCGCTGCCGGAGGTAAGCATTATAGATATGAACACTGAACGAATGGAGGGAAATCCCTCGGAGTTCAGCCGTTCACTTACAGCGCAGATAAGCGATAATCTGCAAAACGGCGAACAGACTATACTTCTGCTGAACCGCAGAGGCTTCCACACGATCGTAAGCTGCTGCGACTGCTATCAGCCGGTATACTGCCCGAACTGCTCAGTTCCGCTGACATATCACAAAAAAAATGATATGATGATGTGCCACTACTGCGGACATACCTGCGAACCTGTGACCGTCTGCCCGTCATGCGGTTCACAGCGGCTAAAAAATATGGGCTTCGGCACACAAAGGCTCGAAGCTGAGCTTTCTGTCATGTTCCCTCAGGCAAGGATTCTCCGCATGGATGCAGATACCGCTTTTTCACGCCACTCCTACGAAAAGAATTTCACTGACTTCCGCAATGGGCAGTACGACATAATGATCGGTACGCAGATGATCGGAAAGGGACTTGATTTTCCCGATGTCACGCTGGTCGGAGTACTTTCCGTTGACAAAGCGCTCTATGCCGGAGATTTCCGCAGCTATGAGCGTACTTTCTCGCTTATCACTCAGGTGGTCGGCAGAAGCGGCAGAGGACACCGTCAGGGAAGAGCTGTTCTCCAGACATTCATGCCGGAGCATTATGTAATGAATCTTGCCGCAATGCAGGATTACAAGGGCTTCTACAATGAAGAAATAGCTATCAGAAGAGCAATGATATTTCCGCCGCTGTGCGATATGTGTATTCTCTGCTTTTCCGCCGCTGATGAAGCTCTAGTCAAAAATGGTGCGGATGCAGTTCTTTCCCTTATGAATACCATGCTTCGTGAGCTTCAACCAAAAACTCCGATAAGAGTTCTCGGACCGGTAAGATGCTCCTATGGCAGAATAAGCGGAAAATATCGCTACAGAATCATTATGAAATGCAAAAATACCGCCGAAATACGTGGATTTATCAGAGATCTCACGTCAAAGGCGGCACAGATAAAAGAAATGAAAAAAGTTGCCCTGTATGCCGATATGAACGGCGATACGGGCGTATAACAGAAAGGATATTTAACATGGCACTCAGAAAAATTTTGACTGACAAGGACGAAATTCTCCACAAGGTCTGCAAGCCTGTAGAGAAATTCGATGAAAAGCTTGCACAGCTTCTTGACGATATGCACGAAACTCTTGACAAGGCTCAGGGCGTAGGTCTTGCGGCTCCGCAGGTAGGAATCTGCCGCAGAATCTTCATCATGCACCTTGAAGATGGAATCATAGAGGCTATAAATCCCGAAGTTACAAACTGCGAAGGCAAACAGCGTATCGAGGAAGGATGCCTCTCCTGTCCTAATGTATGGGGATACGTTACACGTCCGAAAAAATGCCGCCTCAAGGCTCAGGACCGCAACGGAAACTGGTTCGAGCGTGATTTCACAGAGCTTGGCGCACAGTGCACCTGTCATGAAAACGATCATCTTGACGGTCATGTTTTTACTGAGATAGTAGAAGAATTTTTCGTTCCTGAGGAGTGATAATATATATGAAGACAATTTTCATGGGAACGCCTGACTTCGCTGTACCCTGCCTGAAAGCTCTTGCAGAAAGCACTCACGAAGTAATGGCAGTATTCACACAGCCCGACAAACCAAAGGGGCGCGGCTACAAGATGATCCCTACGCCCGTTAAGACTGCTGCGGCTGAATATGACATTCCCGTTTATCAGCCTCTTTCTCTCAGAAAGGGCGATGATGCGGAAGAATCTATGAAGCTTCTGCGTGAGCTTGCTCCAGATATTATAATCGTTGCGGCTTACGGTCAGATTCTCCCCAAAGAAGTCCTTGAACTCCCGAAATACGGCTGCGTGAATATCCATGCATCGCTTTTGCCGAAATACAGAGGTGCAGCTCCTATCAACTGAGTGATCCTCAACGGCGAAAAGGAAACCGGAATCACCTCCATGCAGATGGGCGAGGGACTTGATACCGGCGATATGCTCATAAAAAGATCAACTGAGATCGGCGAAAACGAGACTTATCAGGAGCTATACAGCCGCCTGTCAGATATGGGCGCTGAGGTGCTTATGGATACCATTTCCGCTATTGAAAACGGCACTATTGCACCGGAAAAACAGGATGATTCCCTCACCTGCTACTCCCCTATGATAACAAAGGAAATGAGTGCCATCGACTTTAATAAATCCGCCGCTGAGGTACACAATACTATCAGAGGCGTTACCGGATTCGCTATGCTCGACGGAAAAAGACTCAAAATCTTCGCTTCAGCGCTCACCGGAAAAACATCCGCAGACGCAGCAAACGGCGAAATTGTTGATACCGCTTCCTTCGATGTAAAATGCGGAGACGGACAAATCATACGCTTCCTCGAAGTTCAGCCTGAAGGCAAAAAACGCATGAAGGTATCTGATTTTCTTCGTGGAAATAAACTTTCAACTGGTAAAATTTTTAATCAGGAGGTATAATTTATGTCACCTATTGTATTCTTTCTTATCATGCTCATCCTTCCGCTTATCGCACAGATAATGGTATCATCCACCTTCAACAAGTATAAGGATGTCCGCAATTCAAGAGGACTTACTGCTGATCAGGTAGCAAGACAGATACTTGACAGCAACGGACTTTATCACATCCGTGTAGAAAGAATCGGCGGAAATCTCACTGACCACTATGATCCTACTGCAAATGTTATCAGACTTTCAGACTCCGTTTACGGAAGCACTTCTGTTGCCGCTATTGGTGTTGCCGCTCACGAGTGCGGTCATGCCTGCCAGCACGCTGAGGATTACGCTCCTATCAGACTCAGAACTGCTATCGTTCCTGTTACAAACGTATGCTCAAAGCTCTGGTATATCACATTCCTTATTGGTGTATTACTTTTCGAGGCATTTCCGGCACTTGCTTACCTCGGAATCATTATGTTCTCAGCAGTTGTGATTTTCCAGGCAGTAACTCTCCCCACTGAGCTTGACGCAAGCGGAAGAGCTCTCAATACACTTGAAGCTGAGGGCATCCTCGATTACAGAGAAGTTCCCATGGCTAAGAAGGTTCTCAAAGCAGCTGCTTTCACATACGTTGCAGCTCTTATCACATCTATCATGCAGCTTCTCAGACTTCTTGCTGCTGTGAGAAACGACTGATAATGGCTGATTCACGTCATCTTGCAGTAAAGCTTCTGTGCAAAACCTTCGAGAACGGAAGCTATTCAAACATTCAGCTGGGCAGCGCACTAAGCTCTGCGGACATGGAACCGAGAGAAAAAAAGCTCTGCTCGGCGCTGTATTACGGCGTTATTGAGAGAAAGCTCACCCTTGACCACATCATTGGAGGACTTTCCTCACGCCCTCTTTCAAAGCTTGATGCCTCTGTGCTGAATATTCTCCGCTGCGGTATTTTCCAGATCATGTATATGGACGGAATCCCTGATAATGCGGCAGTAAATGAAAGCGTAAAGCTTGCAAAAACTATGAAAAAAACAAGCGCTTCGGGTATGATAAACGCTATTCTGCGTAATTTTATCCGGAGCGGCAAAAAAATAAAGCTTCCGGCTGATGATATCATGCGGGCTTCTGTTGAGTATTCTGCTCCGCCTGAGCTTGTGAAGGCTCTTATTTCCGATTACGGTCGGGATCATGCAGAAAATCTACTTGAAGCCGCTCTTGGAAAGCCGGATATTTCTGTAAGGCACAATCAGCTGAAATGCTCTGACGAGGAATTCCTTGCGTCTCTTGATGGAATAAATGTGGAAAAATCACAGCTTCTGGAGCATTGCTACCACCTTGACTGCGGTGATCCTGCCGGACTTGAAGCGTTCAGAAAAGGCTTCTTCCATGTTCAGGATCTCTCCTCGCAGCTTTGCTGTGCCGCTCTTGCACCGACCGAAGATGATATCGTCCTCGATATCTGCGCCGCTCCCGGAGGAAAAACCTTCACAATGGCGGAAATGATGAACGGCAAGGGACAGATCTTCGCATTTGATCTTCACGAAAAACGTGTGAAGCTTATCCGTGACGGCGCTGAAAGACTTGGTCTTGAAAATATCAAAGCCGCCGCCGGTGACGCTTCAAAGTTCAATCCGGAGCTTCCGCAGTTTACAAAGATCCTCTGCGATGTGCCGTGTTCCGGTATCGGTGTTATCGGCAGAAAACCGGAAATAAAATACAAGGATATCTCGGATTTTAAATCGCTCCCCGATATCCAGTTTGCTATCGCTGACAACGCTGTGAAATATCTTGCAGCCGGCGGAGAAATGGTGTATTCCACCTGCACTCTCCGGAAGGACGAAAACGACAGCGTATGCGACAGGCTTCTTAAAACTCATCCGGAGCTTGAACCTTCTACGCTCGGCGGAATTGCCGGCGAAAAGTTCGGGGCAAGAGCAAGTATCTTCCCCATGCACTTCGGAAGCGATGGTTTCTTCATTGCAAAATTCAGAAAAATCAGCAGATAGAAAGGGTGAATCAATTGGAAAAAACAGATATTCTCAGTCTCAGTCTTGAAGAACTTGAACAGCTGCTTATTTCCGCCGGAGAAAAGAAATTTCGTGCAAAACAGATTTTTCAGTGGCTTCATGTAAAAAGAGTCATGGATTTCGACCAAATGACTGATATATCTGTCCAACTGAGGCAGTTCTTGAAAGAAAATTTTTGTATAAATGGACTATTTATGCAAAAAAGACTTGAATCTGCTATAGATAATACTGTAAAATATCTTTATAGACTCTCTGACGGGAACTTTGTCGAAACTGTTCTGATGGACTACAACTATGGAAAAAGCATTTGCGTATCTACTCAGGTAGGCTGCAAAATGGGATGTAATTTCTGCGCTTCGGCTATCGCAGGCTTTGTCAGATCTCTTGAACCATCTGAAATACTTATGCAGATCTACGAGACAGAACGTGACGCCGGCACAAGAGTTTCCGGTGTCGTACTTATGGGTATCGGCGAACCGCTTGATAATTTCGACAACGTTCTGAAATTTCTGAGTCTGCTTTCCGACAAGAACGGAAACAATCTCAGTCTCCGCCATGTTTCGCTGTCTACCTGCGGAATCGTTCCAAGGATATACAAGCTGGCGGATATGAAGCTTCAGCTTACGCTGTCGGTTTCGCTCCACAGTCCCTACGACGACAAAAGAAGTGAAATAATGCCCGTCAACAGGACATATAATATAGACGAGCTTATGAAAGCCTGTCGGTACTACATTGATACCACAGGCAGACGTGTCACCTTTGAATACGCCGTTATCGACGGTGTAAATTCATCGGATAAGGACGCGGACAGGCTGGCAGCTCTGCTCAGAGGCATGAACTGCCATGTAAACCTTATCCCCGTAAATCGGGTTAAGGAAAGAAATTACAAAACCGCCCGTTCTGGGGTGGCAGATTTCGCAAAACGCCTCGGTCAAAGAGGCATAAATGCAACTGTCAGAAGAACTCTCGGCAGTGATATAGAAGCGGCGTGTGGACAGCTCAGGCGCGACGCTGGAAGCAAAGGAGGTCAGGATAATTGAGATTCAGATTCGGAACAGACATCGGTCTGAAGCGTGATGAAAATCAGGACGCTGTCAGATGCGAATATTTCGGGCATAACGTCCTTGCTGTTGTGTGCGACGGTATGGGCGGTGAACGTGCAGGTAAAGAAGCAAGCAGCATCGCTATTGAGGAATTTTTCCAGCGTTTCTCCGCTGGCTACTCCGAAAGCCTTGATGATGAAGGAATACGCAAGCTCCTTATATCCTCAGTTTCTGCGGCAAACTCGGTTATCTATACCCGTGCACGCCTTGATTTCAAGAATTTCGGCATGGGAACAACCTGCGTTGCTGCATATATCAACGACAGATCGGCGTTTATAATCAATGTCGGCGACAGCAGAGCGTATCTGATAACTGACCAGAAGCTGCTTAAGGTCACTACCGATCATAATGTAGCTGCCCTCCTCTACGAAAAGGGGAAAATTACTGAGGAGGAAATGGAGGAGCATCCTCAGCGCCATATGCTTGTGAGAGCGGTGGGCGTTGAAAAAACTGTGCTCCCTGATACTTTTATCCTTGACTATGAGGGTAAAATCAGCTTGCTGCTGTGCTCTGACGGCCTTTCAGGATACTGCAGCGATGACGAAGTGTATAACGTTATCCTTAACTCGTCTTTTGATAACGTTGCAGATGAATTGATAAAGCTTGCTAACAGCAAGGGTGGCAGCGATAATGTAACAGTCGCTGTTATATCGGATTAGGAGGAACAAAATGGATAAAAACATTGGCAAAAAGCTCGACGGGAGATACGAGATAACCGAACTTATCGGCGTCGGCGGAATGGCTGAGGTTTACAAAGGCGTTGATGTTATCGACAACAAGACCGTAGCCATCAAGATCCTGAAAAAAGAATATGCGGAAAATGAAGAATTTCTGCGCAGATTCAGAAACGAATCAAAGGCAATTGCAGTTCTTTCACACCCCAACATCGTTAAGATATATGATGTTGGATTTTCTGAGAAAATACAGTATATCGTCATGGAATACATCGACGGTATTACCCTTAAGGAATACATCGAGGAGGAAAAAGTCCTCACATGGAAGGATACTGTCCACTTTGTAATTCAGATCCTCAGAGCTTTGCAGCACGCTCACGACAAGGGAATCGTTCACCGTGACATCAAGCCGCAGAACATCATGATGTTCACTGACGGCACTATCAAGGTCATGGACTTCGGTATTGCAAAGTTCGCCCGTGAGGAAGGCAAGACAGCTACTGATCAGGCTATCGGAAGCGTTCACTATATCAGCCCTGAACAGGCAAGCGGAAACGTTACTGACGCAAAGAGCGATATCTACTCTGTAGGTGCTATGATGTATGAAATGCTCGCTGGAAGAAAGGCCTTCGACAGCGATAATCCCGTAGCTATTGCAGTTATGCATATGCACGATATCCCTGAGCTCCCAAGAGCAATCAATCCCGATATTCCGGACGGTCTTGAAGAAATTGTTCTCAGAGCTATGGAAAAGAAGCCGGAGGACAGATATCAGACAACTGCTGAAATGATCGCAGATATCGAAAAATTCAAGTTAAATCCATCCATTACATTCGGATATTATCAGGAGGAAGACGATACATCCGCTGAGGATACTATCAATTTCAGCACTCCTGCAAATAATGAAGTATATCCCGATATCCCCGACAGCAGCGATTCAGCTTTTGCTCCGGCTGGAGCAGCCGTTGCAGCAGGTGTCGGAGCAGCCGCTTATGCAGGCGCTTCTGCAGCCCAGAGATACGGCAATCCTCCGCCGCAGAAGCCTATTACCTACAAGGATTATTACGACGACGAAGATGATGATGACGACGATGAGGAACGTTCATCACTCGTTATTCCTGTACTTACCGCTGTTGTAGTTGTAGTAATTATAGTTGCGGTCATCTTCGTTGCAACAATGCTCAGCGGTCTGCTTAAAGGCGATAAGGCTAAGAACGACTACAAAATGCAGGACTTCACCGGAATGGACTACAACACTGCTCAGAGTAAGTACGGCAACAACATCAAATTTGTGGTTGACGGTCATGAATATGATGCGGCTGATGAAAATACCATTATCTGGCAGAGTATGGATCCTGGTACTGAATACAAAAAGGGCGATACCCTCAGAGTAAAGCTCAGTAAGGGACAGGAAAAAACTACAGTTCCCGATATAGTTGACATGAATCAGGCACTTGCCGAAGATCAGCTTACCATGAAGGGACTTTATGCAGAAATAATCACACAGTCAGATCCTGTGATCAAGGAAAACAACGTAATCAAAACCGAACCCAAGGCTGGCGAAGAAGTACACAAGGGTGACACAATTCTCGTATATGTCAGCATGGGAGCAAACGTTGAGCAGATCGAGGTTGAAAGCTATGTCGGCATGGATGCCAAGGATGCCGTTGCTATCGCACAGTACAAGGGACTTAAAGTAAAGACTGATCCGAAGGATTCATACGAGGACGAAGGAACAGTTGTTGAACAGAGCATCGCTAAGGGCGATAAGGTAGAACAGGGTACAGAAATCATTCTCTATATCAGTACTGGTATAAGCCCTGACGGCGAGATTCCTTTCACAATCAACTTCCCTGTTGACGCAAACGGAAGATTTGTAATCGACTTTATTCTCAAGGGTGAGAATAACAAAACAACGACTATCCCTTCCTCTACACTTATTATTCCGGAGATGCCGTCATGGACTCAGGATATCAAGGGTTCAGGAGAAAATGTTCTTGTAACCGTTATGCTTACAAATCAGGGCTCTGGTGCTAAAGCACAGCTCGGACAGTACTACTTCAACTTTGCAACAGGCGTAGTTACTGCTATCAGTGAAGATGTTGACTATGCATTCATGCTTGTAGGCGGATTCCCTGAGCCGGAAGAACCAGTAACTGATCCTCCTGTTGAGGAGCCGCCCGTTGAAGAGCCTCCTGTAGTTGAACCTCCTGTTGAGGAGCCTCCTGTTGAAGAACCTCAGCCCGGATATGTTCCCGGTGTTGACGGCGAATACGACCTTTCTACAGGTGAGTGGGTACCATATGCTCCAGGAATCAACGGCGACTGGGTAACTCAGGATACAGGCGAAACTATCTGGGTATGGTATTGATGAGCAGCACTGCAAAAAGCGGAATTATAACAAAATGCTTAGGGGGACTCTATACTGTAGAGTCCCCTGACGGCATATTCAGCTGCAAAGCAAGAGGTGTTTTCCGCAGCAAGGGCATAAGTCCGTGCGTAGGCGACAGCGTTGAATTTCAGGACGAAGTAATAACTGCTGTGGCTGAACGCAGAAATTGCATTATCCGACCTCCTCTTGCAAATCTTGATCAGCTTATCTTTATCGTATCTACCTGCGATCCTACCCCTAATTATCTGCTGCTTGACAAATTTATTGCCATTGCAGAATACAAGGGAATAAAGCCTGTTGTTGCCGTTACAAAGACCGACCTCGGCAGCAGCAGCGAAATAATTGATATATATGGAAGCATAGGTATCGAGGTAATTGAAATCGACTACAGCGATCAGAGTACTATCGAAGCTGTAAAAAATATTCTTGCCGGAAAAATCAGCGCATTTACGGGAAATTCCGGTGCCGGAAAATCAACTCTGCTCAATGCTGTTGATCCGACGCTGGATATCCCTACAGCTGAAATAAGCAAAAAGCTTGGCAGAGGACGTCACACCACACGTCATGCGGAGCTTTACAAGCTCGAAACTGGCGGATATATCGCTGATACACCGGGATTTTCCACATTTGAGACAAACCGTTACGACATCATCCGCAAGGAAGAACTCGCCGGATGCTTCCGTGAAATGGCTGAATTTACCGATCAGTGCCGCTTCAAAGACTGCTCTCACACCTGCGAAAAGGGCTGCGCGGTTCTGGAGGCTCTCGGTGAGGGAAGAATTCATACAAGCCGCCATACGAGCTACTGTACGATGTACGACGAGGCAAAACAACTCAAGGAGTGGGAACTCAAATGAAAAGATGCCATATTTTTGCCGGCGGCGATCTCGGTAAAATCGACCGGTCATGGTTTTCCACACACCACGGATCTGTCATCTGCGCAGACAGCGGCTACAAACACGCAGTAAAGCTTGGTCTTGAGCCTGATATCATCGTCGGAGATTTTGATTCCTACACCGGCAGACTTCCGCAGAATACCGAGATATACCGTACTGTTCCCGAAAAAGATGATACCGATACGTTAATGGCTGTAAAAATAGCAATAGAGCGCGGATATGATCTTATTTATCTTTATGGAGCAATCGGAGGCTCACGCTTTGATCATGCCTTTGCGAACATCCAGACTATGATATACGCCCACGAACACGGAGCAAAGCTTATCTGCATAGGTAACGAAAAAATATATCTTCAAGGCACAGGAGAAGCTATGTATCCCCGAGAAAAGGAATACGGCGAAAAGTATTTCTCTGTGTTTGCCGTTACTGATACGGTGAGGATAAAAAGTCTCAGAGGAGTAAAATATCCCCTTGAAAATTACGATATGAAGCCTTCATTCCCTATAGGAGTGAGCAACGAGATCACTGAGGAGCAGGCTTTCCTTGATATTGAATACGGTCTTGCACTTGTTATTCAGTCGTGAAGTAACAAAATTCCGCCTTATGAATATAATGTTATATCACGATAAGGAGGAACAGCTTATGAAGGTAGTTGTCATCAAAAGCCCGAAATTTCTCTCAGGGATCCTCAGAGTTATATTCAGGATCAAAAAGGAAGATTGTGAATAATCCCTATACTTATTGCGGAACTGCTGTCATAACGGCAGTTCTTTTGTTTATTCATAAATAAATTTCCTATAACTATTGCATTATCCTGAAATGTATGATATAATAAAGTGTAATTGTGCTTTTGTACAAAAAGGCAGCTCTGCACAAGGCTTGTTCAGCGCCGCCTAAATCAATTTTATGAAAAGAGGAAAACAAATGCCTGCTAATATTGTTATCGGAACTCAGTGGGGAGATGAAGGAAAGGGTAAAATCATTGATATCCTTGCTTCCCGTGCAGACGTAGTCGTTCGTTCACAGGGCGGTAATAATGCCGGTCATACTGTTGTAAACAACGGAGAGGTCTACAAGCTTCACCTTATCCCCTCTGGTATTCTCTATCCGAATACTCTCTGCCTTATCGGTGCCGGAGTTGTACTCGATCCCAAGGACTTCATCGGCGAGCTTGACAGCCTTGCTGAAAGAGGTATCGTAACTGAGGGACATCTTAAAATAGATCCCCGTGCTCATGTTGTAATGCCATGGCACATCACTCTGGATGGACTTTCTGAAGCTTTCAGAGGCGGAAAGGATATCGGCACAACAAAGCGTGGCATCGGCCCTACATATATGGATAAGTATGAACGCTGCGGAATCAGAATGTATGACCTTATCCACCCCGAGGTTCTTGCTGAAAAGATCCAGTCAACCGGCAAGCTCAAAAATAAGATCATTACAGAAGTTTACGGCGGCGAGGCTTTCGATCTTGACGCTGTAACTGCTGAATACATCGAATACGGCAAGCGTCTTGCTCCTTATGTTGATGATGTTTCTGTCCTCACATTCGAAGCTGACAAGGCTGGAAAAACTATCATGTTTGAGGGTGCTCAGGCTACTCTCCTTGATATCGATTATGGTACATACCCCTATGTAACATCATCCCACCCTGTTTCCGCAGGCGTATGCGTAGGAACAGGCGTAGGTCCTAAGGTTATCACAAACATCATCGGTGTTGCAAAGGCTTATACTACCCGTGTAGGCAAGGGACCTTTCCCGACAGAGCTTGACGATGAAATCGGCGAGCGTATCAGAAACGTCGGCGGTGAATTCGGTACTACTACAGGCCGTCCCAGAAGAACAGGCTGGTTTGACGCTGTTATTATCCGTCACTCCGTAAGAGTAAACGGTCTCGACAGCCTTGCTATCAACAAGCTTGATACACTTTCTGGTATTGATACACTTAAAATGTGCGTAGCTTACAAAAAGCCCGATGGTACTGTAACTGAACACTTCCCGGCTGCACTTGAAGACCTTGAAGGCTGCGAGCCTGTTTATGAGGAATTCCCCGGCTTTAACGAGGATATCTCAAAGTGCACAAGCTTTGATGAGCTTCCTGAGAACTGCAAGAAGTATATCGCACGTCTTGAAGAACTCGTTGGCTGCCATGTAAGCATGGTTGGTATCGGTCCGGACAGATCACAGATCCTCGAAAGATAATCACATTCTGCCGGAATTATTACATATTTTATACATTGAGGTGAAATAAATGAACGATGGAAACAACTACGGCGGCTCTCCGCTGGATGAAATTGATTACAATGCTCCCGAAAAGAAAAACAGCATATCCCAGAATATTACAGCACCAGTTCTTGATGATATAGATTATGTTGCTCCCACATCGAAAAAGGACGGCCCTCAGGGTGTTACTGCTCCTGTACTTGATGACATGGCTTCATATTCTCCTGACACCTCAAAAAAAGGCGGTCCTACCGGAGTTACTGCTCCTGTTCTTGATGATACATCCGCTCCGTATCAGTCATCCGAACCAGAAAAAGTTATTATGACCGATGAGGAGATCATTGCCGGATTCACTCCCGATCAGCTTGAGACATTCAACAAACTTCCTGCTGTCAATCAACAGAAGGTTCTTGATTTAAGACGTGCACAGCTTGGAGTTGAAGCTCCGAAGCCGGTTGTTACAGCCCCCGTTCTTGATGAGGATAATTATACACCTCCACCGAAAAAAGAAGAACCTCCTAAGCCTGCCGAACCTATAAAGGCTCCGATTCTTGACGACGCTCCGGAACCGACAAAATATGTTCCGAAGTTCGTAGACGAGGATCTTGAAAGAGCTAAAAGAGAAGGCGCAAAAAAAGCGGTATCCTCTCAGCTTGTATCAGATCAGAAGGATTCCAAAGAAAGTCTGAGAATGATGCTTCAGCTCAAGGAAGAACGCAGAGCCGAACTTGCTCAGAAGGGTTTCAGAGTAACAATCGTAATCGCACTGTTAGGTGTTATTGCTGCCGTAGTATTCTATCTTCTCTACTCAGGGCAGCTTGGTCTGGGTTACAAACCAGATTTCAGCGGTATGGGCAAGGTAGTTGAAGAATATTCAATGTACATTGCTGTTATCGTAGGATTATGCTCATTCCTGCTTATCACAGGCATTGGCGGATGCAAATCACTTGCTTCTTTTGTATTTCTGCTTTTTGGCGTCATACAGATATTCCCCGGAATCGTCATGATTCCTCAGCACAAGGGAAGCCTTGCTCTCGTGGGAATTCTTTACGCCGTATCGCTTATTTGTACTGTTGCAGTATTCTTCATGCTTTCAGCAAGTGAAGCCGTAGGACTTTACTTCAAAAAAGACAGCGACTAATAATAAAAAGGCTGCCGCATCTTAATGATGCAGCAGCCTTGATTTTTTAGTCAGATCCCGCAGTCCTCGTAATCTTTCCATTTTTCGGCATAAAGCTTATTGCTCCAGCTCTTGCACAGGATATATGCAACAGAAGCAATAGCCACAAAGATCGCGCCGAGGATAGGAAGCGATTCACTTATTAATCTTCTGGATTGACAGTCTCTTTCATTCATTATGAAAACCTCTATTCAAATTATTCTGCAGCAGGAGCTTCTACAGCCGGCTCAGCGCTTGCCTCGCCGTTCATTTCAGCCATAAGTCTTGCAAGCTCTGCGTCAACCTTAGCTGCGGACTCGATCTGCTCGAAAGCATCGTTCATATCGTCGTCCTCACCGGCACCTGCGATCTCAGTAAAAGCAGCAGCTTCTGCTTCCTTTACTCTGATTTTTTCTTCCATTCTATCGAACTTTTCCATTGCGGAATTTCCGTCAAAGCCGCCTGTTGACTTTGCGAGATTCTTCTGAGTATCAGCCATCTGTGAGCGTGCAATAAGCATTGCCTGACGTGCCTTAGCCTCATCGAGCTTGGACTTAAGAACCTCTACCTGATCGCCGATAGCGTCAGTCTGAGCGGAAATCGAATCATACATTTCCTTGTATGCAGCGACATCCTCGTCAGCCTTTACCTTCTTGGCAAGAGCCTGCTTTGCAAGATCAGCATTTCCCTGAGAGAGAGCCATTTTTGCTTTGCTTTCCCAGTTTTCGGAAACCTTTTTAGCTTCAAGATACTTCTTTTCAGCGAGGCGTTCACTTGCCTTAGCCTTTCCATAATTCTGAGTAGCATTTGTAAGTTCCTTCTGCATATCAATGATGATCTGCTTTACCATCTTCTCAGGATCCTCAGCTCTGTCGATAAGATCGTTTACATTTGACTTAAGTATATCGCTTAATCTACGAAAAATACCCATTTTTTAATCCTCCTGTTTCATGATTGATTTATTTTATATGCACGGCAACCCCACTGCCGTTATATTTATTATAGACTCAAACGGTCATGTTGTCAAGAATTCCCATGCATTTTCATCAAATTTTCATCAATTTGTTATATCCAGTTACTTTTCCAATTCGCTTTCAACTTCCTCGAGATACTTTTCAAGTTCTTCGATAGTAACGCCTTTTTCCTGAAAAATATCGCCCTCATTCACACGGAGAAGCTTTTCTCTGAGATCAAGCATCTTTTTACGCCGCATATACGCATCAGCGTTCATGACCACAAGATCAGGGCTTCCGGACCTGACAATTCTCGCAGGCTCTGAGGTTATCTCGCAAAGTCTTGCAAACAGTTCGTAATTATTGCTGAAATCTTCTTGTTTTATACTTATCATGTTATGCACTCCTTTCAAAAGACGCTATGTGTATTTGACAGATATTTGCACAATATAGTATTATTTTAACTCAATTTATATAAAATGTCAACGATTTTTTTATAAATAATAGCTGTCAAGTATGAATAAATTGTAAACATTCTTTTGCACACTTGATTTTTTCATTCAAAAGTTATATAATACTTTTAGCACTCAATGATTGAGAGTGCTAAAAGTGCTTTGCATCTTCCGCCTGCATATCAGGCAGATATATTAAACTATGAAAGGATCGTTTAAAATGGAAACAAAACAGTTCAAGGCTGAATCTAAAAAACTTCTCGAAATGATGATTCACTCGATCTATACTCACAAGGAAATTTTCCTCAGAGAGCTTATCTCCAATGCCAGTGACGCTATCGACAAGCTCTATTTCAAATCCCTTACAGATGATAAGGTAGGTCTTAACAAGGATGATTTCGCTATATGGCTCTCTGTTGACAGAGAAGGCAACAGACTTAAAATTTCCGACAACGGCATCGGTATGACCGCTGAGGAGCTTGAATCTCACCTCGGAACAATCGCAGAAAGCGGCTCTCTTAAATTCAAGAGCGAAAACAAGCTCGATGAAGATAATCAGATCATCGGTCAGTTCGGTGTAGGCTTCTACTCTGCTTTCATGGTAGCTAAAAAAGTTACTGTAATTTCAAAGGCTTACGGCAGCGACAAGGCTTATCAGTGGGAATCTGAGGGCGTTGACGGCTATACTATCACTGAGGCTGACAAGAAATCCGTTGGTACAGATATTATCCTTGAACTTCTTCCTGATTCTGAGGATGAAGATTACTCCGGCTTCCTCGATCAGTACAGACTGAAATCTCTCGTTAAGAAGTACTCTGATTACATCCGCTTCCCCATTAAAATGGAGGTTACTCACAGCCGTCCTATGGAAATGTCCGACGAGGACAAAGAAGCAGGAAAAACTCCGGAATACGAGGAATATCTTGAAATCGAGACTCTCAACAGCATGGTTCCTCTCTGGAAAAAGAACAAAACTGAGCTTAAGGAAGAAGATTACAAGCACTTCTATACAGAAAAATTCTTTGATTACAATGCGCCCCTTAAATACTCACACGTCAAGAACGAGGGAAATGCAAACTACAATGCTCTGCTCTATATCCCTTCAAAGGCTCCCTACGACTACTACTCAAAGGAATACGAAAAGGGACTTCAGCTCTACTCAAACGGCGTTCTCATTATGGATAAGTGCTCTGATCTTCTCCCCGATTATTTCAGCTTCGTAAGAGGTCTTGTAGATTCCGAGGATCTTTCACTTAACATCTCCCGTGAAATGCTCCAGCACGACAGACAGCTCAAGGTGATCGCTAAGAGCATCGAAAAAACTATCAGCAGCGAACTCAAAAAAATGCTCAAGAACGAGCGTGAAAAATATGAGGAATTCTGGAAGGCATTCGGTCTCCAGATGAAGTACGGCATATACAGCGATTTTGGCATGAACAAGGAAAAGCTTCAGGATCTGCTGCTGTTCACTTCCTCCAACGACAGCAAACTTGTTACACTTGATGAATATGTGACAGCTATGCGTGAGGATCAGAAATACATCTACTATGCAACCGGCGAAAGCGTCGCAAGAATCAGCCAGCTTCCTCAGACAGAACTTGTAAAGGATAACGGCTTTGAGATCCTCTATCTCACTGACAATATTGACGAGTTTGCAGTAAAGTCAATCGGCAAGTACAAGGACAAGGAATTCAGATCTGTTTCTGCAGACGATCTCGGACTTGAATCTCCCGAAAAGAAGGAAGAACTCAAAGCTAAGGAAGAAGAAGCTTCCGGAATGCTCGAAGATATCACAAAGGCTCTTGACGGCAAGGTAACTAAGGTCATTCTTTCTCAGAGACTTAAAACTCATCCCGTATGCCTCACAAGCAAGGGTGAAATTTCCCTTGAAATGGAAAAAGTTCTCAACGCAATGCCTACTGATCAGAAGGTTTATGCGCAGAAGGTTCTTGAAATCAACCCTGAACATGAGATTTTTGAAAAGCTTACTGCTGTAAAGGAATCCGGCGACGCTGACAAGCTCGGAAAATACGCAAAGCTTCTCTACGATCAGGCTCTCCTTATTGAGGGAATCAACATCGAAAACCCCGTCGAATTCTCAAATCTCATCTGCGAGCTTATGTAATCATATAATGACACCGCACAGAATCCGTGCGGTGTTTTTTGTATAATCCCCTATAAACCGGAAAAAATAATGATACCGTTTTTTTCGAAAGGAGTCTTTTATGGTAGAATTATATGGTTCCGATACCTGTCTGTGGTGCAGAAAAACAAAGGATTATCTGAATTCAAAGGGCGTAAGGTTCAGAACAAAAAGCATTACCGATCCCGATAACGCACACCGTGCCTTTACGCTGACCGGACAGCAGACCGTTCCCATAACCGTTATCGGCAGAACGGCAGTTGTAGGTTTTGATCCCGACGCTATCGACAGAGCACTGAATATGACGAAATAAAAAGCAAGGACACGGTATGCCGTGTCCCTACTTCTTTATAAAGTTTCCTCATCATCATTGAATTCAAGTATATCTCCCGGCTGGCAGTCGAGAGCCTTACAGATAGCGTTAAGCGTTGAAAATCTGATAGCGCTGACCTTTCCGGTCTTTAGTTTTGACAGATTGACATTACTCACGCCGACACGCTCACTCAGCTCATTGAGGCTGATTTTTCTATCCGCCATTACACGGTCAAGTCTTAAAATTATCGACATAGTCACCTCACAATGTTTCGTCGGATTCCTGCTGAAGCTGTGCACCGTACTTGAATATCGAAATAAACAACAGAACAATAAATACGACAAATACCGCAGCAATTCCGCTGATACCTCCTAACAGAAGTACTATGCCTGCCCATACGGCAAGAGCTATTCCGAATCCCTTCATTCTCCTGAGTACTTCTTCCTCAAACGGTGAGTTGCAGTTTTCGAGAGCGATTGCAAGCTTCTTTGCATAGGAAAGAGCAATCAGGACACATACAAGAAATAGTTCAGCTGCAAAAGCACTTATAATTGCCATAAGCTTTATCTGTTTTACTGAAAGTTCTTTTATCTCTCCTTCAAAACTCACAACACGGTTATCATCTGCGTCTCTTTCTTCGTTTACAAGCCATTTTATGTTCATTCCCCAGAATTTTGCATCAAGATCAGTTTCTTCAAAACGAAGATCCACTATTTCTTCAAGAAATTTATTATCCTCAACGATTATCTGTGCATAACCCGATCCTGTCGCCTTCAGAGTATCATTCGGAATCATCATAACCATAGCACCGGCGATTAGCACGATGACAAGTCCGATAACAACAATGACACGCATAATATTAATAAATATACGGCTTATTTTTCCAAGCTTGTTGATTTTTGCTACGTTTTCGTTTTTCATAATAAAATCTCCTTTAAAATCATTTTTGCACCTCTGTGCTTTCCATGATTGTATTATAGCAGAAGATTTACCGAATGTCAACTCTCGTAAAGGTCTACATTGTATTCGTCCTTCTCTGAAATTACATAGTCCCAGAGCTTTGAAACCTCTACATTCGTAACCTCGCCCTTTACATTACCTGTATTGTAATGCTCGAACTTTCTCTTGAGCACGAACACATGCTCACCCTCAACTCTGCCCGGTAAAAGCACTAAATCCGACTTCTGTACACGCTCCGAAATCTGTCTTGTTGCAATTCGAAATGCTGCGTCAACCGGCTCCTCACCCTCAACAATTCTTCCCTTGCACATTGCACCGAACTTTCCGCCTGATAACGGCTTTCTCAAATATACCTTAAAACCTTCCGAGCCCCATGATACTACCCATAAATGAACTAATTCTCCTACCATTTTTCTTTCCTGCCTTTCTTGTATTTAAAATCTTTTATTTACTTTATATACCTTAATCCAACGTAATGGAACACTCAATCTGAAAATTCCATCCGTGGATTCAAATTTTTCACTGTCGGCACTTACACACTCTATCTCGTGTACGCCGTATTTTGCCACGTCAAGTCTTATATTTACCGCATCGTTTCCGCAGTTTGCCGCTACTACAAACATATCATTATCATAATAACGCACAAACCCATAAACCGAACCTTCGGTATATACGCTTTCAAACTCACCAAGCGAAAACGCCTTTGAGCTGTTACGCAGTGTTATCATATTCTTGTATCGCTCACGTACTCTGCCGTCGGGGTCAATCTCATCAACTCTGTCCCACGGCATACACATTCTGCAAAACGGGTCGCCATAACCCTGTACGCCGATTTCATCGCCGTAGAATATGCACGGGACTCCGGGCAAGGTCATGAGCAGTCCCATAACCAGAGTTGCTCTGTCCTGTGCAACCTCCAGC
>JAFTYF010000030.1 GCA_017461395.1 Ruminococcus sp.
AATATCGCCAGAGCACTTTCACTTATTTGCGGCGTAGAAAACGAACAGGAGATCGCTAAGTCGATTCCCAGCGAAATCAAGGAAAAATACAGCCTTATTCCGGTACTTGCTGGAAACAACGGCTATCAGGAAAAAGAAGCTGAGCTTCTTTCACAGTATGCTGATGCTGAAACTGTTAAGAAAATTCAGGCTTTCGCCATTAAAAATGCTGAGAAGGAAACTGATCGTGCTGCATATCAGGCTATGGAGGCTCTTATACATAACCTCAACACTATGAACAGCCGCGCCGGAGCTCAGACTCCATTCAGCTCCATTAATTATGGTACAGATACTTCACCAGAAGGAAGAATGGTTATCAAGAACGTTCTTCTCGCTCAGGAGAAGGGTCTTGGAAACGGCGAAACACCGATATTTCCGATCCATATCTTCAAGATCAAGGACGGTGTAAACTACAATCCTACCGATCCAAACTATGATCTTTTTAAGCTTGCGTGCAGAGTTTCTGCAAAGAGACTTTTCCCCAACTTCTCATTTATTGACGCCCCTTATAATCTTAAATACTACAAGGACGGCAATCCTGATACAGAAATCGCTTATATGGGATGCCGCACAAGAGTTATCGGAAATACATACGATCCCACAAGAGAAATCGTTACAGGCAGAGGAAACCTCAGCTTTACATCTATCAATCTTCCGCGTCTTGCAATCAAGGCTGATCACAATGTCGGACAGTTCTTCGATATGCTCGATAACATGATGGATCTTGCTATAGAACAGCTCAAACACCGCTTTGAGATCCAGTGCCAGAAGCGTGTGAGAAACTTCCCGTTCCTCATGGGACAGGGTATCTGGATAGATTCTGACAAACTTTCTCCTGATGATACAGTAGGAGAAATACTTAAACATGGTACGCTTTCTGTTGGATTTATCGGTCTTGCTGAATGTCTTAAAGCACTTATCGGCTCACATCACGCTGAAAATGAAGAAGCCCGTGATCTTGGAATTGAGATCATCACCGCTATGAGAAACCGTATCGACGAAGAATCCAAGAGAACTGGTCTCAACTTCTCACTTCTTGCAACTCCCGCAGAGGGACTTTCAGGTCGTTTTGTCCGCATGGATGCAAAAAAATACGGTGTAATTGAGGGCGTTACTGATCGTGATTATTATACAAACTCATTCCATGTGCCGGTGTACTATCCTATCAGCGCATTTGAGAAAATTAAGATAGAAGCTCCTTATCACGAGCTTACAAATGCAGGTCATATCAGCTACATCGAGCTTGACGGCGATCCGCTTGAAAATCTTACAGCATTTGAAAAAATTGTCCGTTGCATGAAGGAATCCGGTATCGGATATGGCGCTATCAATCATCCCGTTGATCGTGATCCTTGCTGCGGATATACCGGAATAATCGGTGATACCTGTCCTTGCTGCGGCAGAAAAGAACATACTGATGCCGTTGCTTTTGACAGAATCCGCCGTATCACAGGCTACCTTGTCGGAACTCTTGATCGTTTCAATAACGCAAAAAGAACAGAAGAATCCGACAGAGTGAAGCACAACGTATAAGGTGATAGAATGGAATTGAAAATTGCCGGAACTGTCAATGATTCTATAGTTGACGGTCCCGGAATAAGGTTTACGATATTTACTCAGGGATGCCCTCATCACTGCGAGGGATGTCATAACCTCCACACACATGATTTCAACGGCGGTACAATTATTGATACTGATGAATTGCTCGAAAAAATCAGAAGTAATCCGCTTCTGGACGGCGTGACATTCAGTGGGGGAGAGCCTTTCTGCCAGGCAGAAGCACTTGCGCACCTCGGAAAACAGATAAAGGCTCTGGGACTTAATGTTATCACCTATACCGGATATACATTTGAAAAGCTCTGGGCTGAACGTGAGACGAATTACTGGAACGAATTACTTAAAGCAACGGATTTTCTGATTGACGGTCCGTTTATCCTTGCACAGAAGGATTGGAATATCCGATTCAGAGGAAGCTCCAATCAACGTTATATTGATTGTCAGAGAAGTCTCAGAACTGGTACAGTAATCGAATGTGAACCATAAAAATATTGGCTGACGTATTTTACGTCAGCCTTTTCTTTATGTAATACTTTCAAGCTTTACACGAAGCTTTTTTATAATTTTCTTTTCCAGACGTGATATATAAGACTGTGATATACCTATCTGATCTGCCACCTCCTTCTGCGTAAGCTCCTTACCATTTATCAGACCAAAACGCATTTCCATGATCTCACGTTCACGGTCGCAGAGCCCTGCTACTGCATCACGCAGAATTTCACGTTCTGCTTCGGTTTCAATCCCCTTATTAACGATATCCTCCTCAGTGCCAAGAACATCAGATAAAAGAAGCTCATTTCCGTCATAATCAATATTAAGCGGCTCATCAATAGAAAGATCATTGCGATACTGTGAAGATTTTCGCAGAAACATCAGAATCTCGTTTTCAATACAGCGCGAAGCATATGTTGCAAGCTTGATATTTTTTGTCGGACAGAAAGTGTTTACCGCTTTGATAAGACCAATAGTACCGATAGAAACAAGATCTTCCAGACCTACACCGGTTGATTCAAATTTTTTTGCAATATATACAACAAGACGCAGATTATGAACGATCAGCGTATCACGTGCTGACTGATCGTTTTCCGTAAGACGCAGAAATACTTCTTCTTCCTCCTGCTTTGAAAGCGGAGGCGGAAGCGTATCCGGTCCATTAATATAGAAAACGCTGCCGGTAAAGATTCTGATGAGCTTTGATTTGATTTGTTTGATAATTTTCATAATATTCTCCTTAATTTTTTAATATATCCGGGTTAAAGATAGCTTTTCCGCTGCTTTTTCCCAGACCTATCATAACATTTACAATTTTTTTCTCGCCGCCGACATTATTTGTGATAACAACCTCATCCGGACGAAATACAGGCATCACACCACTTCCGGATACTGTTCCGCAGGGGAGCAATCTGAAGCCTTTCGGAAGCTTCTCAGGTATAACTGATAATTCCGGAAAGCTGTCAGGATCACAGACAACAACAGGAGTTCCGGTAAAAAGGTCGGTCAGGGCATTTCCGGTATCAGCAAGTCCTGAAAGCTGTACAGATCTGTTTCTGTACCGAATAGAAACACGATAGTTTCCGGTATCAGCTGTGAATCGCAGTGAGAATCGTCTGATAAGGGATATTGCAAAATATATTGCAGCAGTAGTAACGAGAAGAATTGTTATTGAAAAATCTATATAAAAGTAGGAATTTTCCATATGAATGAATTCAGGAGAAAACCATGAATAAACAGCATATACCGCTCCGGCAAGAACAAAATTGGCAGAAAAGAAGGCTGCTGTATTAATAAAAAGCCGCTTTTTACCATTAATTCCGAAAGCTGCCATAACAATAGTGACTGCAGCAGAAAGCTTTATAAGAGTTACAAGCAAATTGCTGAGATGAGGGATAAGGATAAGGAGAGAATAAATACTGCCATAAACAGATGATAGGATACATCTGCTTGTCTTAAGCGGAGAATGTGTAAAAGACGAAGTAATTTTCAGCAGGAAAAAATTGACATATATATTCAGAATTATCAGCACATCAATATAAATTGTCTGCATATCAATATCAGCCTTTCTTTGATATTCCTTAATACTATTATAATGCGGACAGCCTGAAAAATATGTCATTATCCGTCACACAAAAAAACAGGGCCGAAGCCCTGTCGTCATTTTATGAAATAAACGGAAGAATGATAACGCTAAGAAGCATAAGAAAAGCTATAAGCAATATAACTATTCTCAGCCAAAGCTTTTTTCCGTTCTCCGGATTTTTATCAGAATTTTTTTTCTGAGCCATATTCACATCTCCTTAGTGTCTTTTTTTAGTTCTTTTCTTTCGGTTTGGTATG
This sequence comes from Ruminococcus sp., assembly GCA_017461395.1. GTDB lineage: Bacteria > Bacillota > Clostridia > Oscillospirales > Ruminococcaceae > Ruminococcus. The sequence goes on from JAFTYF010000030.1 coordinate 3,931, forward strand.
TAATCAGAAAAGACATCCTGTTTTTTTCTGCTGCCGTAAGCAGCTCTGCGTCTGTCAAAGGCTGGCTTTGAAGATTTTTCACGGCGAGCCTGCTTTTCGTTGATACGATCATCAGTGAGAAGCTTTACTTCTACCGGATGACCATTTATCCTCATTGGGTTTGTACTGTCAATAATGTAATCTGATTCAGCCTCAGGAACCTCAACAGTTGTATGTGCATCATAAATATCGATCTTGCCGAAGTCACGTCCGGACATTCCGGTTGCATCCGTAAGAGCAGCTATAATGAAATTTGGAGCAATTCTTTTATTTCGTCCGATATTTATATCTACTTTGACTGTTTTGCAGTCTTTTCTTCGTCCATGTCTGAGCGGAACAGGTGCTCTGAATTCAGGAAGATTTTCAATAGCCACTTTTATTCTGCTGCTGATAAGACGGGCTGCCGCTTCTCTGCTGTCAATTCCCTGAGCAGCAAGACGGTCAAGTATCATATATGCCTGATGTATTGACTCAGCAGCGGAGATTTCCTGTACAAGCGATTCCATTTTCAATGCGGTAATCTCATCCTTGTCCGGCAGCGGAAGCTGTTTAATTTCTGCACGGGTAAATTTCTCAATAGCTCTCAGATCAAAAAGCTGACGTCTGCCGCTTATGATCGTATATGCAGCACCATTTTTACCGGCACGTCCGGTACGTCCGATACGGTGAATATAATATTCATTATCCTGAGGAAGATCATAATTGAAAACAGCTTCAACATCATTGACGTCAATTCCTCTTGCAGCAACATCTGTAGCAACAAGAATCTCTGTTGATTTGCTCTTGAAACCGTTCATAACCTGTGTACGCTGAGTCTGTTTCATATCTCCATGAAGCCCAGCTGCACGGAATCCACTTTTTATAAGTTCTTCGGTAAGCTGATCTACCATAGCCTTAGTGTTGCAGAAGATCATCGCTGAAGAAGGGGAATAGGCTGCAAGAAGAAGTCTGAGAGCGTCAGTTTTTCTGCCCATAGGAACTTCAAAATAGAACTGCTGAATTGATTCCACAGTTTTCTGTGCTGATTTTATTTTCACCTTTACAGGATCATTCTGATATTTTTCGGTTATCGCAAGAATCTCAGGCGGCATTGTCGCAGAGAAAAGAACAGTCTGCCTGTCTTCAGGAGATTCAGCGAGTACAGCCTCAATATCCTCACGGAATCCCATATTCAGCATTTCATCAGCCTCATCGAGTATAAGACATCTAAGATTATCAAGTTTAAGTGTACGTCGTCGGATATGATCAAGAACACGTCCTGGTGTTCCGATAACGATATTTGCGCCTCTTTTAAGTTCATGTATCTGTTTCTCCATGCTTGCTCCGCCAAAAACAGCACAAATTCTCACACTGCTTTTAAATTTAGCGTATTTCCGCATTTCGTCCGCAGCCTGCATAGCAAGCTCACGGGTAGGGCAGAGAATAAGAACGGCAACACGTTTTCTGTCAGATTCAGTAATGCTTTCTACAGCAGGAATACCAAAAGCCGCTGTTTTTCCGGTTCCGGTATTTGAAAGTCCAACAACATCAGAGCCTTCAAGCAGAAGCGGTATACTCTGCTGCTGGATTTCCGTCATATCCTGATAACCAAGCTCATCAACAGCATCAAGAAGCTCCTGGGACAGATTAAGTTCATTAAATAGCATATTTTTACCTTTCATTTCATATATTATAAATTCTATGATAACATAAATTTAATTAAAGGTCAAGTTTTTTTGATATTGAATATTATTTTTTGAATTAATAACCTAATTTTTCCTTAATATCCCCACTGTTTGATGAATTTTGCAACAAGCAAAAAATCTCACACTGCCTGAACAGTGTGAGATATAAATATTTATTATATATTGTAAATCATTGCAGTATATGTTGGGATAGGCCACTTATCACATGGCATATTCATTTCGATTTCATCAGCAATATTTCTCATGATTGTCATTTCAGCAAGAACATAATCATGGAAATACTCAGCCCGCTGCTGAATAATTTTAATAATGCAGGCAGATTCAAGCTGCTTCTCAAGCCTTTCGATCGAATCATAGAAGCTGTCAGCGAGAACATTAAGCTTTGATGCAATTTTTTCTTCTGAAACACAGCTCATTCCGATCGTCTTTTTAAGCGAGATCGATCTGCATACATGATGAATATAGTCAAAAGTAGCAGGAAGTAGCTTTTTTCTTGCCATTTCAATCATAGTGCGAGCTTCAATATTAATGGTCTTAGAATATGTTTCAAGAAGCACTTCTGTTCGTGCCTTAAGTTCATTAGGTGTATAGATATTAAATTTACGGAATATCCTTACATTCTTCTCATCAGTATAATGAGGAAGACAGTCAACGGTTGATGTATAGTTTGGAAGACCGCGGCGTTCAGCTTCCTTTACCCATTCTGCAGAATATCCATCGCCATTGAAAATTATTCTTCTGTGCCTTTTAAGTACATCCTTAAGGAGATTCTTAACCTCAATCTCAAAGTTTTCAGTACCCTTGAAGGGTTCAAGAGCATCAGCAAACCAGCTTAGCTCATCAGCAACAATAGTATTTAGAAGTGCATTCGGACAAGCGATATTATCTGATGAACCTACCATACGGAACTCAAAGCGATTTCCAGTGAAAGCAAAAGGAGAGGTTCTGTTTCTGTCCGTTGAATCCTTAGGGAATGAAGGAAGTGCATTTACACCGATTTCAAATGTACTTGTCTGCGTTTTGTAGACACCATCTTCTTCGATTGCTTTAAGAACAGCGTCAAGCTCCTCACCGAGAAACATAGAAATAATCGCAGGCGGAGCTTCATCTGCACCAAGACGATGGTCATTTCCGGCGGATGCAGCGGAAATACGCATAAGATCAGCATATTCATCCACACCCTTGATAAGAGCGCAGAGGATCGTAAGGAACTGGAGATTCTCCATAGGAGTATCGCCGGGATCAAGAAGATTCTGTCCATCATCCGAGGACATTGACCAGTTGTTATGTTTACCGGAACCGTTAACGCCCTCAAAAGGCTTTTCATGAAGGAGACACACAAGACCATGCTTGAGAGCAATCTTCTTCATAACCTCCATTGTAAGCTCGTTCTGATCAGTACCGAGATTTGAGGTTGTAAATATAGGTGCCATTTCATGCTGAGCCGGAGCGACTTCATTATGCTTAGTTTTTGAATAAATACCGAGCTTCCAGAGTTCGACATCAAGATCAGCCATATATTCAGCAACTCTTGGCTTGAGGTTTGCAAAATACTGATCATCAAGCTCCTGCCCCTTAGGAGGCTTTGCTCCGAAAAGGGTTCTGTCAGTAAGGATAAGATCCTCACGCTGATCATACATTTTTTTATCTATAAGAAAATACTCCTGTTCAGCTCCAACAGTAGATGTAACTCTTGTAACTCTGTCGTTGCCGAAAATTCTCAGAAAACGCACTGCTGATCTGCTGAGAGCGTCCATTGAACGAAGAAGTGGAGTCTTTTTATCAAGAATCTCGCCGGTATATGATACAAAAACAGTAGGAATATATAAACTTCCTTCCTTAACAAAACAGTAAGAAGTAGGATCCCATGCTGTATATCCTCTTGCAGTACTTGTCTGTCTCAGACCGCCGGAAGGAAATGAAGAGGCATCAGGTTCACCCTTTACAAGCTCTTTTCCGGAAAATTCCATAATAGCATTTCCGTTAGGAGTCGTATTGATGAATGAATCATGTTTTTCTGCTGTAGAGCCTGTCAAAGGCTGAAACCAGTGTGTATAATGCGTTGCACCTTTTTCTATAGCCCATTCTTTGATTGTATTAGCAACTATATCAGCAGTTGTCATATCCATTGTAATGCCGTTATTTATCGTATTCAAAAGAGACTTGTATATATTTTTAGGAAGTCTTGCCTTCATAACTTCATTATTGAAAACATTTTCCGCAAATATTTCAGGTATATTCATATAAATTCCTCCTGCAACAAAATCGCTGTATTTTATAATTTTACAAT
>JAFTYF010000031.1 GCA_017461395.1 Ruminococcus sp.
CCGTAGTTGGCATTGTAGGAAAATCCAAAAGTTTAGATTTTCCCACAATGCTTATCTTTTGGTCTTTGGTTCGGAATAGTGTAGTGCTGGCGGTCTATCTCTTGTTTTCGGTTGCTTGCTTCCTTACCGTACATGAGCATTATACCGCATCGTCATACGCCTGTCAACCCCTTCTGCGAAATTAGTTGTAAACTTTTGGTGAACAAGAATACAACTATTCAATCTAATTCTACCATAAGAGGACAAAAATGTCAAGGGGTTTGGAGCGGTATTTCGGGAACATGGAAAAAGATCGCTTAGGAAAATTCTATTACTCCTGAATCTCTCTCATCAGAGTCACGCCGTCCTTGAAGCCTGCCTTGTACGCAGCTCTCATTTCAGCAGCGGCAGTCTCACTTTGCAAGTCGCATAGCTTATGGTACAAGATTGTCTGCTCCTCAGTCAGCGACTCCTCAAATGGGATAGCGGTCTGCTCCCATTCATCAGAGAAGTGGTCTGTCTTGATAGCACCGATACGGCTATTGTAGATCTCATCAATCATAGGGATACTTCCTTTCAGTCATTGCAGTTAGTGTGAATATCGGAAAGGCTGAAAGTCGTGACTGATGAGCTGAATCAGGCAGCTATTGAAGCCAAGAAGAACGCTCCGAAGCGTGAAAAGACTTGCTACTTTGAGAGGGCGAAGATGAAGCGTGATGCTGCAAGGCTTGCTAAGAAGCCGAAAACTCCGAAGGACAAGGCTAAAGGCAGGGGCAAGCAAGGAATTGAATAAGCAACTTTAAACCCAGTGGATTCAAAGTGAATGAGCCGATTTGTTTACAAGTCGGCTCAGTTTATATAAATCTTGTCTATTAGGATTATTGGACGATTTCCTGGGAACAGCGTAAGTTGGGCGAGATTTCAGAATCATTTGAATATGGTCTAAACGCTGCCGCCACTGAATATGACGGCAAGCACAAATATATACGGATTACCGACATAGATGATTCAACACATTTATTCATACAAGATAATCTCACATCACCTGATATTGATTTCTCAACCGCAGATGATTATTTACTGCAAGCGGGAGATGTTCTATTTGCAAGAACTGGAGCGAGTGTAGGAAAAACCTATATATATCGCAGTTCTGACGGAGATTTGTATTTTGCCGGATTCCTTATTCGTGCTAAAATCAAAAGAGATTATGATGCAGATTTTGTCTTTCAAAATACTTTGACAGACAATTATGATAGCTATATTCGTATCACATCTCAGCGTTCTGGTCAGCCCGGAGTCAATGCTCAGGAGTATGCTAATTTTGCATTATCCGTCCCATGTCTTGCTGAACAAAAGAAAATTGGAGCATACTTTACCAATCTTGATAACCTTATCACCCTTCATCAGCGTGAGTGTTTTTCGTTCGATTTTAGCGGCGAAAGCGCTAAAACAGCTCAAAAAACAATTTCTTGGGAACAGCGTGAGTTATCAGATTTGATAGAAGAAAACCAGAAACCTGTTCCAAAACCTGACGGAGAGTATATTCGTCTTGGTATAAGAAGTCACGCTAAAGGAACATTTCACGAAGTTGTGGCTGAGGGAGAAGGATTAGATGTCGATACAATGTATGTTGTTGAATCAAATAATCTTATTGTAAATATCACTTTTGCTTGGGAAGAAGCGTGGGCAATCACAACTGAAAAAGATGCTGAAAAGCTCGTATCACATAGGTTTCCGCAGTATCGTTTCCATCACGGTCAGTATCCCATGTTCTATCAATACCGATTTAGAAATGGTCGAATGAAATATAATTTGGAGCTTGCTTCACCGGGCGGTGCAGGACGAAACCGTGTTTTGAATAAAACAGAGTTCATGAAAATACCTGTCATCATTCCTATATCGTATGAAGAAGAAAAGAAAATCGGTGACTTGTTCGCTAATCTTGATAATCTTATCACCCTTCATCAGCATAAGCCAAATAAAAAAGGACATGACGTTTTGAGCGTCATGCCCTTTAAGGGAAACCAGCGTAAACCGCATTATTTATGTACTTAGTCGAGCAAACTGGAAATCGACTTCATGATGAGGTCAATGTCCTTGTTTTCAAGCTCTCTGATGATGTGCAAATAGGTCTTCTGTGTAGTATTGATGCTTGAGTGTCCGAGTCTCTGTGCAACACTGGCGATTGATACACCGTCGAACAGGAGAAGCGATGCATGTGTATGGCGAAGTCCATGAACGGAAATAGTAGGGATTCCGACAGCTTTGCAATGTCTTTCCAACACATCGTTGAGAGTAGAGTTGTAAATCTTCTTTTCTTTTGAAACAAAGATAGGGGCAGTATCATTCAGCTCTCTTACGATTGCATAGAACTGTCCTACCGTCTGCCAGTCAAGGCGAATCTTTCTGACCGAGGACTTGTTCTTGGTAGGCTGAAAACCGCCCTCGCCTTTATAGTCCCAAGTCTTATTAACACTAAGCGTCTGATGAGTGAAATCGAAGTCCATAGGCGTTACTGCAATCGCTTCGGAAAAACGCATACCGGTCTTAGCAATAAGCAGAATAAGCCAATCCATATTCAAACCGCTGTTCAGGTCCAGGCTTGTAAGCAACTTCTGAAGCTCATAACGGCTGAGATACTTCTTCTTTTTATCGTTGGGAGACTTGCCCTTGATGATAACCTTGCGAGTGGGATCACGGGCGATCAAGCCGTCATCAACTGCATCAAGGATAGCTCCTTTGAGCTGATGGTGAAAATCCATAGTGGTCTGGCGCTCGTGTGTCTCAGCATAATCATTGATGAGCTGCTGATATGTGATTCTGTCAAAATCGCAGAGTTTTACATCGGGGATCAGTTTCTTCACCCATTCAGCGGTCAGGTGATACTTCTGCATTGTTACGCCCCTGACCGATCCTTCTTTATATATAACCAGCCACTGACAGTAATACTCATGGAACAGAGTATCCGTTTTTATATCGTTCAAAATCTTATCCTCCTTTGGCGGCTCACGCTGATGAAGGGTGATAAGGGTGTCGAGGGTTAAGAGAAACGTTGCAATTTTCTCTTGTTCCTCAGTGTTTGGAATAAGCATTTGAAACTCACACAAGTTCTTATAATACAGTCGAGTTCTTGTTCCACCCTTCTTCTGTTCAGCACAAAATGAACGAAATTCTGCACTTGAATTTATTTGTTGTACGATGAAGTCCAGATTGTTGTCATCAGAAGCATAAAACACCGGATATTCACGGCTTACAAGCCCTTTTTCAAGTCTGTTCACATTCAAATGAAACACATCATCATCGCTCATGTGACGGTAAGTACAAGCTCCGAGAGGGACAATGCTGAACATGGTTTCTGTACTATCTGTGGTCTGCTTTCCACGGTATTCATTCTGATACATTAGTCCATTTCTTGAAGATGTAAGTAACGGAAAACCCGCCTCTAATGTAGTATATTCGGAAGACTCAACAGTAAGTTCTCCAACCTTACGCTGTTCCCAAGAAATTGTTTTTTGAGCGACTTTAGCACTCCGACTGCCAAAATCGAATGAAAAACACTCACGCTGATGAAGGGTGATAAGGGTGTCGAGCTTTGCAAAGAAAGTGCCGATTTGGTGTTGTTCCTTTACATCGGACGGTACTGTAAGGACTGTTTCAAAGTAATCGGCAGGAGTGATATTGAGCAGTCCGTGATTTCTTGCACCCTCTGCAGCAATGGCTTGAACTCCCTTATGCCAACAGTCGGTATCATAATACGAAACAAGAAAATCAGAGTCAATATTACCGTCCTCTTTCAAAGCGAAAACAATGTAAAGTGTCGATAATACGCCCATTTCGTACCTATCAAGTCTCTTTACTGCACCCCACGGAGCATCAGATGATGTACTCTTATTGTAAGCAAATTCACCTTTCTTCAACAGGTAGTAACCGCTTACATCTCGGCTTGCAATACGCTTATCAAAGAACTCGTTTTGATCTATCAAGCCGTACTGTGCTGATATAGTAAGTGGTAGTTCTGATTCAAGGTTTTCGTTCTTTCTCGTCACTCTCTCGACCATATCAGACAGCTTACGCTGTTCCCAGGAAAAAGCACAAACAAGCATAAAAAAACAGGGAGCTAAGAAAAACTTAGCTCCCAAATAGGCGATTTTTCGTGATTTTATGATGTTTTTGATGTTAGGACTTGTTAAGTAATGCTGTATCATCAATTCTATAATCATCGTCCCGAAGTGGTATTACATCTTCATTCAGCAAGGTCAGCAGTGCCTTTTTGACCGACTGATGATATTTGAACTTGGAAATGCCTTCGTGCTTTGCGGAATAGCTGTCGAAATCAGCGGATTTTTTCAGGTTATTTAGTCCCGGCAAGTCGGTATCTCCGACCTGATAGCGGTCTGCCGCATAAGAGACAGCATCGAGCGATACGCACCATTCCTCGGCAAATCCACGAAGAACGCTGTCTATTGCTTCTTTTCGCATTTCAGCAAGAACATAAGATACTCGTTTACCCTTGAATTCATCGGGATTTTCCTGTACCTTCTCCCACAACTGCTGCATAAGCGCTCCGAGTTTCGGATTGGAGGACAGCAATTCCTCGATATACTTCGTGATCTCTATAACAAGATTCTGATAGTGCTGTTCCTGACGCTCCTCGTCGGTAGCAGATACAACGGACTGAATCAGGCTGACAATGTAATCATAGTCTATCTTTTCCTTGCTGTATGCTTTCAGTTCGTATTCAAAGTCGATAGGCGGTTCAGGTCCAGGCTCCGGACCGGGTTCAGGACCGGGACCGGGTTTTAATTCTTGGATAACATTTAAGTAATGTGCTGCGTAATCGTCATATTCTGCCTGCGTTATTCCGTAGGATTCCGGAGGGTTATCAGCATACCTGATAAATGATTTCAGACTTGTGTAGACCTTATCAAACTCCTGAAATGCCTTAGCAAAGCGCTTTTTACCCTCTTTTGATAGAGCTGGAACAACAGAAGGCGTTTCCGCAGTAACACGCAGATAAGCAAGTGCTTTCGTAAAGTCTGCATATACTGTATCCCAATCAGGAGCCAGTACGGAGGCTTTTCCGCCTGCGGAATAAAGGATAAGTGCTTCGTCAACAGCATCTTTGAAGATGTGCGGTGACTGGAAAGTTACTATCTGACCACTGGTCTTGCTCTTATCGAACAGACGGTTTGTTCTTGAAAACGCCTGAATAATATCGTGGGGGTGCATCGGCTGTCTGTCCATAAATACGGTAGACAGACAAGGAGCATCAAAGCCCGTAAGCAGCCTGTTTACTACGATTACAAGGTCAAGCTGTTCGTCACGGCTCTTGAATTTGGATTTCTTTCTTGCAAGGCGGTCATTCAGATTTGTATTATAGCCCTTGATCTCACCAATTCCGAAGGAAGTGCCGAACATAGCGTTATAATCATCAAGCGATTCCTTCATCTTAGGCACGTTCAGATCTGCGCTTTCATTATCTTCATCATTAGAAACAGAGTATGTGATCGCAAATTTCGGGAAATCTGGCAATACTCGCCTTGTTTCTTCGCTGATCGTGACAGAGGTTTCCCCATTTACAACTCGTTTCAGGAGATCATAATACGCCTGCGCCCTCTTGATCGAATTAACGGTCAGTATCGCTTCATAGGTCTTTCCTCTGCCATGCTTAAAGCCGAGTTTCTCCTGAGACTTATTTATGATGGTATCAAGGACTTTCAGCATATGTGCTTCTGTCTCATAAACGGACAAGTCCTCGTTGCTGTCATCGTCTTTCAGCTTCTGTGCGCCGAGATGCTCGGTCTGGAAGCCTAAAACAGCTTCATCACGGATAGCTTCTTTTACAGTATAGCGATGTAAGCAGAACGGCAGTTCACGGCGCTCCACCTTAGCCTGATAATCAGGATCACGGCGGAATTCCTCGTTGCTGTACAGCTCGTCGGTAGTTCTCGGAAGATCACCCTCGGCAGGATAAGCGTTTACAGAAAAACGTGGTGTTCCCGTAAAGCCATACCAAAGGGAGTTTACAAAGAACTGTGCCAGAAGGCGCTGTGTTCTCGGTGTTACGGCTCTGTGGCACTCGTCCACGATGAAAGCAACACGGAGATTTTTGATGCGGTTATACGCAGGAGTGCCTTCCTTTAGACGCTTTTTCACGGCAATGGATAGCTTCTGAATGGTAGTGACAACAACTTGCTGATTATTATTTTTCAGCTTGTCGATCAGATCGCCCACATTGTCGGTTTCATCAACGTCTACCACATCGTTATTCGCATAGGACTGAAATGCCTGTGTAGTCTGCGTGTCGAGGTCTTTACGGTCGATAAGGAAGATGGTCTTTTCGATGCTCGGAATGTCGATCAGCAGATTTCTCGCAGCCTTATAGCTCGTCATGGTCTTGCCTGAGCCTGTTGTATGCCAGATATAGCCCGATTTGCCCTGTCTTGATGCCGTTCTGACTGCTTCGATAGCGTGTATCTGATACGGACGGAGCAGAAGTATCTTTCTTGCTTCTTGGTCGAGAACAGCATACTTCATCACCATTTGGTGTGCTTCGGGTATTTTCAGCACATTCTCGGCAAATTTCAGATAGTCGGTCACAGGGTTGTTTGCAAAGTCCTCCCAGCCGGAAAGGAACTTCTCGTTGAGTTCTTCCTCCTCGGCAGCGGCGAAATACTTTGTATCGACCGCATTGGAGACTACAAACATCTGAACTGCGGAGAAAATGCCCGTAAACTTGCCCTCACGGATATACTTGCGTATCTGTCTGAAACCGTCAAGATAGGAGTGCTGACGGTTTTTCAGTTCGATATGGATAAGCGGAATACCGTTTATCAGCAGAGATACATCAAAACGGCGGTTTTGGCTGTGAATATCCTCCTCATCGTCCTTTAAGGCTCTGTACTGATTTATCACTTCATAAACGCTTGAACCGCCTGCAATATCGTCACGTTTCAGAGCTGTGAGCTGCACTGTCTCCGTGTCCCTCTGAACATAAACATGAGCGATACCGTTTTCTCCTGCGATCCACTTAGCGGCATCGTAGAATGTCGCAAAGGAAAGCTGGTTCTTGACCTGTTCAAATTCCTGATCGGTCAGGGGCTTGCCGTCAAGTACGGCTTTATTGCCACGCTCAAGGATAGAGCGCAGATTTGCCCATAACTCCTCCTCGGTATGCAGGTCGGGGCGGTAAGTCCACTGGCTTTTGCCTTCTGTGAGCTGTTCTATCAGCTTATCTTCTATTGTCTTTTCAAGTTCTGCCATAGGTATTCACCGCCTTTATACAAACATCTTTTGGAGCAGAGATTTCTTCATTTTTTGGAGCGTTTCTAACTTACGCTGATGAAGGGTGATAAGGGAATCGAGCTTTGCAAAGAAAGTGCCAATTTGGTGCTGTTCCTTTACATTGGACGGTACTGTAAGGACTGTTTCAAAGTAACCAGCAGGAGTGATATTGAGCAGTCCGTGATTTCTTGCACCCTCGGCAGCAATGGCTTGAACACCCTTATGCCAGCAGTCGGTATCATAATACGAAACAAGAAAATCAGAGTCGATATTTCCGTCCTCTTTCAAAGCGAATACAATGTAAAGTGTCGATAATACGCCCATTTCGTACCTATCGAGTCTCTTTACAGCACCCCACGGGGCATCTGATGATGTACTCTTATTGTAGGCAAATTCACCTTTTTTCAACAGGTAATAACCGCTTACATCTCGGCTTGCGATACGCTTATCGAAGAACTCGTTATGATCTATCAAGCCATACTGTGCTGATATAGTAAGTGGCAGTTCTGATTCAAGGTTTTCGTTCTTTCTCGTCACTCTCTCGACCATATCAGACAGCTTACGCTGTTCCCAAGCATCGGTAAATCCGGCGAATCTGATTTCCGGAACACTCTCACCATTTTGCGGGAACATTTTTTGAAGCATAGATTTCTTGAATTTCTGCAAAGCGTCACACTTACGCTGATGAAGGGTGATAAGGGTGTCAAGGCGACTGAAAAAGTCTGCAATTTGGCATTGTTCTTCATAACTTGGGAACAATACTCCGCCTTTAAGTGCGTTTTCATCTGTAACCTTCATATCGTGTTTTGCACCTATATTCACAAGCGGTTTTAGGTACATATTCAACCGATCATCAAGGTCAAAATAGCATTCAATAAAATCTGCATTTGCAGTACCTTGAATGGTTTTATAGACCGCATACAAAGTTGATACAATGCCCGATTTTCCTTTGTTTGCTTTAATTATGCCATAAGGATTTGCTCTCAAAGGTGACTTCGTATATACTACATCACCTGTTTCTACAACACCATAATTTGAAACTGATGCACCAGCAAAACTCCTACCCTGAAATTCTATCTGATTAACTACTCCGACTTCACCTGAAACAGACAAGACATCAGTCTTATCATACTTATCTTCGGTGTTCTTTTTTGTTGAGACAGTAAGGTATTCATTCAGCTTACGCTGTTCCCAAGCATCGGTAAATCCGGCGAATCTGATCTGTGGTGTATTGCTCATAATATGCCCTCCAATACCTTCATCAGATCGGCAAGCTCGTTCTTCGTATCAGCATCGGCAGCGGTCAGCTCGCCCATCTGTGTGATAAGGTCGGTGGCTGCTGTGTCCATTTCTGCGGAAATGTCGGAAAACTCGCTTGCCAGGTCGCTCAGGCTGATCTGTTCTTCTTGTTCAAAAGTATCGACGTAACGAGGGATATTGAGGTTGTAGTCGTTCGCCTTGATCTCCTCATAAGTCGCAAGGTGCGCTTCTTTCTCCACGTCCTGACGGGCTGTGTAAAGCTCGATGATATGGTCGATGTTCTCAGGACTCATGGAGTTCTGCTTCTTGCCCTTGACAAACTGCTGTGAAGCATCAATAAAGAGAATATCACGTCCGTCACGGTTCTTTTTCAGAGCAATGATCGTTGTCGGGATAGAAGTGTTATAGAACAGGTTTGCAGGCAGACCGATAACGGCATAAATAGCACCGCTGTCAATGAGCTTCTGTCTGATCTTGCCCTCGGCAGCACCACGGAACAGAACGCCGTGGGGCAGAATGATAGCCATAGTACCTGTATTTTTCAGATGATAGAAGCCGTGAAGCAGAAATGCGTAGTCTGCTTTGGACTTCGGCGCAAGCACACCATAGTCGGAGAAACGGCTGTCATTCAAAAATCCCGGTGCCGCAGACCACTTTGCGGAGTACGGAGGATTCATCAGCACCATATCGAAATCCGTTTCTTCGTCCGTGGGCCAGTCCGCATCAAGCGTATCAGCATTACGGAGCGTCTGATTTTCGGGATCAACTCCGTGCAGGAACATATTCATTCGGGCGAGGTTGTATGTGGTCGTGCTGAGTTCCTGACCGAAATAGCGGATATAGTCGGGCTTGTGTGAGAACTTTCTTGCGTTCAGAAGCAGAGAACCCGATCCCATAGCAGCATCATACACCAGAAGTCCCTGCTTGTCCTCCTGTCCCTGAATCGCAACACGGGTAAGGATCTGTGAAACTGCCTGCGGTGTATAGAATTCTCCGGCTTTCTTTCCTGTTTCACTTGCAAACTGACCGATAAGGTATTCGTAAGCATCACCGAGAACATCGCCCTCATGGTTCAGCAGGTCGGCTTCATTGATCTTCTTGACTACCTCTGCAACGGTAGCAGACTGCTTCTGCTCACCGGAGCCAAGTCTTGTGGAATAGAGGTCAACATCAGCGAACAGATTTGCAAAGATAGGATCGGACTGCTCCACATGATTGAATGCCTTTTTGAGCATTTCACGCTGAAAAGCGTTCTTGCTTGCCGCTTCTGCAAGTTTAGTATATGTAAGCTCAGGCTCGATAGTATAGTGGTAGCTCTCCTTGATGTCCTCCAGAAGTTCCTCGGCATCTTCGGTGCTGTAAACTTCTTCGTATGCTGCCTGTGCTTCTGCCATAGATTCGGGCTTTTCGTTATTGAGAAGGTCATAAACGTGTGTCAGGAATGTATCGGACAGATACTTATAGAATACGATTCCGAGAAGATAGTTCTTATATTCATTAGCGTCCATTTTACCGCGCAGAATATCTGCACCAGCCCAAAGAACGCTCAAAAGGTCTTTACTGTTTTCGTTTGCAGGCATTATGGTTTCCTCCTATTTTCAGTTCACTCATGCTCAGGTACAGCGTGAGTGATATACATAGATAATTATACCATAATTCCGTCAAAAATACAAGTGGAATTAGACGAAATTTTGAAATTTTCATCAATCAGCAGTTAACCGTTCAGACCAACCTGTGATATATAAATCATACCAACTTTGAACCCACTGGATTCAAAGTTCCCCTAAAACAAAAACGCTGGCGCACCGCCAGCGTTTTCCGTCATTATCTGTTCAAAGCCTTTATCATCTGTAAGGCAAGGTCTGCTTTATCTTCGGGAAGTGTTCTGAATCCTGCCACAAGCTCTTTCTCTGTATCAGTAAGGATAGAAACCTCTCCTTCCTCGTTGAAAAACTCGGCAAGGGTAACGCCCATAGGCGTAAGCAGCTTTTGAAGTGTCTCGATCGTGGGCTGATTGATGCACTTTTCCAAGTCGCTGATATGCCCCTGAGACAAGCCGGACTCCTTGTGAAGTTTATACATACTAAATCCCTTTGCCTTGCGTATCTCTCTTAACCTTGTTCCGTACTCCATTTCTCCGAATCTCCTTTACCGTGTCCTTACTATTATTATAATGCTTTCGTTCGGATTTTATAATTCATAAGCCCCGAACTATTTACTTATCTATTCCGATATAGTATAATAGAAGGTGTGGAGGTGTTGCACTATGAACAAATCAGTCTGCTTTACAGGACACAGAACCATAGCTGAGGATAAAGAAACGCTCTCAGCTCGGCTCTACGCTTTGCTTGAACGCTTCGTGACAGAGCAAAAGGTCACGGACTTTTACACGGGCGGAGCTGTGGGGTGGGACGCTCTCGCTGCCCTGACCGTTCTGAAACTGCGTGAGAACTATACAGAGGTCAAACTGCACCTTGTATTGCCTTGTCCATTTGAGGAGCAGTCTACAAAGTGGAATGAAGCACAGAAAACGGAATATCTGCATATTTTCGGTCTTGCTGACAGCGCAGAACAAGTCTCTGATCGCTATTATAACGGTTGTATGAAAGCAAGAAATGCCCGTCTTGTGGAGCTTGCATCTGATTACTGTATCTGCTACTGGAATCCCAAACACTACCGCAGCGGAACAGGACAGACGGTGCGTATGGCGCAGAAGAAAGGCATTGAGGTCATCAATCTGTTTGAATCTGATTCAAACAGCGTAATATCGCCTGTTGGTGGGTTGACAGATGGCTCAAATAGCGTTATAATAGAATTATCTAATAGATCGGAGGTATCCACAATGCCAAGAAAGAAGAAAACTGAAACCGCACCTGTTGCCGAAGTCAAGGCAGAGGTTGTGACCGAAGCTGTCAAGGAGACTGCTGCAGAAGCTCCGGCTGAAAAGCCTGCAAAGAAGCCTGCCGCAAAGAAAGCTCCTGCTAAGAAAACAGCTACCAAGACTCCTGCGAAAGCTGCTGAGAAGAAAACTACGGCTAAGACCACTACAAAGACCGCAGCTAAGACTACAAGAGCGACTGCTCCCGTTGAGACAGTCAAGGTCCAGTTCGGTGGCGATGAATATGATTTCGCTGAAATAAAGAAGGCAGTTGAAGCCGATTATAAGAGCAAATTCAAGGGCAAGGTCAAGACTATCGAGTTTTACATCAAGCCGGAAGATAAGGCTGTTTACTACGTTATCAACGGTGATTTCTCCGATAAGATTGAGCTTTGATTTGACGGTATTGTAACGGGTGCGACTCGCTCAGGGTTGCTCCCGTTTTTTCGTATACTGGATTGAAAAGCACGGCTGATTGTGGTATAGTAGGTAATTTAATCAATGTGCGAGAACGCTCGCCAAATCGGAATTTATAGGTGATAGTATGGAGAATAATATAATTGGAACTTGTGTAGAATGCGGCAGTGAGTTTCTAAAATCAAAATCTAAAATGGAAGAATTATGTCCAGAATGCGCTTATTGGTTATATGGATATGAAAATTGTAAGCATATTTTCAAAGACGGGAAATGCACAATATGTCTTTGGAACGGAAACAAAAGTGATTATATAAAATCTTTATCAGATAAATTATGATTTAGCATAGCAAATAAGAAAGGAGCGAACCCCATGTGTACTTGGTTCTATGCAGAAAGATCCACGCTGTCACCAATCATCACAAAGGCACAGCAGTTGCCGCTTGCGAATACGATCAGGAACACTATGTCACGTTCGGCGGAAATGTCCGGCAATATCCGTCCTACCGATATGGCAGCGGTGTTTGCTCCGAATAAGCAAGGCAATATGGCGGTGTTCCCGATGATATGGGGCTTCACGGTCGAACAATCATCAAAACCGCTTATCAACTGCCGTATCGAAACAGCGGACCAGAAGCCCGTATGGAAAGACTCTTGGTTCAGGCGGAGATGCGTGATTCCCGCATCTTGGTACTACGAATGGGGCATACCGCCATCTGAGGTCGGCTACCATAACGCAAATGAACAGCGGAACATCAAAAAAGAAAAGTATGCGATACAGCCGGAAGGTTCTGAGATCACATACCTTGCAGGACTGTACCGCTTTGAGGAGCATAGAGGTGTCCAGATACCTATGTTTGCCGTGCTGACAAGAGAATCGGTCGAACCTGTAAGCTCTATCCATGACCGAATGCCACTTATCCTCGGTAAAGACAGCTTGCGTGAGTGGGTGCGTCCTGACGGTGATCCAGGCAGGATAGCGAAAAAGGCTTTGACGAATATGGTTATGGAGAAAGCAACGGACTATCCTGAGCCGAAGCCTGCGTTTATGCAGATATAGGAGGAAATGATGGAAGAAGCGATCAAGCATTACATGGATATAGTGCGGTATAAAGGGATAAATATATATCACTTTCCGGTAGGCAGACGATTATCAAATGTTGATCCTGAACTAATGCGTCGTTTTAATGCAGGTGAAATATTTGTTGCAAGACAGGAACACTCTGATTTTGAGATTTTCAATCGTGAGATCGGTTACCAGTTGCCAAAGGATATTGCAGATTATCTCAATGCGTACTGGCAGCCGGGTGTATTCGGCTATTATAAAGACTTGCCTGAATGTTTCATGTTGTTTTCAGCAATCAGGCACATAGGCGAAAAGCCTGATGATTTTCTTTTACGTTCAGGCGGATTAATCGCAGAAGCTAAAAGGTGGGTATCATATGACGGCGATCTGAACAGATATATGCCTATTGGCATTTATGATGCTTATTCCTGTTCATTCCTATTATATGAAGTCGAAACAGGCAGGATATTCATAGAAGATTTGGATAATGAAGGCGGCGTAGAAAACGAGCCTGTTGCTGATTCATTAAAAGAGCTGATTCTCGGCTTATATTTGAAATAAAAGGTAATAAGCTTAGTTTTTGTTGTAACGGAGGACGATCATGAGTAAAGATAACATTCGACCGATCACTATGGAGCATATCCAGCGCTATGGTGACATATATGCAAAAGCCTTTTCGGGAGAGCCGTGGAATGATCCGTGGAAACCGGAAGATGCGGTCATTCACGTTCGGGAGCTGTTGGAGTCAAAGCAAGCCTATGGGCTTGAATATGTCCTTGACAGCAAGGTCGTCGGCTTTATCCTCGGAACATCAATGCTGTTCCATTATGGCAGGACTTTTGATATCAACGATCTCGCTGTCGATCCCGAATATCAGCGCAGAGGTATCGCAAAGGAACTGCTTGAAAAGTGCCTTGCGGATATAAAGGCGCAGGGTATGGTGGGAGTCCACCTTATCACCGCCGGAGAGGGCGTTCTGCCTGAGTTTTACGCAAAATATGGCTTCAAAAAGGAAACTGAGGTCATACTGATGGGAGCAGAACTGTGATAAAACGTGCTGAATATAATGATCTGCAAGAAATACTTGCTTTACAATACCTCGCTTACCAGAGTGAAGCTGAACTGTTTGGCAGCAAAGATATTCCTCCGTTGAAGCAGACCTTAGATGAGGTCATTGAGGAGTTCAATAATGGTATCATATTGAAATTGACAGATGAAAATGGTTCTATTATCGGTTCAGTCCGTGCTACTGAAAAGAACGGAACGGTTTATATCGGAAAACTGATGGTTCACCCTGATCACAGATGCAAAGGATATGGCACAAAACTTCTCTCGGAGATAGAAAACTGCTATCCCGACAAGCGTTTTGAGCTTTTTACAAGTACCAGAAGCGTTGATAATATACGGCTGTATGAAAAAGTGGGATATAAGATCTTTGACCGAAAACCCGTTGATGATGAACTGGTATTCGTGTATATGGAAAAATGTTGTTGACATAACAAAAAACCTTGATATACGAAACGGAGAGCTTAATGTATAAGTTTATAGGAATAATAAAAGCTGATTACAGATATGAATATGAACCACTACCTGATAACGCAA
>JAFTYF010000032.1 GCA_017461395.1 Ruminococcus sp.
ATGGTTCATGATGAAAAACAACTGCATTGTCGATGAAGTTAACCGTTTTGCGGTGATGATCAATTACAACAACAGATTTTGCCTTATCATAAAGATTGCGGCTTTCGAGGAAATCCTTATTGTGTGTATCAACAATTATGAGAAGATCCTTATCTTCAATATAGATTTCCGCCTCACCGGGAGTAACAAACAGCTGATCATCAATCTTATTTTCAATTTCATCGATGAGGTGAGAAGCAAGGTTTTTTGATCTGTCAACGGCAACATATGCCTTTTTTCCAAGAAGCCTGATTGCCCCTGCAAGACCGCATGAAGCTCCGACAGAATCAAGATCACCGAAGCGGTGTCCCATAATAAACACCTTGCCGGAATCCATGATGATATCCTGCAGAGCGTTGGCAATAACTCGTGTTTTAGCGTGGGAACGCTTTTCGATCCCCTTTGAAACGCCGCCAAAGAATCTATAACCATTATCAGTCTTGATAACAGCCTGATCTCCGCCTCTGCCAAGAGCCATATCAATACACTGCTTGGCTATTCTTTCGCTTTCCTGAAGCGACTCAGCACCAAGTCCTACACCTATTGAGAAGGTGAGGGGGTATTTATCCGAAATTTTTATGCTTCGTGCCTCATCAAGAATCTTGAATTTTTCATCGATCACTTTTTTCATATTGCAGTTTTCAATTATTGCATAGAACGTGTTCGAGGATGTCTTTTTTACAAGTCCTTTTGTACTCAGCATAAAATTTTCAATAATTTTTTCAGTTTCAAGGGAAGCCTGTGATTTTACGCTTTCCTTGGCGTTCTGCATTATTTCGTCGTAATTGTCGATTGTAATAATCACGACATTCTGATGCGAATCTTCCGACTTCTTTTTTACTGCGTAGTAATCTGTCTGATCATGAAAATAGAGTACATGAAAGCTCATGTTCATCTTTTCGTATTTTTCAGCGCAGATCTTGTAAATACAGCCATTTATCGAACAAATAACAGAACCTTCTGACAAGAGGCTGTTTATGTCTATGCTGACAAATCCCTCAAAGTCAAGACCGTATACATCCTGACCGAGGCTGATTTTCTCTGTGAAGATCTGATTATACCAGACAAAATTTCTGTTTTTATCAATAACGGCAACAGGCGCAGGAAGCGTGTTCATGTATTCAGCAGCTGAATTTTCAAGATGATGATTCATTTTTGATATATGCCTGATGGAATTTTTGGTAAATACCGCATACACCAACAGACCAAGCACTATCAGCAGAACAGCCGGAACAAGACAAACTACACCGAGCCAGTCACTGTATTTATGAAGCAACACAGCAGAAACAGCAACATCAGCGAGCAGCAGCAGCTGAACAACAAACAGTGCTGCCGGAAACTTATTTTTCACTTTTCCGCTCCTTCCGGAAACTATCAGGTTTCCATTATAATAGGAAGAATCATAGGACTTCTCTTTGTTTTCTGGTAGATATAATCAGAAAGCGCATCTCTCATCTTGCCCTTTAAAGCATTCCATTCTCTAAGCTCAGCAGCTGAACATGAATTGAGAGTATTGCTGAGAAGCAGCTTTGCCTCTACCATAAGCTCCTCTGATTCTCTTACATATACGAATCCACGGGAAATTATATCAGGACCGGCAACTATTTCGTTTGTAGCACGTTCAATTCCGATAACGATTATGATAAGACCGTCCTGAGCCAGATGTTTTCTGTCACGGAGAACGATAGAACCGACATCTCCGACGCCGAGACCGTCAACAAGGACACGTCCGGACGGAACCTGAGAAACAATACTCATCTTGTTTCCGTCGGTTTCGATAACATTTCCGATTTCTGCAATAATAACATTTTCTCTGGGAATTCCCATCTGAACAGCAAGGTCAGCGTGTTTTTTCAAATGCTTGTATTCACCGTGAACAGGAATAAAGAACTTAGGCTTTGTAAGAGCCTGTATAAGTTTAAGTTCCTCCTGACAGGCATGACCTGAAACATGAACTTCATACATAGCCTCATAAACTACCTCTGCCCCCGATTTCATTAGTTCATTTACAACACGGGTAACGAATTTTTCATTTCCAGGAATAGGAGTAGCAGAAATAATGATGAAATCTAAAGGAGTGATATTCACTTTTTTGTGATCATTCATTGCCATTCTTGTAAGAGCAGACATCGGCTCTCCCTGACTTCCGGTAGTGATAAGAACGATGCGTTCACTTTCATAGCGGTTCATCATTTCGATATCAATTATAAGTCCGTCCGGAACCTTTAAGTAACCAAGCTCAATAGCAGTATTGATGACATTGATCATACTTCTGCCAAAAACCGCAACTTTTCTGCCGTATCTTTCTGCGCAGTTGATGATTTGCTGTACACGATGAATATTTGAGGAGAATGTTGCGATAATAATACGCTTTCCCTCAGCCTTTTTGAAAAGCTTGTCGAAGGATTCTCCTACCATTCTCTCAGAATGAGTAAATCCCGGACGCTCTGCATTAGTAGAGTCAGCCATAAGAGCAAGAACACCTCTGTTGCCGAGCTCTCCGAAACGTGCAAGATCAATGATCTCGCCGTCAATAGGGGAGTAATCCACCTTGAAGTCGCCTGTATGGACAATAATACCTGCCGGAGTATGAATTGCCATTCCGACAGAATCGGGAATCGAATGGTTTACCTTAATGAATTCAACAGCCATGCAGCCCATTTTCACTGTTTTTTTAGGTTGTATAACATTAAGTGAAACCTTTCCGTAAAGTCCCTGTTCTTTGAGCTTTCCTTCGATAAGTCCGATGGTAAGCCTTGTACCATAAACAGGAACATTTACCTTTTTAAGGAGGTATGCAAGACCGCCGATATGATCCTCATGACCATGAGTAATTACAACGCCTCTGATTTTTTCCCTGTTGCGTTCAACGAAGGTAAAATCAGGGATAACAATATCAACGCCGGGCATATCGGCGTCAGGGAAGGTGAGTCCGCAGTCAAGGATAAACATATCATTGGAGCACATGAAAACAGTCATATTCTTTCCGATTTCATTAAGACCGCCCAACGGAATAATTTTCACAGGAGTTCTTTTGATTTCCTTTGTCTGCCTTACTCTGGGCTTTGCGGTAACGATATTCACCTCCGGTTCAGCCGCCGCCGCTCTTTTTTTGTATGTTCTTTTTGGAACTGCAGCAGCAGACGCTTTCTTTCTTGTTGTTTTGGTTGTTTCTTTTTCGTTCACTTTTTGACCTCTCTTTCTGAAAATGCAGAGTCTCCATGCCAGAACGTTCACAGGCGGAGGTACTCTTAATAGTACGGTGGATATTATGTTATCACGGATGATCCGAAGCACAGATGATAATTATGATTTAAGCAGAATTTATCTCTTGCAGAAAAACAGTATATAAATCTCGTTACAGGATCTGTCCGGATTCAGGAAATGTCATCACATTAACATTATTTTTCTGACAGAACGCTTCAGAATATCATGTATAGTGCGATTTTGAGAGTAATTTCCATATATTTAAAGGCATATTCGCCAATAAAGTCATCTGATTGAGTCATGCTCCATGACATAAGGTATCAATATAATTATACTAAGATTTTCAGTAAATGTCAATAGAAAAACGGGACTAATTTTTGTAGATATGCATAATAAAATTTTATAATAAATATCAAAAATCGCCTTTCCTTATTCTGTCCGCCCAGATACCGCAAAGCTCCGATGCTATTTCTGATTCAAATGCCTGTACAGTAAGAGTCACCCTGCCTTTTCCGCTCCGTGAAACAAGAATACGACCGTTTTTTTCTGTTACAGAGCGTTTTTCTGGAACACTCTGCGATTCTGAAACAACCACCTCACGTCTGACGGATGCAAGAGAAGGGGACTTCTTTATATTTTTGAAAAATGACTGTCTGTCCGATGCAAGGTGAGTGCACATATATAGGGAATCCCAAAGAAAGCGCTGAACAGAAGCTTCATCCGGAATAGCTTCGTCGGGATCAAAGCGCATTATTCCGCTGTCGGCGGAAATAAGATCAGCTCCGTAATGAAAATCCTCCGGCAGATACACCTTTTCACCTTTCTCTGCAAGAGTATGAGCAAATGTAAGAAGAAGTTTATCATATGAAATAAATCCTACATCAGAAGAATAAGCATTTACCTTTCTGCCGTCATCTGAGATCTGAAATACAAGATCGTCACTGCAGCCAGTGAAGAATTCATACCACAAGGAACGCACGGAACGGCTTCCGCAGCTTATACCAGCTGGTATTGCTGATACAGTATTTTTCAGCGAATCAGCTATATTATTAATATAAATCTCGCGGAATGAACCTGCAGAAATAAGCTTTCCGGAATGCTTTGCCGGCTTCGGCAGCTCTGAATTCATTATCTGATTCATAATTTTACTGCTAAAAGGGAAACGTTTCTCGTCAAATAGAGATATCTTCACATTTTTTCCGTTTCCGCTGACATAAACGCCGCAGTCTGCTGAGATAAGAGGAAATCCGAACAAAAATGAAGGAAGATCTGTATTTTCACATACATAAGCATCTTTGCCGCCCTCAGATATTCCACAGCATATAGCATAAAGAATATGATTATGTCCGAAACCGTCGCATCCTACGCTGAATCGTCCGAAAAAGCTTGATAATACACGTCCGAATTCAGAAGCAGATGCCGATGTAAGCAGAGCATCCGGCAGGGATTCACAGCAGCCATCCCGAAAACTGAAATATTTATTTTCTCCGCAGTAAGCCATACTGTCACCTCAAAGTAGAAATATATACTTATTTATTGACTAAGATGCGATAATTATTCCCTTTTTACTTTTTTTATCAGGAGAATCAGACCTACAAGATTTGGAAAAACCATAAGACCATTAAAAATATCAGATATCAGCCATATCGTATTCAAAGAAATAACGGCTCCGAGCGACGCTGCCATAGAAAAAAATACTGAAAAACCTTTTCCAGAGCTTCTTCCCGAAAGAAAACGCCATGCTGTTTCGCCGCAGTAATACCACCCGATTATGGTACAAAATGCAAATACAGCCATAGCAGCGGATAGAATTAATCCTGAAAAATCACCCATAACAGCGTTAAAAGCTCCTGCCGCAGTACCGTCTCCAGGGGCACAGATAATAACAAGCGCAGTAAGTGTACAGCAAATTATCGTATCAAAAAAAACTTCAAACATACTCCACATTCCCTGTAAGTGCGGAGAATCACTTTCTGCAGCGCTATGCAGAATGGGAGAGCTTCCGAGTCCTGCTTCGTTGGAAAAGATACCACGTCTTATCCCGATAGATATCGTATAACCAATACCGCCTGAAGCTGCCTGTTCAAATCCGAAAGCTTGTGTAAAAATCGAGCGAAATGCTTCAGGAAGCTGACTGTGGCAGCACAAAAGAACCCATATACACATAATTCCATATATGAATGATGCTAGCGGAAGAAGTGTTTGTGCCGCTGAACCGATACGCTTTGCACCGCCGCTTGTGACAATGAAAATAAGCAGAAATATAATCATTGCCGCCGGAATAGATTTTACTTCCGCTGTACTGTTTATGCAGTCTATCATCGAACTTACCTGTATCATTCCGCCCATTCCTACAGACGCGGCAAGACACATAACCGCAAATACAACAGCAAGCAGCGGTGAACCAAGTCCATGCAGGAGATATGCCATAGGTCCACGGCAATCCTTTGTGCTGTATGTCACAGAAAGGCTGTTTTCAGCGTATACAAGAGCCATTCCAAACAGAGCAGATATCCACATCCAGAATACCGCACCTGCTCCGCCCAGAGCAACTGCTGCGGCAACACCAGTTATATTTCCTGTACCCATAGCAGTTCCCAACGACATACAGACAGTTTTCCATTGAGATAATCCACCGCTGTTGTTTTTATTTTTTCCTGCGTTTTTCAAAAGAAAAGGGAGTGTCTGAAACTGTATCAATTTCAGCTTTACTGAGTAAACTATTCCTGTAAAAAGCAGAAGAAAAATAAGTCCGCCACCCCATATAAAAGAACTTATCCTTTCAAGAAAATCAACCATAACAGACCTCCTGTATTTTTGACAGTACTGCATCATAATCACACAGCAATTCTGTCTAAATTTTTTATAAATCCGGTATACAGTAAAGAATATTTGAGGTATAATAGTATTAGAACATGAGAAAGGGGAAAATAATGAGACATTTTTATCCTGATAAAAGAAGCGCTGGTGTAATTCAATTCCTTGCTGCAGCAGCAGGAGGGATAATATTTCTGATAATAAAGCACTTTTTTCATAAAGAAAAAGCAGTACTGCTTTCAGGTCTTATCATTTTGTGCATTTGTACTGCAGCGATATTCATATATATTCCCTTATATTTTTCAAAGCTCAAATATATCGCAACCGACAAGGAAATAATCAGAATAAGCGGAGTTTTTTTCAAGATTCATCAATCAGTACGCTATTCGTCAATACAATACGTATCTGTTATAAAAACATTTCTTTCGGGATATACTGGACTTAATTTTGTTATTTTGTTTGTTTTCGGCGGAAGATTCAGACTTATGTTCCTGAGCCGTGATGATGCAGATGAGATACTGCGTCTGTCCGGAAGCACATACGGAGGTGAGAGTTAACCATGTATCATGAACATCCGCTGCGTATTCTCCGATACTCAGCCAAAAATATATGGCTTCTTGTTTTTCCGCTTATCAGAAACTTCAATATATTAAGCCACAGCCGTGACTGGTTCTATAACTGGCTAAGAGGTGCATGGTTTGATATACTTATTATCGGACTTATCCTTATGATAGGTTATATCAAGTGGTACTTTGCCAGAATTAAGATAACAGATTCAGCCATTACCCATGAAACCGGCATTTTCCTGAACATTCGGACATCTATTCCGTTCATCAGTATCAGTTCTGTGACTGCCGTCCGAAAGCTTCATCTTCGTCCTTTCAGAGCAGTAAATATCCGATGTGATACAAGAGCAGGATTCTTCAATACTGCGGATATGAAATTCATGGTTACAGAAAAGATATATCAGGAAATACTGAAAAAGCTTCCGAAAGTTATGAATGACAACAGCATCGATCCTCTTTCTAAACCCACAGCTGTTTCAGTGATTCTTTTTTCATTCTTTTTTTCAAGCGGACTTTCAGGTGTAATTTATATTGCTGCTTTTTTCTTTCAAGGAGGAAATATTGCAAGGGATATCATAACTGTATCACTGTCAAAAATATCTGAAAGCTCTGAAAAAATAAGCCGCAGCCTGCTTCTTAAGATACCTGATGCAGCAGTGCTTATCGGAATACTCTTCATCGGCGCATGGCTTCTGTCGTTTATTATTAATATTCTTACTTACTCAAAATTCCACGTCGAATGTGACAACAGATACTACCGCACATCATATGGTGCTGTAAACTGCAGAGAACACTGGATTAACTCCGCCCATATCAATTATATTGACCTCAGGCAGAATCTCATAATGAAATTTTCCGAAGCTATTGCCGTTCATATAAGCTGCGCCGGATACGGTACCAGCAAACGAAGTCTGCCGGTTCTTCTTCCGGTCAGAAAAGAAAAAAATATCAGTAAGGATCTTGAAGCTATAGGAATACTCGGCAGTGCAAGAACTGAATTCAGACCGAAAAAAACAGGTATGTGGAATTACATCTGGCTTCCGGCAATACTTTCAGCGTGTGTATTTCCGCTTCATTTGATTATTTCACGTTTCTTTCCGCTGTTTTCCGGACTTTCACTTTTTGCTGCAATAATGATTGAGATTCCGTCAGCATGGTTCATAATCGTAAAGACGGCAGCATTCCTCACAAGCGGTATATCTGTATACGATGATAAAATAATGGTAAAATGCTGCAAATGGGCTGGATTTCACACGGTTATCGCTGACCGCAAAAAGCTGGTGAAAGCTGGTATCGAACAGACGATTTTTCAGAAAATCGGCAGAAGATGCTGTGTTGCACTTTGGTTTGAAGGCGAAAAGCAGATAAAATACAAAATCAAATCGCTTTCCACTTCAGACATTGTCACCATATCACAGCTGCTTGACTGCAGTTTTGTTACAAATAAAAGTAAAATAACATTAAAGCAAGCTTCGGACCAGTAAAATATCCGGAGCTTTTCCATATTCATGAAATAATGTGTAAAATAGTCTCTTTTATATTAAAAAAAATCTTCTAAGATTTTTTTAAAAAACAGTGGAAATTTATTTTATAATATGGTATAATTAAAAAGAATGGTGTAATTTGCGAAATTTTGCATATTTAACCTTAGTAAAATACTGTCTAATAAAAAATGCGGACAGATATATATTTTGAGGAGGCCTGTACATGAAAAAAGTACAACTGACAGAAACCGTACTGCGTGACGCAAATCAGTCACTGATGGCAACACGACTTCCGTATTCGGATTATGAGGATATTCTCTCCGATATGGACAAGGCGGGGTATTATTCAATCGAATGCTGGGGAGGAGCTACATTTGACTCCTGTCTCCGCTATCTTAATGAAGATCCATGGGAGAGACTGCGCAATCTTAGAAAACTTCTTCCCAACACAAGACTTCAGATGCTGCTGAGAGGTCAGAACCTTCTTGGCTACAAGCACTATCACGATGACGTTGTAGAGAAGTTCATTGAGCTTTCTATCAAGAACGGAATTGACGTTATCCGTATCTTTGATGCTCTCAACGATTTCAGAAACATCGAAACAGCTCTTAACGCTACAAAGAAATATGCAACAAAGAGAACTGTTGCTTCAGGCTGTATTTCATACACACAGAGTCCTGTACATACTGTAGATAAGTATATTGAAATGTGTAAGGATCTCAAGAAAATGGGATTTGATACAATCTGTCTCAAGGATATGGCAGGAACTATGTCACCTTATGAAGCAGAACACCTTATCAAGGGAATCAAGGATGCTATCGGCGATATGACTCTTGTTCTCCATACTCACTGTACAACGGGCATGGCTTATATGACAATAATGAAGGCTATTGAGTCCGGAATTGATGTTATCGACACTGCTTGTTCTTCATTCTCAGGCGGTACATCACAGCCTTCAACTGAGACAATGTTCTATGCTCTTCAGCAGTACGGAATTGATACAGGACTCAACGAGGATATTATTAATAAGGTAAATGACTACTTCAAGCCTGTAAAACAGAAGTATGTTGACAATGGACAGCTTAACCCCAAGAGCCTCAATACAGATGCTCAGGCGCTTGTATATAAGGTTCCCGGCGGTATGCTTTCAAATATGATCGCTAACCTTACTGATATGCACGCAATGGACAAGTTTGATGAAGCTCTTGCTGAGATCCCGAAGGTTCGTGCTGATCTCGGATATCCTCCGCTTGTAACACCTCTTTCACAGATGGTTGGAAATCAGGCTGTAACAAACGTTCTTATCGGCGAGCGCTACAAGAATATCTCCAAGGAAGTAAAGAACTACATCAAGGGCGAGTATGGTATTGCTCCTGCTCCTATTGATGCTGAGCTTTCCAAGAAGGTTCTCGGTGACGCAAAGCCTGTTGACTGCCGTGATGAGGATAAAAAGCGCACAGGCGAGGACTTCAAGGCTGCAAAGGAAGCTCTCGGAGATCTCTGCCGCTGCGAAGAAGATGTAATGAGCTACATCTGCTATCCAGATCAGACAATCAACTTCCTTAAAAACCGTAAGGCTCAGGAGGAAAATGAAGCAGTTTACACAATCGAGGAAATGTAAGGAGGCTGCTTTATGGAATTAGAAAACACTACGCTTGACGTCGAAATTATCGGCGGAGCTGATGATGTAACAGCAGTTCTTCTCAGCGAAGAAACACAGGAAACTACTGAAATGACTACAAAAGAGTCAAAAAACGAAGCTAAAGATATGAGCATAGCTGATGCCGGAATCACAGCTGTTTTCGGATATGCAGTAGTTTTCTCCGGACTTCTCATACTTATGATAGTTCTTTACTGCACAGGTGCTATATTTAAGGCCAAGGACGCAAAGGCTAAGGCTGCTAAAGAAGCCGAAAGCAAAGCTGCAAAAAACACTCCTGCTCCTGCTGCTGAAAAAGCTCTTGCTCCCGGATCAGCCGGTCATGTAAAGCTCTTTGACGTTCCCGACAAGGAAGCCGCAATGATCATGGCTATCGTTGCCGACAAAATGCAGAAGCCGCTTAATGAGCTTCGCTTTATTTCAATTAAGGAGGTTAAATAACCATGAAGTACAAAGTTACACTTAACGGTAAAACATACGAAGTTGAGGTTGAGCACGGTAAGGCAGTCCTCCTTGACGAATACGAGGCACTTGCTCCTGCACCGGCTGCTGCCGCTCCCACAGCTGCTCCTGTTGCTGCACCAGCTGCTGCTCCTGCACCGGCTGCTCCCGTAAATCTTGCAGCAGGCGAAACAGTTGCTGCTCCTATGCCCGGAAACATCCTCAGAGTTGAGGTTAATCAGGGTGATACAGTCAAGGCTGGTCAGCTCCTCGTAGTTCTTGAGGCTATGAAAATGGAAAATGAAATTGTTGCTCCCAAGGACGGCACAATTGCACAGGTTGTAACAAGCAAGGGTGCGGTTGTTGATACTGGCTCTCCGCTCGTTATTATCGCATAAGGAGGGCAATATATGGATATTCTCGAAACCCTCAAAACCTTGTGGAACGATTCGGGTTTCCACAGTTTTCTCGTTGATGGGGGATGGAAGAATCTCATCATGATTGCTATTTCATGTGTTCTTCTTTACCTCGGTATCAAAAAACAGTTCGAACCGCTTCTTCTCGTTGGAATTGCTTTTGGCTGTCTGCTTGTAAACCTTTCCTACTTCTCACCGGAATCAGCTGATGCTCTTTATCATCTTGATCTCTGGGATAACTTCCTTGATCATGATCACCCAGATTATCACAGTTACGGTGCAATCATGAGAAACGGCGGACTTCTTGATATCCTCTACATAGGCGTCAAAGCTGGAATCTATCCTTCACTCATCTTTATGGGCGTAGGTGCTATGACAGACTTTGGTCCGCTTATCTCCAATCCCAAGAGCCTCCTCCTCGGAGCTGCTGCACAGATGGGCGTATTTCTCGCATTCTTTGGTGCTGTATGTCTCGGATTTGACGGTAACGCTGCTGCTTCTATCGGTATCATCGGTGGTGCGGACGGTCCTACAGCGATCTTCCTCACATCAAAGCTCAAACCTGAGCTTCTTGGACCTATTGCAATTGCCGCATATTCATACATGGCACTTATCCCTATGATTCAGCCTCCGATTATGAGACTTCTCACAACTGAGAAAGAACGTAAGGTTAAGATGGAGCAGTCCCGTATGGTATCAAAGACAGAAAAGATTCTGTTCCCTATCATCGTTGCGCTTTTTGTAATCCTTCTTCTTCCTTCAACAGCTCCTCTCGTAGGATGTCTCATGCTCGGAAATCTCTGGAGAGAATGTGGAGTTACAGAAAGACTTTCAGACACAGTACAGAACGCTCTTATGAACATTGTTACTGTATTCCTTGGAATTTCTGTAGGTGCTACAACAGTTGCATCACGCTTCCTCTCACTTGAAACTATTAAAATCATCGTTCTTGGACTCACAGCGTTCTGCTTCTCAACTGTAGGCGGACTTCTCGTTGGTAAGCTTATGTACAAGCTTACAGGCGGAAAGGTAAATCCTCTTATCGGTTCTGCCGGAGTTTCAGCTGTTCCTATGGCTGCCCGTGTATCGCAGATGGAAGGACAGAAGGCTAATCCTTCAAACTTCCTGCTCATGCACGCAATGGGACCAAACGTTGCCGGAGTTATCGGTTCAGCAATTGCTGCCGGATTCCTCCTCGCAGTATTCAAGTAATAACAAAAAACGGATTCCGCTTTGGAATCCGTTTTTTATGTTCAATCAGAATTATTTGCTGATACCGTATGTATTACGGTATTCGATCATCTTATCAAGATATTCCTTACCGGGAACAATTTCGTTTCTGATAGCATCGATAATATCCTCCATAGTAACGATAGGATAAACAGTCACGCCGAAATCACGCTTTACTTCCTGAACAGCAGAAAGCTCACCTGTTCCCTTTTCCATTCTGTCAACGGTAATTACCATTCCAGTAACGTTTACCTTAGCAGCAGATTCAAGCTTAGGCATAGATTCACGCAGAGCCTTTCCAGATGTCATAACATCGTCGATGATAACAACCTTTTCGCCGTCAGTGAGAGTCTTGCCGACAAACATACCGCCCTCGCCGTGGTCTTTAGCTTCCTTGCGGTCAAAGCAATAAGAAACATCAATACCGAACTTATTGCTGAGTGCTACAACAGCTGATACAGCAAGCGGAATTCCCTTGTAGGCAGGTCCAAAGAGAGTTTCAACGGGAATATTATTCTCGTGAATACATTCAGCATAGTATTCACCGAGCTTTGCAAGCTGAGCACCAGTCTTGTAATTTCCGCAGTTGATGAAGTACGGAGCCTTTCTGCCGCTTTTCAGTGTAAATTCACCGAATGTGAGAACTCCGCAGTCCACCATAAATTTAATAAAGCTTTCTTTGTAAGTCATATTTGTACCTCCATGTATTTTTTTATTAATATTATTATACTCCTTTTAGGAACATTTTGCAAGTAAAAAATAAAATTATATAAAAAGAGAAAAAAGCCTTGCAAAATCCGCAAAAAAGAGGTATAATAATTTTATACGCTTATAACGTTTTTATTGGTTAAGGATGAGGAGAAA
The DNA here is from genome assembly GCA_017461395.1 of Ruminococcus sp. GTDB lineage: Bacteria > Bacillota > Clostridia > Oscillospirales > Ruminococcaceae > Ruminococcus. Next base: position 12,725 of record JAFTYF010000032.1, read on the forward strand.
ATATGGCAAAAAAGAGAACTGTAAGACATATTTCAAGTAAAAAAAGAAGCCGTCCAAAAGTTAAATTCAATTTCGGCGTGCTCATAATCATATTTATACTTTCATTTGGAGCGTGTTTCGCACTATATATGATTGCTGCCAACACACAGGATAATTTTTTAAAGGATGAAAAATCAAAAAAATCTGTTGTTCAGAAACAGCCTGACGAAAAAACAGATGAAGCTCCCGAAGCAGAAGCCCCAACAGATGCACCTTCATCTGCTCCGATAGCTGCTGTAAATCCTATACCTCAGTCCGAAGCAGTAGATGCTTCATATTTTGACAGCTGTTGTCTTGTCACTGATTCAACGCTTCTTGCAATGGGAGATTATACTTCACTTGACGATATCATCGGAAGCACAGAACTTAATGCGGCTGGCTGCCGTAATGTGCAGGTTGTATCCGACTATGGAACTATCAAGGTCTATGAGATAATTCAGTTCAAGAAACCTGACATACTTTATTTAATGCTTGGCAGCGATATCGGAACATCATCAATTGACGACATGGTAAATAGTTACTCAACCCTTGTAGATGATCTCCATGATTATCTGCCGGATATGAAAATATATATAATGCAGCTTCCTCCGGTAATCTACGATACTGAAACAGTTACAAACGACCTCATTAATCAGTATAACAGCAAACTTCTTGACATTGCGAAAAAATCAGGAGTATATTGTATTGATACAAATACCGCTCTTAAGGCAACAGCTGAAGGCAGACTTGCTGACGAATACTGGGATTATGAAAACAGTAAACTTTCCGAAGCTGCATACAAAAAAATCAGTGATTATATAAGAACTCATACCGTTTCATAAAAACAGGCACCCTACTATATATAGTAGGGTGCACTTTTTATCTGAATCGGAATAAAAATTAACGTAATATAGCCAAAATCGAATTAATTAAAAGATATTTAGTGCAAAATAGCACAATCCATATCATAATATAGTGAGTTTATCGTCAAAATACATAATTGACATATGTATTTTTATGGGTTATACTTATATAGAAACAAAGAAAGCGAGATACTATATATAGTATAGGAGGTAAAAGTAAAATGATAATTCATATCATAAAAAGAGACGGCAGAAAAGTCCCCTTCAATATAGAAAAAATAGCAAATGCTATCTTTAAAGCTGCTCAGTCGTGCGGAGGAACGGATCTTAATACCGCTATGGATGTTGCAGCAAAGGTGTGCAAAATTTTTGAGGAAGAGAATCCCGGATGTATCCCTACAGTTGAGGAAATTCAGGATCTCGTAGAAAAAACACTCATTGAAAATGGTCATGCTAAGACAGCTAAGGCTTATATTCTTTACCGTTACGAGCGCACACGCTCACGGGAAATGAAAACAAATCTTATGTCTGTCCTCAATGAGCTTACTTTCAGTTCAGCAAAAGACAGTGATATCAAGCGTGAAAATGCTAATATTGACGGCGATACAGCTATGGGAACCATGCTGAAATACGGATCTGTATCAGCTAAGGAATACTACGAGATGTATGTTCTTAATCCAAAACACGCTAAGGCTCACCGCGAGGGAGATATACATATTCACGATCTTGATTTCTATACGCTGACAACTACCTGTGCTCAGATTGATCTGAAGAAGCTTTTCACAAACGGATTCTCAACAGGTCATGGATACCTGAGAGAACCTAATGATATTTCCAGCTACTCAGCACTTGCCTGCATAGCTATCCAGTCAAACCAGAACGATCAGCACGGAGGACAGAGTATTCCCACCTTTGATTACGCTATGGCTGACGGAATCAAGAAAACATACGCTG
>JAFTYF010000033.1 GCA_017461395.1 Ruminococcus sp.
TGACGGAGAGAAATATGCTGAGCTATTCGGCACTTTCGGAAAAGTATACGGCTTTGAAAGAAAAGTACAACGCTGACCGCACTCGTATAAAGGAAATCGAGCAAAGGCTCAAAGTTATTGCTGAGGATATAAAAAATATCGACAATTATCGCAAGCACAAGCCCGTTGCTGACAAGCTTGAAACTGTTGTTTTCAAGGAAAAGTTCAGGCGTGAGCACGAAAGCGAGCTGATTATTTTTACTGCCGCTAAGAAGTATCTGAAGAAAAGGTTTGGCGGTGAGAAAGCTCCGCTGATTAAAGAACTTCGTGCTGAACAGAAAAAGCTTTATGCTGAAAAGGACAAGCTGTATAGTTACTATAACAGTGCAAAAACCGAAATCAAGGAGCTTGATACAGTTATGAAAAATGTGGATATGATTCTTGGGAAGGACAAGGAAAAATCTGTACAGAAACAAAGGACAAACGAACTGGAATAGTGCTGTATTCCACTTGACAAAAATTACTTTAAAGTGTAAAATCAAAGTTGGAATATGTGCAGCTGACTTATCTTAAGAAAGGATGATTCGGATGGCATCATATGAAAAAAGAGGCAACTCATACAGAATTAAAGCGTCCTGCGGCTACAATGCTCAGGGCAAGCAGGTGTTCCAGCGTATAACGTGGACACCGCCTGAAGGAATGACCGAAAAGCAGATTGAAAAAGAGCTGAACAGGCAGTGCGTTCTTTTTGATGAGGAATGCAAAAAAGGCTTCGTTGTATCTCCGATAAAGTTTGAAAACTTTGCGGAACAGTGGTTTGAAGAATATGCAAATCACAATCTGCGAAGCACAACTCTTACACGTTCACGACAGCTTACCAAGCGTACCTATGAAGCAATCGGACACATCAGACTTGACAAGCTGAACGCAAGAGTTATACAGCGTTTCATCAACAGTCTAACTGCGGAGGGTACTAATCAGAACACGGGCAAGGGTCTTGCAAAAAAGACGATAATTCATTATCTGTCATTTATCTCAACCGTGCTGGATTATGCAATCAAAATGGATATGCTCAGTACAAATCCCTGCCGCAAGGTTACGATACCCAAAGCCGATGTAAAGGAACGCAAGGTTTACACTATTGAAGAAACGGAACGCTTCTTTGAGCTGTTACGCAAAGCTCCGCTGAAATACAGAGTATTTTTTACTCTTGTTATTTATACGGGAATGCGACGTGGTGAAATGCTTGGTCTGGAATGGCACGATATCAATTTTGAAACGGGAGTTATTCATATTCAGCGCACCTCCAACTACACAAAGGCGAAAGGTATTTATACTGACGATACCAAAACCAAAGGCTCCAACCGTTATATTAAAGTGCCGAAGGATATTCTTGATTTGCTTGAAAGCTACCGTAAGGTACAGGCAAATGAATTCCTTGAAATCGGTGATAAGTATCAGGAAACAGACAGGCTGTTTACAAAATGGGATGGACGACCTATGAATCCGCAAACTCCCTATGGTTGGCTGAAAGAATACTGTGAAGAAAATGATTTCCCGTTCTATGGCGTTCACACCTTCCGTCATCTTAACGCAAGCTTGCTTATCGGTGCAGGAATTGACGTAGCGACAGTATCGGGAACATTAGGGCACAGCAATCAGACAACGACGCTTTCCGTATACAGTCATATGTTTCAGGAGTATCAGGTCAAAGCCTGTGATGCAGTTGCAAACGCACTTAAATTTAATAGTGCTTCATAACAAAAAATCCGAAGCGGAATGCTTCGGAGTACATATTTAATATTACAGCACATTGCAATGTTTTTGTAAATCCCCAAGCATTAACCAGAGGATACCCGACATTACCGTAAGACCTATATAAGACCCATAGGCTGTTTTCGCATAAAAGAAAAAACTCTCAAACGGCTGTTTTAAGCCATTTGAGAGCAATGTTGATGGTGACCCGTACGGGAATTGAACCCATGATTCCGCCGTGAAAGGGCGATGTCTTAACCTCTTGACCAACGGGCCTTTATGGTAGCGGCAGTAGGATTTGAACCAACGACCAATCGGGTATGAACCGAGTACTCTAGCCAGCTGAGCTATGCCGCCATTGCTTTAGTGCTTAATTATTATACAACGAAAACAAGAAAAAGTCAATAGAAAACGAGGATAAATTTTATTTTTTGTATACATCAACAAAAAATCCCAATATATTACGCGCCAGTCAGTCGATGTATACAATCGGCGACAAAAAAGAACGGCATTTCACCGTTCTTTGAATTTATTTTCTTCTTGTACCATTCTTTCTGTCGGTACTCCTCTTAAGATCGCACTGACGTTCTTCGCTTGTCTGCTTAAAGCGTGACATCATATCCTCAAAGGACATTTCCGAAAGGGGCTGCTGTTTTTTCGGTTCCCAAACATTAGCCCTGCTGCGGTTCTGACCACCGTCGCCTGATCTTTTCTGATGCTGTTTCGGTGCCGCAGGAGCAGCCTGAGTATTCTCGACAGCCTTTTTTATGGAAAGGCTCACCTTTCCAGCCTCATTTATGCCGATTACCTTGACCTTAACCTCCTGATTTTCCGTCAGATGATCTCTTATCTCGTTAACGAATGTGTTAGCGATCTCCGAGATATGAACCATACCTGTTCCGCCGCCGTCGATATCGACAAAAGCGCCATACTGAGTTATGCCCTTCACCTTACCGTTGTAGATTTTACCAATTTCCAGCTGCTGCATATGTATATTAAACTCCTTTAAAATTAATCCCTTGATGTATCGTAGAATCTACGCTCGTCCGGATAAGCATAGTCTCTTTCTTCCAAAGCTATCCTTTCGATATAGACGGACATATCATCGCTTTCGACGATCTGCTGAAGATCGGCATTTTCAACCTCATATGCGTCGATTTTCGCCTGAATGGAATCCAGTTCCCTTTCTTTTCCGGCGCAGTCTCGTTCAGTTGTATAAATTATCATAACGCATCCGGCAACAATTGCCACAGCCAGCACACGGGTAAGCACCTTATTAAACAGACCTTTTTTTTCTTTTTTTGACCTTTTCGGCACTTTCTGTCACATTCCCTTTCTTTCTGTAGTCATCTTTATTATACAACAGATGCAGTCTTTTTAGCAATAGTATTCGTATTTTTTTAATAGTATTTACTATAACTTTGGAACATCCCACAAATTTGACCGCTGCTTTTTTACTTATAAATACATAAAAAGTTCGCAGCGGAAACAATACAAGCCATATCGTCTTTTTTATGAAATAACAGAGCTTTTTCATGGTTCTTATTACCACGCTTCCGACTGTTGCAATATAGAGTGCAAATCCAGCCGCATTTCCGATTACGAAATAAAATCTCAGTTCTCCCCGTGAAGCGGCTGAAGCAAAGGCAGAAAGCGCTATCCCATAGAAAACGAGAAATGCTGCGTCCTCTGCGAACACTATCCAGCTCTTATGGGGAAGCATTACTCTTGCCGTACGGAAAATATCATAGATTACTCCGAGTGCAATTCCCAGCAGGCAGGACAATCCGAAAAGCACAAGTTCCTCATTAACTGAGAAAAACGTTTCCGGAACATTCATCGGAACAGTCTCCCTAGCGCCGAGATAGGACCTTTTCTGTCCTTGTCGCCGTAGACCATTGACCAGATATCGCCGGTAATAGTCATATTCCCCGTTTCAACGCTCATGGAATCTATATGGAGCTCACGTCCCTGAATCGTCAGTTCTCCGAGCTCCGTATAGAGACTTATAGTCTTTTCGTCAAAGCTGTCAACGTCTGTTACTCCTGAAATACTCATGCTTCTGCGGTTTTCCAGGATAATATTATGATTCTGCTTTACCGTCTTGTCCGACATATCAATGTACCTCCGAAAAAATCTTTACGGCACATTATATTCATTCATATGGTAATTTATTCTAATAAAAGTTTTTATTAATAAGCCTTACCCCAGTAAACTGTACATTTTGCAGGCTTTCCGCAGCATACGCAGTTTCCTGCCTTGCGCTCCTGCATGAATGGGATACAGCGCGAACCCACGCCTGTCTTTTCCTTTACCTCGTCCTCGCAGGCCTCATCGCCGCACCACATTGCCTTGATAAAGCCGTCGCCCTTTTCTTCAAGAGCCTTGTTTATCTCGTCGATTGTCTCGCAGGAATATGTTCTGTTGTTCATATTCTCAAGAGCCTTATTGTACATTCCTTCACGAGCTTCCTCAAGCTTTGCAGAAACTGTTTCCTCAAGCTTGTCAAGCGGAACGATCACCTTTTCGCCGTTCCAGCGTGATGCGATAACGCACTGACCGTTCTCGATATCCTTAGGGCCGATCTCAACACGGACAGGCACGCCCTTCATTTCGTACTCTGCAAACTTCCAGCCGGGTGAATTCTCACTGTCATCGAGCTTTACACGACAGCCTGTCTTTGCAAGACGCTCTTTAAGCTCTGCTGCCTTTTCAAGCACGCCTTCCTTATGCTGTGCAATAGGAATAATTACTGCCTGAACAGGTGCAACTGCCGGAGGAAGTACAAGTCCCTCGTTGTCGCCGTGAGTCATGATTACTGCGCCGATAAGACGTGTTGTAACGCCCCAGCTTGTCTGGTGGGGGAATACTCTCTTGTTTTCCTTGTCTGTATACTGAATCTCAAATGCCTTTGCAAAGCCGTCACCGAAATAGTGTGAAGTTCCAGCCTGAAGAGCCTTTCCGTCGTGCATAAGAGCTTCGATAGCGTATGTAGCTTCTGCGCCGGCGAACTTGTCGCTGTCTGTTTTTCTTCCCTTTACTACAGGCATAGCAAGAGCATTTTCGCAGAAGTCAGCATATACGTTGAGCATACGCTCTGTCTCCTCGATTGCCTCCTCTGCTGTAGCGTGAATAGTATGTCCTTCCTGCCAGAGGAACTCTCTTGAACGAAGGAAAGGACGTGTTGTCTTTTCCCAACGAACAACGCTTACCCACTGGTTGTAGAGCTTAGGAAGATCTCTGTATGAATGGATGATATTTGCATAATGCTCGCAGAAAAGTGTCTCTGATGTAGGACGTACACAAAGTCTGTCCTCAAGCTTTTCGCTTCCGCCGTGAGTTACCCATGCAACCTCCGGAGCAAATCCCTCAACGTGATCCTTTTCCTTCTGGAGAAGGCTTTCAGGAATGAACATCGGCATACATACGTTTTCATGGCCTGTATCCTTGAACATTCCGTCAAGAATACGCTGGATATTCTCCCAGATAGCGTATCCGTAAGGACGGATTACCATGCATCCCTTAACGCTTGTATACTCAACAAGCTCTGCCTTTTTGCAGATATCAGTATACCACTGAGCAAAATCCTCATCCATTGATGTGATTTCTGTTACCTTTTTTTCCTTAGCCATTTTATTTTTACCTCGCTTTATTTTCGTGATTATTCAACTGAAATTATGTAGTAATATACAGGCTGTCCGCCGTCAATAAGCATTACATCTATCTTGCTGCTGAGCTTTGACTGAAGTATCTCAACAAGCTCCTCTGCATTCTCAGCTGTAACATCAGCTCCGTGAATCAGCGTAACATAGCTTGTATCGCCCTTTGCAAGCTTCTTTGTCAGTTTTATAACAGCCTTGTTGATATCCTTTTCCGTAAAGGAAAGCTTGCCGTTTTCAAGGGCAAGTATCTCGCCCTCTTTTATCTGTTTTCCTTCAAATTCGGAATCTCTTGCGGCAAATGTGACAAGTCCCGTTGAAACCTTCTCAAATGCCTTTGTCATGTTGATTCTGTTATCGGAAAGGCTCTGTGTTTCGTCGAATGCAAGCATTGCGGAAATTCCCTGAGGAATCGTTCTTGTCTGGAGCACGCAGACCTTTCTGTCAGCAAGTCTTACTGCCTGTTCAGCCGCCATGATGATATTCTTGTTGTTCGGAAGCACAAAAACTGTCTTTGCCGGAGTCTGCATGATAGCTCTGAGAATATCGTCTGTGGACGGATTCATCGTCTGTCCGCCCTGCACGATAGCGTCTGCGCCGAGATCTGTGAACATTGCCTCAATACCATGACCTGCTGCAACGGCAACAAATCCGAATTCCTTTTCCTGTTCTGCCGGAGTAAAACCTTCCTCCTCGGCAGTTCTTGCTTCCTTGACCTTATTCTGGTGCTGGATGCGCATATTCTCGATCTTTGGCTTCGGATCGTTGATGAACCAGCCGAATTCAAGTCCCTTCTGGAGCGCCTTTCCGGGATTGTCTGTATGAACGTGTACCTTGATTATTTCCTCGTCATCAACGACTACAACGCAGTCGCCGATAGTTTCAAGATATGCACGAAGCATGAAGATATCAGGGCAGTCCTTTTTCTTTTCGAGCATGAACTCAGTACAGTATGTATAATTTATCTCCTCGTCGTATTCGCTTACTGCGGTGCGGAAGGAATCTGAATCGCCGGAGTTATCAGCAGCCGGTTCAGCCGGCTTTGCTATCTCCTTGCCCTCAAAAACATCTGTCATGGCACGGAATATTATAAGAAGTCCCATACCGCCGGCGTCAACTACACCTGCTTTTTTAAGCTGAGGAAGCATTTCCGTCGTCTTTGCAAGAGTATCCTCCGCTTCATTGCAGACAGCGTTCCAGAATATTACCGTGTCATTTGTAGAAAGTGCTGTTTCCTTTGCCTTTTCTGCCGCCATTCTCACTACGGTAAGGATAGTTCCCTCAGTAGGCTTCATTACAGCCTTGTATGCAGCCTCAACTCCGAGTGAAAGCGCATTTGCGAAATCCTCGCAGCCAGCCTCGGTACACTGTGCAAGACCTTTTGAAAATCCCCTGAAAATCAGCGACAGAATTACGCCGGAATTTCCTCTTGCACCTCTCAGGAAAGCAGAAGCCGCTGCCTTTGCCACCTCTGAAACTGGTACGTCATCGCCGATTCTTTTGAGTACAGCAATCGAATTTTCTATCGTCATGGACATATTTGTACCGGTATCTCCGTCCGGAACGGGATAAACGTTAAGCTCATCGACCTCGCGTTTTCTGTTGTTAATAGTAATTGCCGCCGATATAATGGCGTCTCTAAGCATGGAACCCTTAATCAATTCCGATCCTCCATTCAGTTTTTGCAGCACCGCACAGCAGGCAGAATACCGCATTTTATTAATAATCTGTATTTTATACTGTCATATCGTCAACGTATACATTGACCTTCTGCACGGGAACTCCCGCTGTCTCCTCGACAGTAAACGCAACATTATGGATAATACTGTTTACAGCAGCAGTAATATTTGTACCGTGGCTCACCTTTATGTGAAGATCTATTACAAGACCGCCGTTTTTTCCTACACGGACGGATACTCCGCTTTTCGATTTAAAAGCCTTTCCGAAAGTAAGTCCCGAAACCGCACGGTTGAATGTATTCACGCCCGAAAGTCCTGATACGCCGAAGCAGTCCATGACCGTATGGCGCACTATCTCGGTGATATAGCTCTCAGATACGGTGATTTTTCCTATATGATTTTCAAATCCTACCATAAACTCACTCCTCTGTGATATAATCACTCTTATTATAACATAATATCAGAAAAAAAACAAGATATTTCACATCATTGTATATGTAAAATTTCGTATGCACATATATTTTATTGGTTTATTTCTTATGTAGGGGCGGTTGCCTGCATCCGCCCGTTTTTTTGTGGGACGTCGCAGGAGCCGTCCCCTACACAATTATATTCTCAATCAAATCTCAGGCAATCACAAGTATCGCCACTATATTATTTATTCCGCATTCTTTTCCTTATGTCTGCTCAGATATATCTGTCCGACTGCAAATGCCGCCAGATCCGCAAAAACGGACGCAAGACGCATTATCAGCACAAAGAGGATTATCTTCTCCTGATGTGCCGCTCCGCTGACGAATATCATTACGCCCTCACGGATGCCAATTCCTCCGGGTGCGCCGGGAGTTATAAAGCCGATTATCCATGCAAACATAAAAGCTCCCGTCAGCACCGTAAGCTCTCCGAAGGACGCCGCACTGCCTATTACAAGGCGCAGGCAGATGAAATACGTCACCGCCTGCACGCAGTTGCTTCCGAGGTAGTAGAAAATTCCAGCCATTGCGCTTTTTCTGTTTTCCTTCTCAAAAGCCTTTGAATAGCGTGAAATATATCCCTTCAGCTTATCTGCGAACTTTATCCGGACAAATATAAGTACCGCCGCTACAAGAATTACTCCTGCAATGCCGACAATGAGTATTTGCTCGCCGTATTTTTCAAGAAGTCCGGCAATTCTTCCTCTCAGAAGCACCAGAGCGATAATTCCCGTCCAGAATACGCAGAACAGTATATCAAGAATCGTAGCGCAGACCACATCCACATGGCTGATATTCATATCAACGGCAAGCTTGTTTCGTCCTACATACTGAAATACATTACCGGGAACATACTTGTAAATATTCGATTTCGTATATACCGGCATCGCCGCAGAAAACGGTATCTTCCTTGCTGAAAGTGCTCTCGTAAAGCCAAGCCACGGGATGCATCCCACAACAAAAAGAAACGTCTGTATCACGAAATTTACAGCAAGCGCTCCTATCATCACAGGCGAGGCAAGCTGTGACAGATCGGCATCCATGTCGATTATCTTCTTTATCAGAAAGACTATTGCCGCTATCACCAGCAGATTTCCGGCTGTTTTTATGAGTTTTTTCATCTTTTCATTCCTTTATCTGCAAGCGGAATTATTCCGGATCATTTTCCTTTTCAGCAGTATCTGCACTGCTGTCACATTCCATTTTGCGCACTCTGTACTGAACGTCTTCAAGAAGCTTTCTGTTGGCGGCAATGGTATCGCCGAGAAGTCCCATTGTTATCGTCTGGAAGCCGAGCATTATGAATATCGCCGTCAGGATAAGCGACTGGATATGTCCGTCGCCCTCGCCCATTCCCATAAATATAAGGAATCTCACGCCGAGTATGATTCCGAGAAGCATAAGAACTGCGCCTATGGACATGAAGAATTTCAGCGGCTTGTACATTACGAATGAACGTGTGATTACCGTCGATGAACGCTTCATATAGCGCCACATACTGGAGAAAAGACGTGACGGTCTTGTTTCGGGATTAGTCCTTATCGGAACAGATGTCATGGCTGTCTTGTTATTTCCAGCCTGAATGATAGTTTCAAGCGTGTATGTGTATTCATTTACAACGTTCAGTCTGAGCGCCGCTTCCCTTGAATACGCACGGAATCCGCTCGGTGCATCGGGAATATCAGTTCCGGACGCAACACGCACTACCCAGCTTCCGAGATGCTGAAATTTCTTTTTCTTCCATGAGAAATGCTCTGTGTCGTCGATAGGACGCTCGCCGATAACTATATCAGCCTTTTCATCAAGAATGGGACGGACTATCTTTTCGATATCCGCACCGCAGTACTGATTATCAGCATCGGTATTGACGATAATATCTGCACCGAGGTGGAGGCAGGCGTCGATTCCAGCCATAAAGCCCTTTGCAAGTCCCTTGTTCTGCTTGAAGTTCACGATATGATGAAAACCAAGCTCCTTAGCCTTTGCAACGGTATTATCCTTGCTTCCGTCGTTGATAATAAGATATTCTATGGTATCAATTCCGTCGATATGTTTCGGAAGATCATTGTAGGCAAGCTCCAGTGTTTCTTCCTCATTGTAGCACGGGATCTGAATTATCAGCTTCATATTATTTATCCTTTCCTTCCTTTTTTCAGACAGCCTCAAATACGACTGATGAAAACGGTATTCCTACCATACGGTTATCATTCGGGTTGACATCTGCGGTATTCCACATATCAGTTTCAAAACCGATGATATTTTCTCCGTCCGAAACAACATCTTCCGGCACATCAAATGTGATATCACTGCAGTTGTTTTCGGGGGTAATTTCGGCAGAGCCTACAGCCTTGCCGTTTATGTACATCGTAACGCTGATCTCCTCGGTATCAAGATTATCAAACGGAATTACCGTTCCAAATGACAGTGTTGCTTTATAATCATCCGGATAAAGCCTTCCCCGTATCTCGGTATTTTCCTGAGCAGTCCAGCAGAAATCCCCCTCAACGGCTGAAAATCCGCTGAAATAACGGTAATCCTCTGCCGCCTCATAGGACATCTTGTATTTTTCATAGGAATACACATAGATATCGTCCTGAACCTCCATGTATTTCAGGGATAAGGGCACAAATTCTCCGGTATTGTTGAGATCATCCTCAGAGTGATTGATGATATTCTTGTAGTAGACAACGAATTCCTCCGCCGGAAGCTCCTTGTCGGAAATACAGAGCACCTTGTCGTAGCGGCGTCTCAGCTCCATAAACTGATACGGATCGGATTCGTCAAGCGGATATACATGAGCGTCCGTTATTGTACGCAGAGGAAGCCACAGCTCCGGAGCATACTTGCTGCATACTACCACGCAGGAATCCTCATCCACAAAGTCGGTCACATCCTCAAGAACGCTCCACTCCATGCGTGTATCATCCTTTGCATCCTTCTGCAAACGTATATACGGCATATTGATGACAAGGCTGAGTGCCGCCGCCGGATATACTATCTTTCCGCCTATCCTGTCAAGAGACAGTGCGGCGAAAATTACTGCGACCGGTATGAACGGTGCGAGATATCTCGAATAATAGTAGTAATACTGTATCTCAAAACGCAGGAACGCTGAGTATACAAGCACGCAGTAGAAGAACATCACGAATATCACAAGGCGGGAATTATTTTCTATAAATCTTCCTGTTGTGAACAGTGCAAGAAGTCCTCCGAGGCAGACGAATACAAGTCCGGCGTTCATGCCGAATCCAAGAATAGCAACGTGACTTGCATCGTTCCAGTTATCGTACTTGCCGATTGTCTTGACTGCTATATATGCAAGCGGAAGAATCAGAAGCATTGCCGCAAATATCCGGAATATCCGGCTATTGCTGAGTTTTTTGCTGAATTCATCCTGATTGAATTTCTTGTTTGTCCGTGAAACAATGAACACAAATACACACGAAGCAATCATAAGTCCCACTGACGCAGCCGTTACAGCTGTCGTGATGTTGTAGACGTTTATTCCTCCTACAAAGACATCACGGTAATTATTCATGGTATACATCGGCTGGATCTGCTTCATCATGAAGAAGCTTGCGAGATATCCGGCTGTCACTGCCGGAGTGAGTATCGCATACTGCTTCTCACGAGTAAAGACATACATTCCGCCGTAGACCATTACGAACAGCGGAAGCATCGTGAATACAGACACATGATAGCATCCGAATGCCGCCGCCGGAATTATCGACAGCCATTTCTGCTTCGGGTGTGCATCGTCGGTGATGATATACATGAACGTCAACAGGATTACGGCAAGAAACATCTCCGTCAGGGTGGATTTTGCTACCCATAAAACTACCGGAGACAATGCCGTGAGAACACAGGCGCATATCCTTGACGATGATTTAAGTCTGAGATTACGGCAGACATAATACACCAGAAAAATTGCCATGATATAGAATACCGTTTCGATATCTGCCATATCCTCTGCGCCGAAAAGTTCTCCCCACATTGCCAGCATTGCGGTATATGTAGGTATTCCGTGGAAGATTCCTGATACAGGACTTACATCATAATCATATACTGTTTCGGGATAATCCTCATGCTGGATATCATATCCGCCGAGTGACTTTATCCTGCTTTCAAAAAACGCCTTGTCCTCTGCGTCCTCCAGCAGATGATATTCCTCGATATCCTTCTGACGTGCGTTGTCGTCATACATGAAATTAAGCGCCTGTATCTGATATACGCCCTCATCCTGTCCCATGCCGAATATTTCGTTCTTCACGGAAACAAACGGCAGTGAAACGATACACACAACAAGAGGGATGAGCATATCCTTCATGGAAAAGTCGATATCCACGAGCTTTTTCAAACTGAACGGCTTTGGCTTTCTGTAAAATACTGCCGCTCCGAGAACAGAAACATCTATCGCAAGAGCTGCCGCCGCTGCACGGAAAAGTGAAAAGCTGTCAGCGACAAACAATGCCATACTGCCAAAAATATACGAGAAAAAGAAGATCACTGCACCCAGAACGGCGGCTTCGGCAGCTGTTCTTTTACGCAGCCATACGCAGGCGGCACAGAAGGAAAACAAAGCTCCCAGTATACACAAAACTGCAAACGTATTCATTTAAATGCGTTCATGCTTTCCGAATCAGCCGGAAATTCCGGCTATAAGTCCTTTGAAGCGGTTCATGATAACATCCCAGCGATAATTCTTTTCAACGTAGTCACGGGCATTCTCACGAAGCATCTGATACTCGCTGTCATGACTGAAAATATAGCTGAGGATACCCTCAAATTCAAAATAATTTGTATAATAAAGTCCGCCGTTGCTCTTGGTGCAGTGCCCTTTGAGAACCTCACATCTGCCGTTGACGATAACGGGTACGGAAAGAGTCATTGCCTCCAGAACGGAAATGGACAGGCTTTCAAATTCTGACGGAAGCACAAGAGCTTTTGCTCCTGATATGCCGCTGAATTTATCCTCCTCGCTTACAAAGCCGAGACTGATTATATCCTTATGCTTCGGTATCTTGCAGACCGGCTTGCCCATAAGCACAAGCGTAAGTCCGCTTTCGGGATTGCGAGTCTTATACTCCATGAAATACCGGAACATCTCGGGACAATTCTTTCCCTCGTCGATTCTTCCGACGTAGATGATGTAATCTCCGGCGATATCAAATTTGCTTCTGAACGCACTTTCATCCGGAGTACACGGAACTTCAACGCCTGTTCCCATGACTTCACAGGGAATATCCTTGCAGTCGAAAAGACGCTGTACAAGAGCTTTTTCCTCGTCCGTGAGGAATACAAATGCTTTCGGCAGAGTAAACAGCCTTTCAAATGTCTTGAAATGAATGAACGGCTCCTCGTGCGCTGTGGGAATGAAAACTGATTTCTCAGCCACCTCGGGAAGTCCCATTACAGTCAGGTAGTAAAGATACGTCACGAATATAAAGGCGTCGTAATTATCCTTGTTCGCCTTTATATATTCAATAGCTTCCGGCGAATACGGTCCCTGCTTCTCAAACCATAGCTTTTCCGCTGAAAGATCAGCCTTTCCAGCTCCTATCTGCGCCAGATATGCGCCGTTATAGCTGTTGAAATCATCCGCACGGCATTCCTTTACAGGAAATCTGCGTACATGAACGCCGTTTATATCTTCACAGTCAGCCTCATAATGATTTTCCCATGTAGTGTAGTCCAGAGCCTTTGTGGTAATTACATCCACCTCAAAGGCGTCGGTAAGTCTTTCGGCGATAAGACGGGTGTAATATTCAGAACCTCCGTTTACCTCCATGCCGTATCTCTGATTTACCAGTGCAATTCTTTTCATTATTCATTCTCTCCGGTGATATCTCTGAAGAATGTCTTGTACTTGTCAACAATGACATCCCAGTCGAAATTACGCTTTACATATTCTTTTCCGTTGCTTCCCATGAGCCATGCTGTATCGCTGTTTCCGGTGATATAGTCGGTGCAGGCTTCAAATTCAAAGTAGTTTGAGAAATAAAGTCCGCCGTTTGACTCAGAAACGAAATTCCTTGTAACGGCGCAGTCCTCATGCACGAGAACAGGACGTCCGCACAGCCAGCTTTCCATTATAACAAGCGAGAAGCTTTCATTCTTCGAGGGCTGACAGAGAAATTCTGCCGCACCCTGAGCGTTATACTTGTCCTGACGGTCAACGAAGCCAAGATCAATTATGCGCTTGTCCAGTATAAGTCCGGCAGGAAGGTCTATCTCTCCGCCGCCGATAAGCACAAGCTTTAAATCGGTATCGTGACGCTTTATATACTCTGCGAAATATTTCACCAGCGTATGAACGTTCTTTCCCTCATCCTTACGTCCGGCATAGAGTATGAATCTCTCATTTATGCCGTATTTTTCCCTGAATGCCGCCGGATCCGGTACGATATCCGTATCCATGCCGATTCCCATGACGATTGTTTTTGTTCCGCTTTTTGAAAATCCGTAAAGCTTTTCTGCAAGTTCTGCCTCCGGACGTGCATTGAATACCATTCCTGCCGTCTGCGGAAAAAGCTCTCTGAAACGGCTCATATACGCATAGCTTTCATCATGGAAGCACGGGATAAGCACCGATTTATAGGGACAAATCTTTGCTCCGTTGTATGTAGTTCCGAACATATACGGAATAAATACAAACAGAGAGTATTCATCGTTATGTGCGCTGATATACTCATAAAGGTCAGGACTGTTGACCATTTCCCTGAGGAAGATATCCTCCTCCTCCTGAGTGATCTCATTGCCGCTCATAAGCTTTGCATTTACGGCGTCAAACGCCTCGTTATCCCTTTTGCGTACCTTGAAACGGCGTATCGTGATACCGTTTACTGTCTTGTCAAGACCTTCCTTGTAGTAATTTCTGCTCCAGTCGGAGGCGAATTCCTTTACACAGGTAGTAAGTATCTCCAGACGTACTCCGGCGCTGTGAAGATGTCCTGCAACCTCACGAAGCTCCATTTCTGCTCCTCCTGGAATACCGTCGGCATACCACGGGATAACAAATCCTATTTTTTTCATATTGTCACACTTTCTTTAATGAGGAACTTTTAATTCCCAGCAATAAATGCCTTGAGCTGCTTCTCGAAAATATCTCTTATCCTGTCGTAGGAGAAGTCCTCAAGACGGCGGCGCTGTCCCTCGATTATCTGTTTTTTCAGCTGTTCATCAGTAAGTACACGTCTTATCACTCTTGCGGCAAATACGGGATCGTTGCTGTCAAGAAGAACTCCGCAGCCGCCGAGAGTATCGCCTATCGCACTTGTATCATAGGCAATTATCGGAACGTCAAAGAACATAGCCTCCGCAAGCGGTACGCAGAAGCCCTCATGCTCGCTCATGCAGACAAAGGCGTCTGCAAGGCGGTAATATGCAAGTATTTCGTTGAATTTTATGTGTCCGGTAAAGATAACATCTTCCGCAAGACCAAGTGCAGCGGCATACTTCACAAGGCGCTCGCAGTAATTTTCCATGCCGGAATAAGAGCCTACGAGTATAAGTCTTGAATCGGGATCAAGCCGCTTGTACTGATAAAATGCTCTTATCACGTTTTCCTGCTTCTTGTTGGGAGCGATTCTTCCCACAAAGATAAGATTACGCTTTCCGTCGCCGTATTTGGTGAGAATATTCTTTGCCGGAGCCTGTTTATAATCCTCAAAGCGGATAAGTATCGGGCGTACATCAATGGGGCAGGTATATCCCATTCTGAGAAGCTCAGACCTGTTATAGGCAGAATCCGCAAGGCAGTATTCAACCTTGTCCCTGAGGTGCTCCACGCCCTTATAGCCGTATTCCGTCAGTGTTGTAGCAGCAGTACTGTATGGACGGAAGAACTCCGGCGGCGTGATGTTGTGATAAATCATTATCTTACGGCAGGGAAGCTCATCTATTTTAAAAGTGAGGTCTGTTCCCGTGGATTTGTGGTAAAGAAGAATGTCATCCTTTTTAAGATCCTTTAGGCGGCTGGCGCTCTTTGCCGTATCTGACGGCAGACGCTTATCAACGTTTTCCGCATATATCTCGGATGTATAGCCCATATCGGCAATTGCTCCCTTTAGTGCTATTGTATCGTTTCCGATAGCGTCGCCGAAGGACATCGTCGTCAGAAGCTGTACTACTCTCATTCCGTATCCTGCTTTCCGAGTTCTTCCCTGAGAGCGGCATTTTCACGTTCAAGGGAATCAATACGGCTGCGAAGCTCCTTCTGGGCAAGCTCCAGTGTTTCGAGTCTTGAAAGAAGCTCGCCGGAATTATCATCCTGACGGCTCTCTGCGGAGCTTTTCATTACGTTAAGTACGTTGACTGCCGCCGCATTAAAGCTGTTCTGCTCGAAAACGACCGGCTCAACATAGAATTTAGTCAGCTTGCGTATAACCTTCTTGATGAAAACCGTTATGGGATTTCCGGCAAGCGGCTTATACGGCTGGATATAGTGATGTGCATTGACATATGCAAGCGCCTCGTCAGCGGCTGAAAGTGAAGCTCCAGCCTCAGCGGAAACCTGTACCGGCTTCCTGTAAGGAACATCCTCGAAGCTCAGCATATCGGGCGTAAGTCCCTTTTCCTCTATTTCACGCTTTATCTGCGCCATTATTTCCTCAATATTTATTTTATTTTCCATTTTATTTCTCCATTATCTTATTTTACAGCAATTACTGCGTAATCCTGACTGCCGTAAAGCAGTCCGGAAACATTCTTCATTGCGCTGTTGAATTCTCCGGCTCCCTCGATATCAAGCTCCGGAATTTCAAACGGCGGTCTGCTCTGCTCTGTATATACAACACTGATATTTTTGAAGCCTGCCTTTTCAAGGAAGTACTTCATCGTCAGCGGATGCACCGGCTTCATATGGGAGGGATCAATATAGAATGCATTCGTATATATTGCAAGCGACGTAGGATTGGGCGTTTCAATGACGATACAGCCGCCCTCTGTGAGCTTCTCGTAGGCTGTATTGCAAAGACGTATTATCTCGCCTGTTTTAAGATGCTCCACGACCTGTCCCACAAAAATTCCGTCCACGCTGTCCTGCTCTGAAAGATATTTCACTCCGTCGCCGCACTCAGCGGAAAGTCCCTTCATATTGCAGTAATCAGCATACGGCTGGTAAATATCAACTCCCCGTGCGCTGATGCCGTTATCCTTCATGAGACTGAGGAATTCTCCCCGTCCGCAGCCGATATCAACTACATTTGTCTTGTCACGGAAGTATTCAAGATATATCTCCTGAGCCTTTCTGATGCTCTCGATAGAACCTCTGAAATGATTCTCAAAGTCGAAATAATCTATCTCCTCATACTCCGATTCTCCGCCGCCGGAGGATATCTCTGCTGCCGAAGCAGGCTGTACGGCTTCACTCTGCTGATTTATCCTGAGCCTATTGTTCTTCATGCCCTTTTCAATGACATTCAGCTTCAGCTTTGCAAACTCATCATCAGCCGAAAGTCTTTCGATAGCGGCATTATTGTTCCTGAGATTTACGCTTATCGTTTCGATATCGTTTCTGAGCGCTTCAAGAACATTCAGACGTACTGTTATCTCCGCATCGGACGCGGAATTTTTCTGTACCTCCACACGAAGCTCATCTATCTGCTTCTGTATTCCGCAGACTGCTCTTTCGATATCTCCGGCTCGCTGATTCATCTGCTCAATATCCTGAGATACGGCGCTGAATCCCTCAAAAAGAGAGCCAAAAAACAGTCTCCGGAAAAATGCTCTGATTCCTCCGCAGGTCTTTTTTTCCATATAATCGCTTGTATTACTCATATTTTACCTTCTTTTTCAGCCGGAAGATTATTTTATCTTCCATTTATGACTTATTCTTGCGATTCCAACATCGCCGATGGAATTTATCATTTCTATCTTGTACGCTTCACGGTAGTAGTCAACAGGGATTCCGTCGCCCGTTTCGATAGCAAAATCTATCAGATATTCGCCGGCAAGAAGTTCCACATCCTCCAGCACTATTTCAGCTGTACCGCTTTTGTCAAGCCGGAATTCTTCATGCTTGTCGATTCTTGTGTTCGTACCGTAGCACTGAACACCGTCACGGTTGAATATTCCGATTCCGAAAACTGCGTCCTCAACAGGCTTGTTCACCGTATAGTCAAGCCGGAAAACTATATGCTCGCCCGTCCGGAAAACCTTCTGCTGTGAGCCGTCCGCCGTATATGCACGGATCTTCTTTATCCTTGCGCTGCCGTTTCCCCAGCGTTTCGGAGCTTCTTCCGGAGCGGCTTCCTCCTGTCCGGAAGCTGTATTTTCCTCTGGCTGTTCAGCTTCAGGAGCTTCATCAGACTGCTCATCTTCAAGCTCCTTGCTTGTCGTTTCCTGAAGCTTTCTGCCCATGAAATCAAGGTATTCGAGGTCTATCTCCTTCGGATCGCCCTCTGCTCTGATAAGTCCCTCATGAATCCAGATGGAACGGTCACATATCTGCTCTATCTGTCCAAGTGAGTGCGAAACGATAACGATAGTTGTTCCCTTCGACTTTATTTCTTTCAGCTTATTGAAGCACTTCGCCTGAAAATTCGCATCGCCTACCGCAAGTATCTCATCAATGAGAAGTATATCTGCGTCAACGTTTATCGCAACCGAAAATGCAAGGCGCATATACATTCCTGAGGAATATGTTCTTACGGGATTATCTATGAATTCCTCCAGCTCGGAAAAGCTGATTATATCTTTAAGTCTTGCGTCGATCTCCTTTTTCGTAAGGCCGAAAATTGCGGCGTTTGTATATATATTCTCCCTGCCGCTCATATCCGGATGAAATCCTGCGCCAAGCTCGATAAGGCTCGATACTCTGCCGTTCATGGTGATAGTTCCCGTATCGGGAAACATTATCTTCGTCAGAAGCTTGAGCGTGGTGGATTTTCCGCATCCGTTGTGTCCGATAAGACCGATAGCTTCGCCCTTTCGCACCTGAAAGCTTATCCCTCTCAGGACTTTGCGTTCCTCATAGCGGCTTCTTTTGCGGAAAAGCAGTCTTTCCTTAAGCTGAGAGCCTTTATCCGGAAACACCTTGAAGCTTTTGGTTATATTGTTTACATCAATTGCAATATCATTCACAGCCATTTATAATTCCTCCGCAAAGTGCCGCTGAAGTCTGTTGAAAACAAGACAGCCCAGTATCAGGAAGAACAAGCCGAATCCTATTGCCGATATTAGCGACGAAAAATCGGGCATTGCCTTGTGATAAAGCACCGTTCTGTAGCACTCGATAACGTGCGTCATGGGATTGAGATTGAATACCGGCAGAAGCTCGTCCGGAACAATAGATTTATCGTACATAATGGGCGTCATATACATCCACATCATGGAAAGAATTCCGAGGATATGCTCCATATCTCTGAAATAAACGGTCACAGCCGAGGTCAGCAGAGACATTCCCAAAGCCATGAGGTATTCCACCGCCATAATGACCGGCAGCGCAAGCAGCGCCACGAAGTTGATTCCCGCACCGGTCACAAGTATCACCGCAAAAATTACGATGAAGCACAGCAGCATATTTACAAAGCTGCTTGTGACATAGGCTATCGGTATGACCATTCGCGGAAAATATATCTTTTTTATCAGGTCTTTCTGAGCGACTACCGAGGAGGCTCCCACCGTTATTGCGGAGGAGAAGAATATCCACGGGATAAGCGCCACAAAAAGATAGAGGTAGTAGCGTTCAATGTTTGATTTGAGGATAAAGGAGAAAACTACCGTATAGACCACAAGCTGCAGCAGGGGATTGATAAACGTCCAGAGAAAGCCTAGAACTGAACCTTTGTAGCGTCCTCTGAGATCCTTTTTAACAAGACTGAATATCATCTGCCTGTATGCATACAATTCCTTTATTGTATTCATTTTTAACTCCTTTTTTCAGAAAAACATAATTTTCCATAGTATCATTTAATTATATCACAGCGCACACTTTACTGTCAATAGTAATATTGCCGAAAACTACGGCATAAAGCCAAATTAAATTGTTTTGGATTTCACTTTTCTGCAAAAAAAGACAGCCCTTTACGGACTGTCTGAGATTGCACGGAAATATATTTACTAGGCTGTCCCTGAATTATGTTCACGGACACTAAAGCAGCACAGCTTACTTTTCGGATTCTTCCTCATCCTGCGTTTTTGCGATCTCCAGTATCACTTTTTCTACTGTCTGCTCGTTTACGGCAGCGGCGGTTATTCGGAAAATTCCTGTCTCAGCTGTTTCTCCTGATTCCGGAATACGCTCCATTACATCAGTTACCCAGCCGCCGACCGTTGTATAATCAGTTTGTATGAGATCATCGTCAAGATCAAGCTGTTCAAGAAGCCGGCTGATGCTCATATCGCCGTCAACTTCGTATTTATCGGGAGAAATCGTCTTTATAAGGCTTACAATTTCGTCGTCCTCGTCGTAAATATCACCGACAAGCTCCTCGATTATGTCCTCCAGCGTCACGATGCCCTTTGTTCCGCCGTACTGATCAGTTACAACAGCAAGATGCACCTTCGATCTCTGCATATCACGCATGGTTTCGCTGATAAGCTTAGTATCGGCGATATGCGTTACATCCTGAATAATATTTCTGATATCCGTTCCGCCGTCGATAAGCATCTTGAAAAATGCCTTATTTGTAATGATTCCGACTATATCGTCAAGACTTTTCTCGTAAACCGGCAGGCGTGAATACATTTCGGTAATGAAAAGCTCCTGTATTTCTTCAAGGCTCATACCTATTTCGACACCGACAATTTTTACTCTCGGTATAAGTATCTCATTAACGGTAATTTCATCGAATTCCAGCGCACTTTTTACAAGCTCGCTTTCCTGTTCCTCGATAACGCCCTGTTCCTCGATCTCGTCGATCATATATTTAAGCTCATCCTCAGTAACACTGGGAGCTTCCTCACCGCCCTTTGAGATAAGCGAGGAAAGTCCATTAAGCATCACAACAAATGGCTTGAAAATCATTACGAGGGCTGAAAGCGGCGCCGCAAACAGAAGCGCAAGCTTTTCAGCGTTTCTTTTAGCATACGATTTCGGCAGTACTTCGCAGAATATAAGCACCATAACTGTAACAACCACCGTAGAAACTGCCGCACCGTTGCTGCCGATGATATTAATGAATATGACCGTACTTACCGATGAAGTTGCGATATTAACGATGTTATTTCCGATAAGAACGGCTGTAAGCACATCATCAAACTTGTTTGCAAGTTTAAGAGCCCGTGCCGCTTTTTTATTTCCCTGAGAAACATAATTTTTCAGCCTCAGCTTGTTTACGCTCGAATACGCTGTTTCCGTACTCGAAAACAAAGCTGATAAGACCATCATCACTACAACGAGTATAATTTTACCTAAGTCAGAATTATCCATAATAAACCTTTCTGTAAGTTCTTTAAATCAAAGGACGCCCATTTTTTACGGACGCCCATTTTTGATTACTAGCTATTATTTTTTTGCTTTTCCGGAATTTTTCTTATCTCCGGATTTTTCTTCAGCCTTTTTTTCTTCTTTTATCTCTGCATTGTCGATGTCGTCGTCATCGTCACCGCCGCCAAAACCGCTGTCGGATGCTGCCGCACTTCTAACAGTATTCTTGTTGTTGTCTTTTTTTACAGCAAAAACGAATGCAGCCGCAGCATAGATCACTACAACGAATGCCTCTGCTATAATCACAGGCACGAGCGAACTTTTAATGATAGTTTTTATAACATCAACCTTTGAATTTACCGCAGGAACTAGAACCTGATATGCATTTGCAAATTCTTCTGTCTCGTAATACTGCTCAGAAGCGATTCTTGTGATATCAATAAGACGATTTAGCTTTTCATCAAGTTTTTTGAGTTCTCCCTCTGTGTACTGTGCCATTTCAGGAGTACCTTCCTTACCCTTAGCAAGACCGTCTCTGCGCTGTGTATACATATTGATTTCCTGCTTTACGTTAGCAAGCTGTGTTGCAACGTTGTCATAACGCTCAACAAGCTTATCATACTGCTCTGAGCTCTGTGAAAGTTCCTGACTTGAACCGTCGATGCTGTTCATCACAAGAACAGTATCCTTTTTATAGGAATCAATAGCCGTCTTAAGGTTTGTAAGTCTTTCAGTATAAGCGTTCTTCTGACGTGTAAGCTCGTCGATATTATACTGATAGTATGCGATAGTTGCAGTCTTGTCTCTTGTTACGTTGTTTACTGTAACGTAAGAGGAAATTCTTGCAAGATCTATTTTCTTTATTGCGTCAATCGACTGTGCAATATCATCAAATGTATAGCCGGTAAGTCCTGCTTCACCCTCAACACCTGTATCCTTTGAACGGAAACGGCTTGAATCTGTAAGTGAAATTGCATTTACATAATCAGAAAGCGCGTTGAGGTTTACTCTGAACAGATCAACAGCTTCGCTGTAGTCATAATCCTCATAGCTTACAGCAGAAAGTGCCTGACCGAGTGAATGGTTGTAGCCATACTGATCGAAGAAGTAGTCACGGTAGTTTTCGAGGATAGCATTGAATACCTGAACCGCGTCCTCTCTGGGAATATCTGTGCTGCCGTAATCAAACTTTACCTTGAACTGTGTAGGGTAGTATGTTACATCGAGCATAGCCTGTGCAGCCGGAAGATTTCCGTTCTGTGCCTTTTCGTAAACGCTCTGATATGTTGTGATCTTGTCGATGATATCCGGCGGGATAACGCCCTCAAAAGTAATCGCATTTCTTACAGCGTCAGCCTTTTCAATATCAATCTCGTTTTCAATAAGCGCATCAGAAATCACCTGAACATTCTTCACGGAATTGATATCAAAGGTATTTCCTGACGGATCAAGACCTTTTTCAATGCCGTCGTAATTGAAACTGATAAGTGCTCTGAACGGTGCCTTATTATTCAGAATCGATGTTGTTTTTATACCTGCAACAGCTACAAAAACAATAACAGCTACGATCAGCCAGGGAAGAAAATACTTCTTCAGACCTTTTCCGAGGCTTGATAATGTAAGCACTACGCTGTCGTTATCATCTGCTTCATTTTTAATTGTAACGTTAAGGTTACGTTCTTCATTCCTAGACATTTTTTCCTCCGTTTTCTTTGCAGAATCCGCCCGTAAAGCAAGCGGAAATATCATTTTTTCTCATGATATTATATCACTATTCGTTCTTTACGTCAATATATTTTTCATGCCTCTCAATATTTTCCAGTATTTAGCCAAATATTTACTATAGCAGACTTGACGATTTGCCAAAATCAACAAAGACAGCAGACCGATTTTCTCAGCCGCCGTCTTTGATATTTTTATACGAATGTTACGTCTCTCAGGGAAATCTCACCGCTGCCGTTATATACCAGAAACAGCGGATGAACTCCGTCCGGAATACCGATATCAGCCGTGATCTCACACCACTGCTCTGACGGTGAAGCTGCAATTTCTCCGAGCTTTTCTCCGCCTATCTCTGTGTATACGCTGAATACACCGGTGCCTGTTCCACGAACGGTAAGAGCTATACTCTTGTTGCCGGAGAAATCAAAATACTTGTAGCCGATGAGCGTGTCATCGCTTATTTCGGCTATAAAGCGTTCATTATCCGCATGATTGACATTCGGAAAGCTGTCTGTGAAGATACGATTTGAGCCATGCGGCATCTTTCCGTTAGTGATATAACAAGCGATAGGTGCCGGATAAGTTCCCTTACCGGAAAGAGGTCCGTCGTTGAGGCCGCACGATGTTATTTCAGCCTGCTTTATAGTTCCGCCTGCCTCAATGGTGATCTTCTCCGCACACGCCTGACGGCTGTAGTCAGATTTATGCGTAAGTCTGTGGTAGAATACATACCACTGTCCGTTTATCTCAATAATGCTTCCGTGAGTTGTTCCGGTCATGTTCATGCGAGTCTCCTCGGTAACGCCGTTTACGCCCACATCGCCGTTGGAAACGAGAGTTCCTCCGAAAACAAAATCACGGTCGGGATAGTCGCTTACAGCATAGCAAAGCTCGTGATTCTTCTGGGAGGAGAATACGAAATAATACTTGTCTCCGACCTTTCTCATGGAGCTTGCCTCAAAGAATTCATGTCCGCCGAAATCAGCGTCATACGGGATAATATGCTGCGGCTCGCCTTTTACGGTAAGCATATCATCCTCCAGAACTACCATGCAGGCACCATTTACATTATCAGGCGTACCGAGGATCTCCTCTGCCGTCTTGTTATAACGCTTCTGCACCTCCGCAAGCTTTTCGCTGTCAGATGCAAGAATCTCATTCGTTTCATCCATATACTGTGTTCCGTAGTAAATGCGGATAGTTCCGCCGTCGTTGAAGGCGCACGGATCAAAGCAGACATACTTTTTCATTGGAGTGCCGTCCGGATAGCGGACGTATCCGAGATACTCATATTTGCCTGCCGGAGTATCGCACACTGCAACGGATATCGGACCGTAATATCCTCCGAAGCCCCAGTTTCCGGACATACAGTAATAGAGATAGAATTTTCCGTCATTGCCCTGAACTACATCAGGAGCATACATATACGGACGCTCGCCGTAGTCGGGATCCTGCTCTGCCTTGTAGATAACACCCTCACAGCGCCAGTCAGAAAGATCATCCACGGGCGCAGAATACACCGTATAATCGCCCATACAAAACGTTTCGCCGCCCTCGTTGTCGTGAGAGCCGTAAAGATATACCCTGTCACCGAAAATATGCGGTTCGCCGTCGGGGATATGCTCATAAAGAGGTAAAAAAGGATTATATACCTGTTTTTTCATATTAATCACCCTCAGATAGTGTGTCCGTTTCTTTTCATAACGTCAATAACCTTGTTTACATATATGCGGCAGATCTCCTCGTTTTCAGCCTCGACCATAACACGGACAAGCGGCTCTGTACCGCTTTCACGGACAAGAATTCTTCCGGAAGTGCCAAGTGCCGCAGCTGCTTCTTCAACGGCTGCTTTTACATCGGGATCGTTCTGAGCTGCGCTCTTGTCCTTGACTTTTACGTTTTCAAGAACCTGCGGATACACCACAAAAGGCGCTGCAAGCTCGCTGAGAGGCTTTTCTCTTGCCATGATAACTTCCATTATTTTCAGGCTTGTGAGAATTCCGTCACCTGTTGATGCGTATTTCGAGAAAATTATGTGACCGGACTGTTCTCCGCCAAGACGGCAGCCGTTTTCCTTCATGTATTCGTAAACATATTTGTCGCCTACTGCTGTTTTTGCATAGCCGATGCCGATTTCATCGAATGCCCTGTATAGTCCGAAATTTGACATAATCGTTGTAACGACCGTATTTCCAAGGAGCTTTCCTCTCTCCTTCATGTATCTTCCGTAAATGTAGAGAATATGATCGCCTGTAATTACATTTCCCTTTTCGTCTACGCAGAGACAGCGGTCTGCGTCGCCGTCGTATGCAAAACCCACATCAAGACCGTTGTCAACAACGAATTTCTGGAGAACCTCAATGTGTGTAGAGCCTGCGTTCATGTTGATATTTGTGCCGTCCGGCTGTGCGTTGATAACGTATGTTTCTGCTCCGAGAGCGTCAAAAACAGCCTTTGCGATATTCCATGAAGCTCCGTTTGCGCAGTCAAGACCGATTTTCTTGCCGCGGAATGAATATACTCCGAGTGAAATAAGATAGCCGATATAGCGGTTTCTGCCGGAAACATAATCCACTGTTCTGCCTATCTCCGCATCATGTGCAAATGGAAGTTCCTTCCATTCCTGACCGAATACATTGAGATTTCCGTCAAGATACGCCTCAACAAGCTCAATAACATCGTCTTCCATTTTTTCACCCTTGCCGTTGATAAGCTTGAGTCCGTTATCGTGATAAGGATTGTGGCTTGCTGATATCATAATAGCGCAGTCAAATCCGTCAACACGGGAAATATACGCTACTGACGGCGTTGTTGTAACATGAAGCAGATATGCGTCTGCACCGGAAGCCGTAAGTCCGCCGACAAGGCTGTACTCAAACATATAGCTTGAAAGTCTTGTATCCTTTCCGATAAGTATGCGGGGAGCTGAATTATCGCCATTCTGTTTTTTTATTTCCTTGTAGTACCAGCCAAGAAAGCGGCCCACTTTAAATGCATGATCTGCGGTCAGATTCTCATTTGCAGTTCCTCTGAATCCGTCTGTTCCAAAATACTTGCCCAAAACGTTTTTCTCCTTATATTATGTAGTCTGTTTATACCGGAATAACTCCGGATATTTTATTATATCATCTATCAAGTTAATAGTCAATGCTTTTTTAAAAATCCTTCCGGAAATTTGCATAAAATTATAGACAGATAAAAAAATTTATGATATAATATCAATAGAAATTTATCGGGAGACAGCATCCCTAATGAAAGCAGAGGTTTTTTCTATGAAAATGATGTTTATCGGCGCAACACATGAAGTTACAGGAAGCTGCACTTATATCGAAGCCTGCGGAAAGAGATTTCTGGTAGATTTCGGAATGCAGCAGGGAGAGGATATTTACGAAAATGTGAAGATCCCTACCGCTCCCGGAAATATAGACTTTGTACTTCTTACTCACGCTCATATCGACCACTCCGGACTTCTTCCGCTTCTTGCTGCCGGCGGCTTCAAGGGTGAAATACACGCTACTGAGGCAACTTCAAATCTGTGCAGCGTAATGCTCCGTGACAGTGCTCACATTCAGGAATTTGAAGCTGAATGGCGCAACAGAAAGGGCAAAAGAAAAGGCAGCGAAGAATATGTTCCGCTCTACACTATGGACGACGCTATTACTGCTATATCACTCTTTGTTCCGCATAAATATGACGCTCCAGTCGAAATCTGCGAAGGAGTGACGGTTTCCTTCCGTGATGCCGGACATCTTCTCGGTTCGTCCAGCATTATCATGACAATAACCGAAAACGGCGTTACGAAAAAGCTCGTATTCTCCGGCGATCTCGGCAATACAGAACAGCCTCTTATCCGTGATCCTCAGCTTATCGACTCCGCTGACTATGTGCTTATCGAATCTACATACGGCAGCAGAAATCACAACAAACCTGCTGACTATGTTACCGCTCTTGCTGAAGTTCTTCAGAGAACCTTTGACCGCGGCGGAAATGTCATCATTCCGTCCTTCGCTGTCGGCAGAACTCAGGAAATGCTCTATTTCATCAGAAAAATCAAGGATCAGAAGCTTATAAAGGGACATGATAATTTCCCTGTTTATGTTGACAGCCCTCTCGCTATCGAAGCAACTGATATTTTCATCAGCAACCGTGAAAGCTGCTACGACGAGGAGGCTATCTCCTATGTGAGACAGGGTATCAACCCCATTGCTTTCGAGAATCTCATCAGAGCCGTAAGCAGCGACGACTCAAAGGCTATCAACAACGACAACCGCCCGAAAGTCATCATTTCTGCAAGCGGTATGTGCGAGGCAGGACGTGTAAAGCACCACCTCAAGCATAATCTCTGGAGACGTGAATGTACTATCCTTTTCGTTGGCTATCAGGCTGGAAATACTCTCGGAAGAAGCCTTATCGAGGGCGCTAAGAAGGTACGTCTTTTCGGCGAGCCTATCAACGTTGCCGCAGAAATTTTACAGCTTCCCGGCGTAAGCGGTCATGCTGATTCTGACGGACTTATCAGCTGGGCAAAAGCTATCAGCGGCGTAAAGAAATTCTTTGTAAATCATGGTGAGGATTCCTCTGCGGACGCTCTTGCAGAAAGACTTCGTGAAGAACTCGGCGCAGATGTTTATATCCCATACAGCGGTGCGGAATTCGACATCGCAGAGGGCGTTGTAACTGTTGACGCTCAGCCTGTTCTTATCCCGAAGAAGAAGCGCAATACTTCCAACCTGAACGAGAATTACTCACGCCTTTTAGACGCTTCACAGCGCCTTGCAGAACTTATAAAGGCTTCGGACGGCAGAACAAATTCCGATATGCGCAAGCTTACTGACGCTATTAATGCACTCTGCGACGACTGGCAGCTTTAAAAAACGCATTCTATAACTGCGGCATTCTTACAGATTTTTACAATATTATTGAGGAAAACCCTTTTGAAAAAGGGTTCTTCCTCAAACTCCTTTCCTAAAACTTTCAGTATTAAATTTCCGCCTGACATATCACACTCAGCGAAATAATCAAGATTTTTCATTTACTTGATTAGTGTGATATGTCAGGCGGAAATTTTAGTATTAAAAGTCTTTGGAAGGGGGTTCGGGGGAGAACCTTTCCTCAGAAAGGTTTCCCCCGATAAATACATGTAAAGTTCCTATAGGAATGTCACAGTTATGGAATACGGTTTGTTTTATGTTGTCGGAATCGTATACAGGCAGTACCAGTCGCTCCATTTCTGATAAATCGAAGCAAGAACGTGCACGCCGTCGCTTGTATATCCGGCTTCGAGATTTCCATCTGCATCGTCAAATACGGGGTTCACGTCAATGTAGAATATACTCATCTTATCAGCAAGCGTGCTGACTTTCTGATTGAGCGCATTGATTCTCTCGTTATTGATAAAACTCGTCTGCGCATCAAATGTAACGTGCATATTCGCCTGAAGGAATATCAGCGCATCGGGAGCCTTTGCACGGATATTTTCTACAAGTCCCCTGTAGCTTGCAAATGTACTGTCGATATCATTGCCTATCTCGTTAATGCCGAGCATGACATAGATTTTCTTATACTGACCGCTTGAAACAAGTTTGCCCAGCTCGCCGTCTGCACATGATTTCTTTGCCTCTGCAACACCAAGACCTTCCTTACAGAAGAAATCAGCATTTCCCAGCGAACCGTATTCGCGAATTCCCACTGTACGGGAATCGCCGATAAACAGGGCATTATCGAAGTAGGAATAATCCCCTCTGACGAAATCGAGAGTATGATATACCTGATCCGGTGCTCCTCCTGTCGGCTGTGAAACCATAGGCTCGCTCGGCGGATTATTTGCATTTCCGTTTGAAGCCGCCGCAGAATTCTGCTGTACCGGATTGCCGGCAGGCGCAGAAGCCCCGGGATCTTCCGGCTGTTCTTCGATTCCCTTGTATATGTCGATATCCTCTATTGCCGCTTTGGTTTCCTTCTTTTTCTCGGCGCTGTTTGTCCATATCTGCCTGAATATCATCGGCGATGCGACAAGGCAGGTAAACAGAAGGATCATCGTGTATGTGCACTGCTTGAATTTATTCATTTTTTGTCTCCTGAAAATTTCTTTTGTTCTTTATTTTTTAAAATCTGAAATACATGAATGGATCGTCCATGCCTTTATACATACAGTATACTGACGCCCAGAATACTGTCAGCAGAAGCAGATTACAAAATACGGAATTTTTTATCTTTTTGTACACAAGTCCCGGCAGCGGCGTTGAGAATATAACTCCGGCTATCAGATACTTTGCATATGTTCCCCAGTATTTTGCGTAATCCGTTTTAAAAAGCACTGTATCTTTATCGTGTGTGAACGGAAGCAGTCTGCTCAGATAAGTTCCAAGCTCGCTGAAATCAGTGATCGCAAAAATCAGCCATGTTACGGGAATTATCACGATCATCCACGCATGACCTATCAATTTGTATCGGTTGAGAAAATCTCCGATACAGAATTTTTCCAGCATGATTATTCCGAAAAGGACAAGTCCCCATACTATGAAATTCCAGCTTGCGCCGTGCCACAGACCGGTAAACAGCCACACGACAAAAGTATTGCGTATCATGGCGGATTTTCCGTTTCTGTTTCCTCCGAGAGGAATGTATATGTAATCCCTGAACCACGAGCCAAGCGTCATATGCCAGCGGCGCCAGAATTCTGTCATCGTTCTGGAAATATACGGATAGTTGAAATTTTTCGGAAGCTCAAAGCCCATTATTCGCCCGAGACCTATTGCCATGAGCGAATATCCGCAGAAATCAAAGTAAAGCTGGAATGAATACGCAAATGCGCCCATCCATGCAAGTCTTGTCGAAATTGTACCGAAGCCTATCGTTGCGATATCTTTCCACAGACCGGAAACCTGATTCGCAAGCAGAACTTTATATCCAAGACCTATGGTAAAGGTTTTCAGACCGTCCTCGACCTTTTTTACGCTGTGAGTACGCTTCCTGAGCTGCTTTGCAACCTTGTCGTAGGTGACGATAGGTCCGGCGATAAGCTGCGGAAACATACTTAAATATGCACCGTAATTGATGAAATTCTTTTCAGCCTTTGTCTTGCGCTTATAAACATCAGCAATGTATGAAACATTCTGAAACGTGTAGAAACTGATTCCTATCGGAAGAATGATATCCTTTACCGTCAGCGATGCATTGAAGATAGCATTCAGATTCTCTGTACCAAAGCCCCAGTACTTAAAGAAAATCATCCACCAGAAGTTGAATATTACACCAAACATGAGCCATAGCTTTGCCACTCGCCGGTATGATTCGATGAATTGCCCCACAATGAAGTTGAGAAGCATCGTAAGCAGAAAAAGATATATGTATACCGCTTTCCCGACGCCTAAGCCGTAAAAAATAACGCTCCCTGCAAAAATAACAGCGTTTTTGTATTTTTTCGGCACAACTCCGTATACAATAAAAAATGCAGGAAGGAATATAAAAATAAACTCCAAGCTGCTGAATACCATTATACTACCCCTTTGTTTCTTTTGTTCTCTTTTATATTTTTTTCTCTCTTTTTTCTATCATTTTTTTATCTGATATATTATTATTTTACAACGGATTTCTATACTTGTCAATACTATTTTTAATATTTTTTTCGCACTTAAAAAAACAAAAAATCTCCTTCCGGAAGTTACTCCGGAAGGAGATGTTTTTCATGTCAGAGACGAGCGTTAGCGAGCATAAGTTTGATTCTGTTTTCCTGATTGACTCTTGTTGCGCCGGGATCGTAATCAATAGGCACGATATTGGCATTCGGGTTATCCTGCTTGATAGCACGGGACATCCCCTTTGCAACGATATGGTTAGGCAGGCATCCGAAAGGCTGAGCGCAGATGATATTTTCCACTCCCGATTTTGCAAGAGCCGCCATTTCAGCCGGAATAAGCCATCCTTCGCCCATTACAACGCCCTGATTGATATATTTGTCCGCCAGTGCACGAAGATGCTCGAAATCGTGAGGAGCCTCAAATACACCGTGTTCCTTCATGACTTTAATAAGCTCTTTCTGCTTTGCGTATACGAACTTATATGCAAGTCTGAATATGCGTGAGCGTGTAGTTTTGCTGTCGTATAACTCTGCGTTATTAAACGAAGCTGACGCCGTATACATAACGAATTCCAGCAGCGACGGCACAACGGGCTCACAGCCCTCGGAGATGAGGAAATCCTCCAGATGATTATTTGCAAGCGGAGAATATTTTACATAAATTTCTCCGACAATTCCTACACGAACTTTCTTTTCATCACTAAGCTTTATTTCTGCGAAATCGTTGAGGATATCAGTATATATTTTCTTTGTTTTTAGGTAAAGATTGCTGTTCTTATAGAAGATATTTCCAAGGCGGTTCTGCCATTTTGCAAGCATTTTTGCCGCCTCGCCCTTGTTTATCTCGTACGCTCTGCACTTATTGTAGCAGGTCATGAGGAGATCGCCGTAAAGTATCGCATGAAGAAGCTTTACAAAAACCTTAGGTGCGATGCGGAATGCGCTTTCCTTTTCAAGTCCGCTGAAATTAAGCGATACAACGGGAACCTGCGGAAAATTCTTATCCACAGCCTTTCTCAGCAGGTGGATGTAGTTTGAAGCACGACAGCCGCCTCCCGTCTGCGTAATGAGAAGCGCAGTCTTATCGGGATCATACTTTCCGCTTTTGAGTGCATCCATGAACTGACCTATAACAAGCAGTGCCGGATAGCAGGCATCGTTATGGACGTTTTTCAGTCCCTCGTCAACAACGGAACGTGAATCGTTCTGGAGAAGCTCCATTTTATATCCCTCTGCCTTGAATGCTGCAATAAACAGCTTAAAATGTATAGGCAGCATATCGGGAACGAGGATAGTGTGAGTTTTTTTCATTTCCTCAGTAAAAATCGTATATTCAGGCATTTCAGATACCTCCTGTATCCTGATATCGGTTCAGGATCATTTCATTGCGGCAACAAGGCTTCTCAGTCTTATTCTTGCCGCACCAAGATTGTTTATTTCATCTATTTTAAGCTGTGTATAGAGCTTTCCACGGCTTTCGAGGATTGTTCTTATCTCGTCGCCGGTAACTGCGTCGATTCCGCAGCCGAAGGAAACAAGCTGTACAAGCTGCATATCCGGCTGAGTTGTGACATACTTCGCCGCACGGTAAAGACGTGAATGATATGTCCACTGATTGAGTACGCCGAGCTTCGGAGTATGCGCAAGAGCAGCAATGCTGTCTTCGGTGATAACAGCCATTCCGAGACTTGTTATCAGCTTGTGGATACCATGATTGATCTCCTTGTCGATGTGATAAGGACGTCCGGCAAGAACTATTATCTTGCGTTTTTCAGCACGGGCACGGTCAATGATCTCCCTCGCCTTGCTTGCGATATCGGTATGATAAAGCTCCAGTGCCTTATATGCAGCGTCAACGGCAGCGGAAATTCTTCCTCTTATGTTGTAGCTGCGGAGAGTCTGCGAAAGAACTCTGATAACGTTCTTTCTTACGTTGAGATCCATATACGGATGCTTGAAATTCTCACTGTTAAGACGAGGATTATTTGCAAGCAGAAGTTCCGGATAATACGCAACTACAGGGCAGTTGAAGTGGTTATCACTTTCGCCCTCGTCGAGATTATAGCTCATACAGGGATAGAAAATGAAATCTACGCCCTTGTCAAGAAGATTTTCGATATGTCCGTGAGCGAGCTTTGCCGGATAGCATACTGTATCGGACGGAATCGTGTGCTGTCCGAGGTAGTACATCTCACGGGAGCTTTCATCGGAAACTACTGTTCTGAATCCAAGCGTTGTGAACAGTTTATGCCAGAACGGAAGCTGCTCGTAGAAGCCGAGTGTCAGCGGAAGTCCTACCGTACCACGGTATTTTCTGGGCTGATGTGTTTTTACTGTATTTAGAATGCTGTCGTATTTGTATTCATAGAGATTCGGCACCTTGTTCTTCTGAACCGTACCGCTTCCTTTTTCGCAGCGGTTTCCGGAGATGAACTTTCTTCCCTTGCCGAAGCTGATGATATTCAGCTGACAGTGAGCTGTACAGCCTCCGCAGTTTGCTGAACGTGATGTATAGTCAAATCCGGCAAGCTCGTCTGCAGAAATAAGCGAAGAACCGTTCTCTGAGGCGTTCTCCATAGCGTACAGAGCACATCCGAATGCGCCCATAAGTCCTGAGATCGCCGGACGTATAACATTTCTGCCAAGCTCCTTCTCGAATGAACGCAGTACCGCATCATTGAGGAATGTTCCGCCCTGAACAACGATATTCTTTCCAAGCTCATCGGGAGACTTCGCACGGATAACCTTATATATAGCGTTCTTGATGATAGAGGAGGAGAGTCCTGCTGAAATATCCTCAACAGTTGCGCCGTCCTTCTGTGCCTGCTTTACGGAGCTGTTCATGAATACCGTACATCTTGAACCGAGGTCAACGGGATTCTTTGCGAAAAGTCCGAGCTGTGAGAATTCTGCGATATCATATCCAAGAGCCATCGCAAAGGTCTGGATAAACGAGCCGCAGCCGGATGAACACGCTTCATTCAGCATAATGCTGTCGATGCTCTTGTTCTTTATTTTGAAGCACTTGATATCCTGTCCGCCGATGTCGATGATGAAATCAACGTCCGGACAGAAATACGCAGCTGCCCTGAAATGCGCAACGGTTTCAACTATGCCGTGATCTATGGAAAGTCCTGCCTTAATGAGATCCTCACCATAGCCCGTTACTGCTGAGCCTTTTATAGTTATGTCGGGATTAATTTCCCTGTAAATACACTTTATCTGATCGGCGATCTTATCGAGAGGCTGTCCCTGATTTGAAGAATAATGATGATAGAGTATTCTTCCGTCGCTGGTGATAAGCACAAGCTTTGTAGTTGTAGAGCCGGCATCAATTCCGAGATATGCGTCACCCTTATATGTACGGATATCAGCGTAGCCAAGATCGAATTTCTTGTGGCGGTCGATGAATTCATCGTACTCAGCCTGAGAATTGAAAAGGGGATCTCCTGTTACTATATCGTCAGAAGCCTTTGCTTCGGTGATTTTTCTGATAATTTCCTCTGCTTTGAAGTAATCCTCAGCTGATGACGCATATACAGCACAGCCGTATGCTACAAAAACAGGAGCTTCATCTGGGAATACAGCGTGTTCACTGTCAAGTCCGAGAGTTTTTACAAATGCTCTGCGAAGTCCTTTGAGGAAGAAAAGCGGTCCGCCGAGAAAGAGAACCTTTCCCTCGATAGAGCGTCCCTGTGCAAGACCGGAAACTGTCTGGTCAACTACCGCCTGAAAAATGCTTGCCGCAATATCCTCACGTCGTGCCCCCTGATTGAGAAGCGGCTGTATATCCGATTTCGCGAAAACTCCGCAGCGTGAAGCAATGGGATATATTTTCTGAGAATTGAGCGAAAGATTGTCAAGCTCGTCTGCAGTAATTCCGAGAAGCGTTGCCATCTGGTCGATAAACGCGCCTGTTCCTCCTGCGCATGAGCCGTTCATACGCTGCTCAACGCCTCCGGTCAGGAAGATTATCTTTGCGTCTTCTCCTCCAAGTTCAATAACGGCGTCAGCATCGGGCTGCTTTCTCTTTACCGCAAGAAATGCAGCATGAACCTCCTGTACAAAGGGGATCTCTGCTGAATTCGCAAGTCCAAGACCTGCTGATCCGGTAATGCATACCGTGAAGCTTTCATCCGGATAATCCGCCTGTATAAGCTTTAATTGATCTATGACGGTTTCCTTTACCTTTGAAAGATGACGCTGATATTTTGAATATACGATATTTCCTTCTGCGTCAGTGATGACTGTCTTTACGGTCGTTGAGCCGACATCTATTCCAAGAGAATATTTTTTCATTGCTGTACACCTCATAATCCTGTTGTTCGATTATATAACCGATACACTATTATTATACATTATTTCTTATAAAAAATAAAGCGGTAAATGACGGTTTATAAGGAAATCTGTAGAAAATAATAAAAAACAGCCCTTTTCAGAGCTGTTTTAAAGCAAGTTTTACATATACACAAGTACTTTTTTCAGACGTTTTCATTTAATGCCGAAACCTTAAGTTCTCCGTTTTCTGCATCAACTGCGATACGATCTGTTCCGGATGCATTTTCGATAATTATCTCTGCGATTTTATCCTCAATTTCCTGTCTGATAACACGGCGGATATCTCTTGCGCCGTAGGATTTTCCGAATGCCTTTTCTGCGATAAGCTCCAGAGCAGCCTCGGAATATTCAAGTCCGATATTCTTCTCGGAGAGCGGTTCTTTCATCTCATCGAGCATGAGTGCGGCGATCTTTGCAAAATCCGGCTTTTCAAGCTGTCTGAACACAACGATCTCGTCGATACGGCTGATAAATTCCGGACGAAGGAATTCCCTCAGTCCCTTCATAGCCTTGTCTTTCGATATTTCATTTGCCGTTCTGTTAAAGCCCACACCTGTAGATTTATCAGCAGAACCTGCATTTGATGTCATGCAGATTATAGTATTCTCAAAGTTTACCGTTCTGCCGTGAGCGTCATCTACCTTGCCTTCGTCGAGGATCTGCATGAGGATATTCATTACATCGGGATGTGCCTTTTCGATCTCGTCAAAAAGGATAACGGAATAAGGTCTGCGGCGGACTTTTTCTGTAAGCTGTCCTGCTTCATCGTAGCCGACATATCCGGGAGGCGAGCCTATCATTCTCGCAACGGAGTGCTTTTCCATATATTCCGTCATATCAAGGCGGATAAGCGGCTCAGGAGAATCAAACATTTCCTGTGCGAGAGTCTTTACAAGCTCAGTTTTTCCAACGCCTGTAGGTCCTACAAAAATGAACGATGCCGGTCTGCGGCGCTTATTAAGACGTACTCTTGTGCGCTTTATAGCCTTTGCAAGAGTTTCAACAGCCTCATCCTGACCGATAACGTGCTTTTTGAGTTCGCTTTCAAGCCTTGCTATTTTCAGAAACTCAGTTTCAGCGATCTTGCTTGCCGGAATCCCCGTCCAGAGTTCAACAACTTTGGTGATATCCTCC
This sequence comes from Ruminococcus sp., assembly GCA_017461395.1. Classification (GTDB taxonomy): domain Bacteria; phylum Bacillota; class Clostridia; order Oscillospirales; family Ruminococcaceae; genus Ruminococcus. Next base: position 35,688 of record JAFTYF010000033.1, read on the forward strand.
TCAGTTACCTGAATATTCTCAGCCTTTTCCTTAAGCTTTTCTGCGTCCTCACGGGCATGGATGAGTTTTCCCTTGACCTCAGCCAAAGCCTGATAATCTATCTCATTCTGTTCAGAAATGTTTTCTTCCATTTCCTCCAGAACCTTTATCTCCTTGCAGAGCTTTGCGTATTCTGCAATCTCAGGGGAGCGGATGCACGCTCTTGCGCAGCCCTCGTCCATAAGGTCGATAGCCTTGTCGGGCAGGAATCTGTCCGTGATATATCTCTCGGAGAGCACTGCGCATACTCTGATGAGATAATCCGAAATATGCACCTTGTGGTAGTCCTCGTAGTGCTTCTTTATACCGAGAAGTACGTCAACTGTGTCCTCAACTGTGGGCTCATTGACAGTTACCGGCTGGAAACGTCTTTCAAGAGCTGAGTCCTTTTCGATGTACTTTCTGTATTCGCCGAAGGTTGTTGCACCGATAACCTGTACCTCACCTCGTGACAGTGCTGGTTTAAGGATATTTGCGGCATTCATCGAGCCTTCTGAATCTCCGGCTCCGACAAGATTATGCACCTCGTCGATAAAGAGGATAATATTTCCCTCACGCTTCACCTCGTCCACAAGTCCCTTCACACGGCTCTCAAACTGTCCTCGGAACTGTGTTCCGGCAACAAGAGCTGTCAGATCAAGGAGATAAACCTTCTTATCTTCAAGGTTGAACGGAACATTTCCCTCGTTTATGCGCAAAGCTATACCCTCGGCAATAGCTGTTTTGCCGACGCCCGGCTCACCGATAAGGCAGGGATTATTTTTTGTTCTTCTGGAAAGAATCTGGATCACACGGGCTATTTCCTTGTCACGTCCGATGATCGTATCAAGCTGACCGTCAGCCGCCTTCTGGGAAAAGTTTGTGCAGTAGCTTCCAAGGAATTTGAGTTCCTTCTTTTTATCCTTTCTGCCGAAAATACCTTTCTTTTCGCCTTTTTCCTTATCGTCGTCCTTGGAGTTCTTCTTTTCCGGCGCTGAATTCTCATTCTTTTCGCCGCCTGATTCTCCGCCGTTCACACCGAACATATTTGAGATGAAATCAGGCATAAGTCCGGAACCGCCCATTTCAAAGCTGTCTCCGTCGAGCATACCCATCATCTGATCGGAGAACTGATCAAGCTCCTCACCGGTTATTCCCAGTTTATCCATATATTCCGTCACCTGTGGGATGTTTCTTTCTCTTGCGCAGGAAAGGCAGAGTCCCTCGTTCTTTTTTTCATTTCCCTGCATTGTAGTGATGAACACTACCGCAGGTCTTTTTTTGCAATTGCTGCACATTGGTATCATGAACCAGAATCCTCCTGTTGATTATCAAAGATTTGACGCTATAAAGTCATATATATGCCTGAACAGATATGTTTTTTCAATTGCTTCGTTATTGAAGAACAGCATTTTATTCTCACCGCAGATAACATTGAGCCGTACACAGGCTGCTATGAACACAACGACTACTGCACCAAGAAGTATGCCCACAAGTCCGCCGCCTATATGCGAACCAAGACTCTGGAAGCCCGGCGTTCTGAATGTGGTATTCGTCAGGAATACAGTAACGGCAACTACCAACACCATTATCGCCAGAAAGCTGATAAGGCGGATAAGGCTTTTATATGGCTTTGCAGTATATTTGTCGGTTATGTATTCTGCTGCACCGCTGCGATCCTCCGGTTCAAGAAGAAGCGGTATAAGCTCGTTCATCTGCTGAGGCTTATCGGACAGCGTCCTGAAAGCTGTCTCGCCGGCATAAACAAGAAGATGCTCAGATATAATATCGCTGATTATCTTCGCATAGCCATTGTGAAGCTTTTCATAGAATATATTTTCGTTGCCTATCTTATTTACATAAATACTTGAAATATACTGATAGATCTGCTTATCAAAGCTGTATCCGAAAGTATTATTCTCAGTATATATTTCCTGCATTTTTTCATAATCTATCTCGCCTGAGAAATTATATTCCTCCTCGATATGATTCTTTACCTCGATAATGAAATCCGTCGAATTTACGCTTTTTTCGATTTTTTTCATATTGCTGTTTCTGACGCCGCCTTTGTAAAGCCCGTCAGCGATTGAGCTGCTTAGTGAAAATGCTATTATAACTGCAAGAAAATATCCTGCAAAGTGAAGCAGAGATTTAAAAATTCCTCTCCTGCCGGACAGAAATACCATAACAAGTATTGCTGCCGCTGCAATTATATCATAAAACCACCAGAATTGTGAACCCATAATTTTTATCTGACACAGTAACCTACCACGTCATTCCTCCTTCTTTATCATCATCATGTATCGTAATCAATACGATCTATTTTATCGTAGCCCTTAAGGAAAATATGATCATCGCTTCTGACAAAACCCGAATATGAATCGTTTACCTTTGCCGTTGAGCGAAGATTTCCCTTGAAATCATATGCAAGCACTTCATCCTGAGTAAGGATATATGCCAGTCCCCTGAAAACTGATACTGCCATTGCCGGAGATTCCAGTTCAACGACAAGAGGCTGTTTTCCGTTTCCTGAGAAGAGCGCCGCTGTATATACACGTCTGTCGTCGTTGTTTATAACAACTGCTGACTTTCCGCTCATGCTTGCTCCCGAAACACATTCGCCGTCATATTCATAATAGGAGCTTATCTGTCCGTCCGGATCAATATATCCGCAGGCAGTGTCGCCGTAGATAAAGGTGCCCTCAGAAGAACCGAATATCTCATAGGCGCAGGCATTAAAGCCGGGAGATGTCCATTTTTCGCCCTTTTGCGTAAAGCTTATCTCCCTGATCTTTGTGGTGAGCTGTCCGTTTTCGGCTGACAGAAAGCCTAAAACACAGCCCTTGCTTTCGTTTATGAAGCTGAGGTCAATGAGCATATCAGTACATTTTCTCTCATAGATGAGCGTACCTTTTTCGTCATAAACCTTAAGCTCACAGCTGTAGTCGCTGGATTCTGTAACAACAGCCGTTACTCCGTCGGAGCTGAGCTTTGCAAAATATATGTTATTGTCGAAGCGGCGGCTGTAATATACCTCCTTCTCGTCCTCAACGGAGAATTCGTTTCCTCCGCTCTCATAGACGAGAGCCTTTCCGTTTGCAACGCACAGCTTAGGATTGGTATATGCGTGCTGTCGCTTTTTCCTAAGGTTGCCGTCAATATCATATATGTACAAACTCGTATCGCTCTGAACCATTATTCGTTCAACGGTATAGCGCAGCTGATAATTTTCGCCGCCGTCTGCGTCTATGGGGAAATTTCCGTCAGCAAGCTTACCGGAATTGACTATCGTCTTGTAGTGATTTCCCCAGCCTTTTACTATCGGAATCCACAGACTTCTTGTAGCAAAGAGCGTTACCAGAAGCACTGCGACAATGAGGATTATCAGCAGCTTTTTCATTCGCCGCTGCCTGTTTTTTCTGTTTTTGAGATCGACTATATCGTTTTCATCATACATCCTCGGCAAGAAGCTTCACACCCTTTCTATATTTCATCAGCGGAATAGAATACACGATTAAGATACAGTCCGTGAGCCATAGCTGTTCTGCCGGCTTTAAGTCTGTCCTTTGCCCTGAGTATTTCCGGTATATCATCGGGGGATATCCGCTTTTCACTGACGTCTATAAGCGTTCCTGCAATGATCCTAATCATATTATACAAAAAACCATTGCCTTTTACAAGCATTGTCACCGAATCTCCACAATTTTCTATTTCAAATGAATATATTGTACGCACAGTTGTTGAAACATTCGTACAATCGGCACAAAACGATGCAAAATCATGCTCTCCGACAAGATACTCAGCTGCCCTTCTTGCAGCTTCGATATCAAATTTCCGCCTGTAGTGGAACATCAGATCAGGCGCAAAAGGATTCTTTGACTCACTGCAGTGCATCCTGTATATATATTCCTTGCCCACACAGTCAAAGCGTGCATGGAAGTCAAGCGGGACTTCCTCACAGCTGAGTATCGAAATATCATCGGGAAGCTCGCCGTTTACTCCTCTCTGGAAACCCAGACACGATATACTGCTGTTCGTTTTTACATTGAAGCAGAAATTATTTGCGTGAACTCCCGTGTCTGTGCGTGAACATCCTGTTATAGTTACAGGCTCGTTGAGTACCTTTGACAGGTGTTTTTCAAGCGTTTCCTGAACCGTCACAGCATTGCTCTGCCGCTGGAATCCATGATATTTAGTTCCCCGATAGGCTGTCATTACCTTCAGATTTCTCATTTTCTGCCTCCGCTTCCGTTTTGTTTTCCGGAATTTCTTCTGTTTCTTCGGTCTGATCGTATATCTCTGTATTCTGAACTGCTAAAGCGATTTCTTCCTCCTCAGCAAGCTCATCAATGTCACGGGAAATGCTTTCAGGTGCTCTGCCTCTGCGCTTTTTTCTGTATTTCCTGCGGTGATCGTACCAGATCACTGCTCCGACGCCGAGCGTTCCTGCACCGGATATCACAAGACCGCCCTTGAATCCCTCAGGAGAATATTTCAGCACGATATCGTGGCTTCCCTCAGAGACCTTTACTCCGAGCATTGCGTGAAGTACCTTGAAAGTATCGGTTTTTTTGCCGTCAATATACACCGACCAGCCCTTTTCGTACGGAATAGACAGAAACATTACTCCATCCTTTTTCGCATTGATCTTTCCCTCGATCTTTGTATCTTTGAAGCTTGTAATTTCAAGCTGCTCATCTGCAAGGCTGTTGTAGAATTCTTCAAAGAGATCAAGTCCCATTGTATATGTTTTAAGCTGATAATTACCGGATTTCTTATCCTCTCTCACGGTCATCTGTACACGGGACATCGTACCTTCGCCGCTGTTTCCCATTGGGATTACAAGCGGATAGGACTTGATGATATCCTTGGGGTTTCCGTCGTCGTTGGGCATTACCCAGAGATCGTCACAGCTTACTCTTACATCCTTGATGCCGCTGCCTGACGAACCTACATAGGCATACAGCACAGCGTCCCTGGCTCCGGCAAAGCTATATGTTACCTTTGCCTCAGTTCCTTCTTCTGCTGTTACGCGGAAGGTATAATTTCCGAAGCCGTTTTTCGTTACATCAATACCGTCACGCTCAACAAGAGTAACGCCGTATGCATTGAACAGCGGTTCTTCGATTCCTGCCGCAAGCTTTACTATTGAGTTCTGAAATTCCAGCGGATTAAGTCCGGCGCTGTCCTCAAGGTCGAGTATCTCCTCATTCATCATGAATCCAAGCGACAGCGGATATTTATTCTTATAAAGGTATGACGGACCGGATGAATCATAGTATTCAAGGAACTTTTCCTCAGTATTGAGCGGTCCGTTGCTGTCGATGATATATTGAATTCCGAGAAGTGAATTCACTACCGGAGTTGATGTTCTGTAGTAATATCTGTTGCCTGCCTCAGAAGCGTAAAGTCCAAGACGTGAGTAAAGCGTCGTGACATCCACGATGGCTGTCGATGAAAACTGTGAAACGCCGTTATATCCGTAAAGTGCGCCGTTGTTGAGCGTCCACGGAGCGGCAATTTCCGTTCTGTAGAAAAGATCTTCCTCACCGTTAGCCGCCTTGTCAAGAAGCGACTGAACTTCACGTCCGTTAGCCGGATAACTTTTGTATGCCGAAGCATTCAGCGTATTCAGCCCGATGCGTGTATTACTTACCAGCTCTGAAAATACAGCAACGCCTACCGCAGCCGTCATAAAGAAATTCCTTACCGCTGTTCTTCTGAACGGGAATACCTTTACAGCAAGAAATACCATGAAATATGCCGCCGTGATTATCATTGACTTTTTCACGGATTCGGAAATATCCAGCTGTTCTTTCCTGTATACATATTTATATATGCAGAAAATTATGCATACCGCTGCAGCTGCAGAAGATGCGATCAGTATAGTGCCGGAAATGTTGTTTTTCAGTTTTTTATTTCTGAGCGGTATCAGCCTTGCAGTCATGTACAGAATAATCAGACCAATAGCTATAAGCGCCGTATATTTTTCCGCATTTCCAAATCCTATTTCACGGATATGCAGAATTTCCTTTTTCGGATCATCGGCATCCTTGACATAATACATCCTCTCGCAGAGAAACACAAGGAAAGGTCCGACAAGCATCAGCAGAAGCTGATACACCTTTATTCCGTTTTTCAGCAGCACATCGTATGCTCTGTATGCCATAGCTATGATTATAAAGCTGAATATGAATGCGTATCTGTGCGGTATCTGATTCGGCACATGAAGTCCGTGCCATATCAGATCAAGCTTGTTGATGTTGCAGCTTACGACTATGATTCCCAGCATCAGGGAATATGCTCCCATTTCCCTTATCTTCACGCCGAATGACAGCATGAATACTCCGATAAGCATTACTGCAAGCATTCCGCTTGAAAAATTCGGAAGTCCGTCAAGGGCAGTAGGATTCTTATAGGAAATCATATTGGAGAAAAGCTCATTCCACTTATAGTTCTGTATAGTTTCCTCCGGAAAGGTATTGTTGCTGCTGTATGTGAGCTTCAGGGCAAAATAAGCCGGCAGAAGTATGAACGCCGCAAGAGCTATTCCAAGCACGGAGGAACGCACCATGATGAAAAATTTGCGGAAAAGATCTTTTATTCCTCTGAATTCGATTATTCCCGAAGCCGCAAACATGAATACGCAGAAAATACAGGTAAACAAGCCGATATAATAATTCGAGAAAAGCGACAGCGCAAGTGCAAATGTGAATGTTTTCCATTTGCCCTCACGGGTTATGGCGACTATTCCCATCATTACAAGCGGAAACAGCGCTATCGTATCCATCCACATGACGTTCCAGTAATATCCGAGCATATAGCTGCACAGAGCGTACATGGACGAGAATATACACAGTGAAAAGTCACGGCGCTTGAAGGTATACCTCAGGAAGCAGCTGAAAAATGCTCCGGCAAAGCCGATTTTTCCCACAAGGATGATTGAGAGTGCTTCTCTTACATGACTAGAATCGAAAAATACTGATATCCAGTTGACAGGGCTTGCGGCGTAGTAAGCTATCAGCGAGAGGAAATTCGAGCCGAGACCGTTCTGCCACGAATAAAGGAACGAGCCTCCTGAAAGCAGCTTTTCACGTTCCACACGGAAAAACGGGAAATACTGATGCCACAGGTCAATAACGAGCATCTGTCTGTCGCCGTCGCTGTCAAACGGCTGTATTCCGTGCTGTGCGAAGCCATAGGCAAAGATGAATGCCGGAATAAAAAATGACAGCACAAAAAACAGCACACCTTTACCGTACATTATATCGCAGAACCGGCTCTTTCTGAACCGGTCGCCAAGCCTTGCGCTTTTTCTTCCGACGGCGGCTGTTCTTTTTGATATTGCTTCTGTTATATTGCGAAATCTGCTTTTTCTGAAACTTTCCGGACGCTTTCTTTCTCTTTCAGCGCCGAAATCAGGCTCATAGAGCCGTATCTGTTCTCTTTCGTTTGCGTTCTCCATTTTTTCCTCTTTATATCAGGCAAATATTTTACTAAGAATTATTGCTCCTGCAAGAAATGCTATCGTAACGAAAAGTGCGATATAATCCCTTACGGATGATTTAAGCTGTCTCAGACGTGTACGTCCTGCGCCGCCGTTATAGCAGCGACATTCCATTGCTGTTGCAAGCTCGTCTGCTCTCCGGAATGAGGATATGAACAGCGGCACCAGAATGGATACAAGATTTCTTGCTCTTGTCATAAAGCTGCCCGTATCTATCTCAGCACCTCTTGCCTTCTGGGCAGACATTATCTTATCTGTTTCCTCAATGAGCGTGGGGATGAATCTCAATGCTATCGACATCATCATTGCAAGCTCATGAACAGGGAATTTCAGTTTTTTAAGCGGCGATAAAAGCCTTTCTATAGCGTCTGTAAGCGTAATAGGGGAGGTCGTGTAGGTGAGCAGTGATGTTCCTGCGATAAGCAGAACTATCCTGATTATCATAAAGACGCTTGTGTTTATTCCTCCGCTGGTGATTTTAAGGAATTTCCACTGCCACAGCACCTCACCGGAGCTTATGAGCAGCAGATTTATTACTGCCGTTATGACAAGAAACGGCATTATCGGCTTTATGCTCTTAACGAACATTTTCGGCTTTATTCGTGAAAGCGCGATTGCAATGACGGTATAGACTGCTCCCATTGCAAGTGCAATGTATGTTCCGCCGGCAAAAAGCATGACGATATAAAGCACCGTTATAACTATCTTGAAACGGGGATCAAGCCGGTGTATGATGCTGTTCCCCGGAAAATACTGTCCTATTGTAATATCTCTCAGCAATTCAGCGAGCCTCTCTTTCAGCGAGTCTTTTCAGCAGCAGATTTCTGGCATATTCAACGGTATATACTTCCTTGCCGAAATCCATTCCTCGTTTTTTCAGCTTGTCGAAAACTCTGGTTATCTGCGGAACATCAAGTCCTATCTGCGAGATCTCCTCCGACCGTGAAAATACTTTTACAGTCTCATCGAAGCAGAAAAGCTTTGAATCGCTCATTACGAGGATCCTGTCCGCAAATGACGCTATATCCTCCATGCTGTGCGATACGATCAGAGTAGTGTTGCCTGTCCGCTGATGATATGCCTTTATGTGGCTGAGTATCTTGTCTCTGCCAGCCGGATCAAGTCCTGCTGTAGGCTCATCGAGAATAAGTACTTCCGGCTCCATCGCCATAACTCCGGCAATTGCCGCACGGCGCTTCTGTCCGCCGGAAAGATCGAACGGAGAGCGTTCCATAAGCTCCTCGGAAAGCCCTATATCATGGGCTGTATCGTATACACGGCGCTTGATTTCCTCGTCGCTGAGTCCCATATTCTTCGGACCAAAGGATATATCCTTAAAGACAGTCTCCTCAAAGAGCTGATATTCAGGATACTGAAAAACAAGTCCCACCTGAAAACGCACGTCACGGATCTTTGTCTTGTCCTCCCAGATATCCACACCATTCAGAAGAACCTTTCCTGATGTCGGTCTGAGAAGTCCGTTAAAATGCTGGATAAGCGTGGATTTTCCCGAACCGGTATGTCCCATAACGCCGATTATCTCGCCCTTTTCTATGGAAATATTCACATGATCAACAGCCGTTTTTTCAAAAGGAGTGCCCGGGCTGTAAACGTAAGTCAGCTCCTGTGTTTCAAGAATCGGCAAATCAATGCCCTCCTGTTAAGTAAGATTATCATTCCTCCGACATAAGGCGGATTATCGCCTCGACACATTCGTCCTCGGAGATTATTTCCGGAGAAATATCATATCCGGCTTTTTTAAGTTCCCACGCAAGTTCTGTGACCTGCGGAACATCAAGCCGGAGCTTTTTCATCAGATCAACCTGTGAAAACACCTTTTCAGGCTTGTCGTCCATAACGATTTTTCCGCTGTCCATAACGACAACACGGTCGCTCTGAGCCGCTTCGTCCATGTAGTGAGTGATAAGCACAACAGTGATACCCTGTTCACGGTTCATTCGCTTTATGGTCGCCATGACCTCTTTTCTGCCGCTCGGATCGAGCATTGCAGTAGGTTCGTCGAGAATTATGCACTTCGGCTGCATTGCGATTATTCCGGCGATTGCAACTCTCTGCTTCTGACCGCCCGAAAGCTGTGCCGGAGAATGAAGCCTGTATTTATACATCTTCACGGCTTTGAGGGATTCGTCAACACGGCGGCGCATTTCCTCGTAGGGTACACCAAGATTTTCCAGTGCAAACGCAACATCCTCCTCGACTATCGAGGAAACTATCTGATTATCCGGATTCTGGAAAACCATTCCGGCACGCTGACGAAGTTCAAAAAGCTTTTCCTCGTCGGCGGTGTCGATGCCGTCCACAATGACGCTTCCCGTTGTCGGGAGAAGTATAGCGTTGAGGTGCTTTGCAAGCGTAGATTTTCCCGAGCCGTTGTGACCAAGAACCGCTACAAATTCCCCTTCTTTTATGGAAAGATCAATGCCCTTCAGCACCTCCGGCGGAGCTTCCTCCTCACCGGTCGGCTCATATCTGAAGTGCAGATCGTTTATTTCGATTATATTGCCCATTTTTCTTCCTTTTCCGTGATATCACTTTTTCTGCCATATAGCCGTTGAGCCGCACGGAAGCGTCATTCCTGTTGATTTTACGGGAAGTCCTATCTCATCGAAGCTTACCTCGCCGCCGAATTTTTCTGTCAGCACACTGCCGAGGATATACCCCATAACAGAAGGGGAAAGTCCCGTAGTATAGCTGTTTATCAGGAAGAACAGCGGATCGTCGGAAAGTACTCCCTCACAGAGCTTGACAAGATCATAAATGCAGTTTTCTAGTTTCCAGACCTCGCCGCCGGGACCTCTGCCGTAGCTCGGAGGATCCATTATTACAGCGTCGTAGCGTCTGCCTCGTCTTATCTCACGGGCAATGAACTTCTCGCAGTCATCCACTATCCAGCGGACAGGCTTATCGGAAAGTCCCGAAACAGCGGCGTTATCTCTTGCCCACTGTACCATTCCCTTTGAGGCGTCCACATGACATACCTCTGCGCCGGCAGCGGCACAGGCAAGAGTTGCTCCGCCCGTATATGCAAAAAGATTGAGCACGCTTATCTTTCTGCCGGCATTCTTTATCTTGTCAGCCATAAAATCCCAGTTTACAGCCTGCTCCGGAAAAAGTCCGGTATGCTTGAAGCCGGTGGGACGTATATTGAATTTCAGATCTCCGTATGAAATGCACCATGACTCCGGAAGCTTTTTGCGGAATTCCCACTTGCCGCCGCCCTGACTGGAGCGGTGATAGTGACCGTCTGCGCTGTTCCATAAGGGATCTTTTTTTTCTGTTTTCCAGATTATCTGCGGATCAGGACGAACAAGGCTTACTCCGCCCCATGTTTCGAGCTTTTCTCCGTCAGAGGTATCAAGTATAATGTAATCTTTCCAGTTTTTTGCGGTTCTCAAATCAGTTTCTCCCTTCTTCTGGCGATCCGCTGTGAATCTATATTAATTATAGAATCTGCACCTGTCCTTGATGCACTGTGCTATATCCATAGCTATATCATTTATTCTGCTGAATTCGCTTCCTTCTATCATCACCCGTATGAACGGAGCATTTCCGCTGCTTTCACGGACAATAATGCGTCCCTCGCTGCCAAGTTCGTTTTCATACTTCTCGATAAGTCCGGTAATTTTTTCATCATTTTTCCAGACCTCTCTGCCCTTGTCGCTTATGCGTACATTGAGGGATATCTGCGGAAGCTTTTGCATTTCTCCGGCAAGCTCGCTGAGAGGCTTTCCGGTCGCTTTAAGTATTTCCAGCAGCTTTATTCCGCAAAGCAGACCATCATCGCACGGAGAATAATCTGTCATGAAGATATGTCCGCTCTGACCGCCGCCAAGATTATATCCGCCCTCTACCATACGGTCAAGAACGCTTCTGCCGCACGAACCCGAAGTCACTGCCTTGATGCCTTTTTTCTCAGCAAAGTTAAGCAGTCCGAGGCTGCTCATGACATTCACCACTATCGTGTTATCCTTAAGAAGCTCTTTTTCCTTGTAGTATCCGGCGATTATCGCAAGAAGCGTATCACCGTCAACAGGAACGCCCTTTTCATCAACGGCATGAATACTGCTTCCGTCGCCTTCTATTGCAAGACCACAGTGGAAGTTTCCTGCTTCAACCATATCCATAAGGGTTTCAAATGCATTGCATGGAGCTATATCAGCTTCAGAGGAATTTGTTTCCCCGTCAAGAAGCGTTACTCCTGCGCCCATACCGGAAAGGATAGTCTTGGCAGTTTTGCGGATAAAACCTTTTTTGCACACAATTGCTGCATTTATCTTTTCCGGAGAAATTTCCGTTATTTTCTTTAAATGGCTGATGTATTCCTCAGCGGCTGTATTGCAGCTGAGCATCCTGCCTATATTTTCAAATCTGCGGCGTTCCTCTGATACGGAATATATGCGGTCTTCTATCTGAAGCTGCATTTCCTCACTGAGACGGAAGCCGTCGCTGCTGAATATTGTTATTCCGCTTGCTCCTGGAATTCCCGTAGCCTCGCTTATCATGATTCCAGCCGCAGCCTTATGTTCCCTTACAATAAATGAAGCCGCCGCACCGGAAAGCTCTCCGACGGTTTCTGCATCCACTCCGGAGGAGCATATTCCGGCACAAACTGCCGCTTCAAGCACTGCCGAGGACAATGCTCCGTCCTTGGCAACGATTATTTTTCCTCCCTGTTCACCGGCAAAAAGTTCCGCAGCTGCTCTTCCTGCCTGCATAGCAAGCTCACAGGAAAGCTCTGCAACGGTAAGACCTCTTGCGCTGTCTGTTCCGAACAGTCCTGACATTTTATTTTCTCCTTTTTTTGCTTTGTTCTTTTATTTTTCTTTTTCTACAGCATACACGGCTATCGGTCTTTTTTTGCCGATATACTGCCGTATATCCTCATATATTCTCACATCCGTACAGCCGTTGCTGCTGTTATAGACTTCCGTTCCGTTTTCTGTTTTCACGCAGAAAACAGTGTGTATCGACGACAAAAAACGTCTTTTTGTCCAGAACGAAACTACATAAGCAGACGCATCCGCCGGAGATTTTATCTTTTTATTATCCGCTCCGAAATGCGAAAGTGCTTTTCCGATCTTATAGGCATTGCACCCGAAAAATCCCATGAGCACTCTGAAGCGTTCCATATATGCGGCGATATCCGCAAGCTTCTGAGGAATCCCAAGCCATACAAGAGCGTTGTGAACTGCAATTACCTCGCAGCCGTTGAAGCTCATGCGGCAAAGTCCGTACCGGAAAGCCGACACAGTTCCGCAAGCCTGCCCGTTTATCATCCTTCCGGCTTCAAGAGCTTCGTCAAGAGCCGAATTACAGCGGATATTCCGTTTTACAGCAAATCTGAACATACCGGTTATCTCAGAAGCTCAGCTGCCGGTTTCCGTCATCGGGAGCTGTATATCCCAGATGCTCATACGCAAGCTTTGTGGCAACACGTCCTCTCGGAGTTCTGCCGAGAAATCCAAGCTGCATGAGGAATGGCTCACAGACATCCTCCAGCGTGACGGATTCTTCATTTATCGCAGAGGCAAGCGTTTCCAGTCCGACAGGACCGCCGCCGTAGCCTCTTATTATCATTTCAAGCATTCGCCTGTCAAGGCTGTCAAGACCAAGCTCGTCGATATCAAGTCTGCCGAGAGCTATGGTAACTATCTGCTGCGTGATCTGTCCGTTTCCCATGACATCGGCGAAATCACGCACTCTTTTCAGAAGTCTGTTGGCGATTCTCGGAGTTCCCCGTGAACGTCCGGCTATTTCTGCCGCACCGTCTGTTTCGCAGGGAATACCCAGTATCATTGCACTTCTGCGTATAATATCGGTCAGCTGATCCTTCGTGTAAAGCTCCAGACGCTGAATCACGCCGAAGCGGTCACGGAGAGGTGCAGAAAGCTGACCTGCTCTTGTTGTCGCACCAATGAGCGTAAACGGTCTGAGGTCCATGCGGATAGACCTTGCCGACGGACCTTTGCCGATGATGATATCTATAACTCTGTCCTCCATTGCGGGATAGAGGATTTCCTCAACGGCATGGGAAAGACGATGTATCTCGTCGATAAAGAGCACATCATTGTCCGTAAGGCTTGTGAGCAGCGATACAAGATCTCCCGGCTTTTCGATAGCAGGTCCCGTAGTCACACGGAGATTCACGCCAAGCTCGTGTGCTATGATAGCCGAAAGTGTAGTCTTTCCGAGACCGGGAGGACCGTACAGAAGAACATGGTCGAGAGGCTCGCCCCTTCGCTTCGCCGCTTCTATATAAACAGCAAGATTTTCCTTTACCTTATCCTGACCGATATACTCATGAAGCGTCTGAGGTCTGAGATTCACTTCGATATCGCTGTCCTCAATGGTATTTTCGGGAGATATCACTCTCGGAGCAAACTCCATATCCTCTGTCTGTATCATTGTATCACCGCCTTGTATTTCTTATCTGCCGGAGGATCACTTTTCAAAATAGCGCTTTTTTCGTACATAGAAAGGATCAACCGTTGCAGCCGCCTTTTTGCCCATATCCTGTTCATAGCTGATGAAACAGAGATGTTCGTTGTGTTTTACTGTCTTTGAGAGGTACTTTGAGAGAGGTACAAAGAGCTTTCTTGTAGATCCCATCATATCGAGAACCATAAGAAGCTGCGGTTTTTCACATCCCTTTACCATTTCCATGATGAACGCACGGTCAACATTAGGCTGCTTTGAGAGGAATTTTACTGCTGCCTTTGTGATGTGACCTACGGAGTACTCAACAGGACGGTATGAGATCGTATCTTCTTCGTTGTAGGAAATAGCCTTGATCTTAAGGTTTCTTGCAACCATAAGGATGCTTTTGATTTCCTGAGAGGAGAATTCCTTGCCATAGGAGTTGGGGTTGAGAACTGCCGATACTGACTGAATGAGATCGAAAAGTCTCAGGCAATTGATCTTGTAGCAGTCAACGTAGCGCTTTGCAAACTGCTGAAGCGCACGGTAGCTTGTAAAGAAGGGGATGAATACATCACCGTCGGGATTCTGGGTGGTAACAAGCTCCAGTTGGATACCGCCTTCTTCCCTGCCTCTTTCGTGCTTTACGGGGTTTTTGCAGATAACGTAAACATCGCTCTTGATGAGTGTCTGCAGAAACAGTGAACGCTTTGAGGGGTCTTTAATTGCTGCTTTCAATAATTCGTCGAGATTCATGATCATTTCTTCCTTTCTGTTTCAATGCCTGCCTGATCTGATGAAGCAGTACACCGAATTATTGTTATATTTATTATTTACCGGCTGTCATAAGCCGTAAAGTTTCTTTGATAAGCTCCTGTGTGCTGAGGTTGGGATCAAGCTTTCCGAGTACGGATGAAGCTTCTCCCTGTGAGTAGCCAAGTACCATAAGTGCTTCAAGCGCCTCTGATACTGACGCTGTAGAAACGGTTCCTGCTGATGCTGAGGAGGGCAGCGAAGCTCCTGTGAATGCACCGCTTATTGATTCGGATGATATCTTATCCTTAAGTTCCAGCACTATCCTCTGTGCCGTTTTTGCTCCGATACCCTTTGTACGGGTGAATGCCTTGCTGTCGCCGGATGCAACAAGAAAAGCAAACTGCTCCGGAGTAACATCCGAAAGAATAGATATCGCCGCCTTCGGCCCTACTCCCGAAACGGAGATAAGCAAACGGAAACAACTAAGCTCCTGCTGTGTAGCAAATCCGAAAAGCTCTGCCATATCCTCCCTTATGTAGAGATGGGTGTAAAGCTTGACATCGCTGCCTGTCTCGCCGAGCTGTGCCACTGTATTGTATGAAGTCCTGCAGCCGTAACCGACCCCGCCGCATTCGACAACAGCGAAATTAAGCTCCTTTACTGCTAAACGACCTTGTAAGCTGTAGATCATATTTATCGTTCCTTCCGGATTTTATCTGAATCTTGTGCTGTGTCCGTGACAGATCGCTATAGCAAGAGCGTCTGCGGCGTCATCCGGACGCGGGATCTGTGCAAGACCGAGAAGCTGACGTGTCATTTCCATAACCTGATGCTTTTCAGCCTTTCCGTAGCCGACAACAGACTGCTTGACTTGAAGCGGGGTATATTCCGACACGGAAATATTTCTTTTTGCCGCCGAAAGAACTGTCACACCTCTTGCCTGAGCAACGTCAATGGCAGTTTTTTGGTTGGTCGTGAAGTACAGCCGTTCTATCGCCATGCACTGCGGTCTGAATTTATCAAATATATATTCAATATCCTCGTGGATAGCCCTGAGCCGTTCCGGAAACGGGGTGTTCGCCTCAGTGAGGACTGCGCCGTACTCAACAGGAGTAAAGCGTATCCCGTCGTAGTCAAGAATTCCGAAGCCGACTATGGCATATCCTGGATCTATCCCTAAAATTCTTATTGTATCTGCCATGAAGCACTCCTTCCATGAAGTCCTGTGCACTCCGTGGAAATATGCGGACAGCGCGCATTCAGAACAATTGTTCCTGAGTTATTTCAGACTGCCCATACATTCTTTATTATTATAACACATATCTGTTGTCTTTTCAATATATTTATTCTAAATTTTTTATTGATTTTTGCAAAAAAATCTGTTATACTATGGATAAATCATTTTCAGGAGGAATTGTTAAATGGATTTACAGCAGTTGCGTGACAAAATCGACGAAACTGACAGCAAAATTCTTGCACTTTTTATGGATCGCATGGAGCTTTGCAGAGGTGTTGCCGATTATAAAAAAGAAAATAATCTCCCCGTATTTCAGGGCAATCGTGAACAGCAGGTAATCGACCGCATAAAGGCTCTTACGGGCGATCCGGAGCTCGAAAACGGTACTGCCGCTCTATTTGCCACAATTATGGATATCAGCAAGATTCTCCAGAACCGTACTATCCTTGAAGGCTCACCGGATTATCTCTGCCCTCCCACTGATCTGGAAAAGTCTGTAAAGATCGGCTGTCAGGGAACTGCCGGTGCAAATTCTGAGACTGCCGCAAGAATGATCTTCGGCGACCGTGATATCACCTACTACCGTACATTTGAGGACGTTTTTCAGGCTGTACAATCCGGCGTGCTTGACTACGGTGTTCTGCCGGTGCACAACTCGACAGCCGGCTCCGTGGACAGCACCTACGACCTCATGGCAAAATATTTCGTCTACATAGTAAAGGAAGTTACCGTTGAGATAAACCACTGTCTCGCCGCAAAAACAGCTCTCTCTCTGACAGAAATAAAACGTGTATATTCTCACCCGCAGGCTCTTGCACAGTGCAGTGAATTCATTTCTGAAAATTCCCTTAAAACAGCAGAATACGGCAATACCGCAACGGCTGCAGAAAAGGTCGCAAAGAGCGATCCCTCCGAAAATATTGCTGCTGTTTGCTCCGTTGAATGTGCTGAAAAGCTCGGTCTTGAAATAATCTCCCGTGACATCGCTGATGTTTCTGTAAACCGCACAAAATTCGTCTGCCTTTCAAGAAATATGCAGGCTGATCCCGAAGCTGATACAATTTCTGTAATGCTGAAAATTCCTCACACTGAGGGAAGTCTTTACCGGCTGCTGACAAAATTCTACGTCAACGGCATGAACCTCCTCAGAATCGAAAGCAGACCTATCAAGGACGGCAGCTTTGACGTACTTTTCTATCTCGATTTCAGCGGAAAAATTACCGATCCTAAGGTAAAAGCCACACTGAGAGATCTTGAAGAAAATCTTGAATACTTCCGAATTCTCGGAACGTTTAAAAACTGAATCATGGAGAAAAAAATGAATAAACTTACTTCTATCCTGAATAAAAAAGATTTCGTATTCCTCGACGGAGGCATGGGAACTATGCTCCAGTCGCTCGGAATCGAAACTGAACACGTTCCGGAACTGCTTAATCTTACAGCTCCGGATTCTATAAAGAAGATCCACCGGATGTACATCGAAAACGGCTCGGATATCGTCTATGCAAACACCTTCGGAGCAAACCGCTTTAAGCTCAGCAAATGCGGATATTCCGTTGAAGAAGTCGTTTCTGCCGGCGTGAAAAACGCTCTTGAAGCCGCTGACGGAAAGGCTCTTGCCGCCCTCGATATCGGCCCTCTCGGACAGCTTCTCGAACCGTCCGGAACTCTCTCCTTTGAGGAGGCTTACGACTGCTTCCGTGAAATAGTTCTCGCCGGAAAGGATGCCGATGTTATCGTTATCGAAACTATGACCGACCTCTATGAAACAAAAGCGGCGCTTCTTGCGGCAAAGGAAAATTCCGACAAGCCCGTTCTTGTCACCATGACTTTCGAGGAAAATATGCGTACCTTCACCGGTGTTTCTCCGGAGGCTATGGCGGCTGTTCTCACAGGTCTCGGAGCTGACGCAATCGGCGTGAACTGCTCGCTCGGTCCGGCAGAACTTCTTCCGGTTCTTGAAAAAATCTGCGCAAATACACCGCTGCCCGTTATCGCAAAGCCGAATGCCGGTCTGCCTGATCCCTCAACAGGACTTTTCAGCGTATCACCGGAAGATTTCGCCGCAAGTGCTCTTAAACTCGCAGACGCCGGAGTTTCCATTCTCGGCGGATGCTGCGGAACTACTCCTGCACATACCGGCGCACTCGTGAAGGCTCTTTCCGGAATTAAAAGAAAACAGCGTGAAATCGCTAAAAAAAGCGTTGTATGCTCGGCTGTTTCATGTGTGGAGATAGACCAGCCACGAATTATCGGTGAAAGAATAAATCCTACCGGAAAAAAGCGCTTCAAGGAGGCTCTTGTCGCCGGAGATATCGACTACATCCTCGGTCAGGCTGTGGAGCAGATCCATGCCGGCGCTGAGATTCTTGACGTAAATGTAGGACATCCCGAAATCGACGAAAAAGCTATGATGATAAAGGCTGTAAAAGCTATCCAGAGCGTCTGCGATACGCCGCTTCAGCTTGATTCTACGATTCCGGAAGTTCTTGAAGCCGGACTTCGTGTCTACAACGGTAAGCCTATCGTAAATTCCGTCAACGGCGAGGATGAGTCCCTTGACGCTATTCTTCCTCTCGTGAAAAAGTACGGCGCCGCTGTTGTCGGACTTACTCTCGACAAGGCTGGAATCCCCAAAACTGCAGAGGGACGTTTTGCTATTGCAGAGAAAATCCTCAGACGTGCGCTTGAATACGGCATTCCCCGTGAGGATGTGTATATTGACTGTCTCACGCTGACTGCTTCCGCTGAACAGGACGGTGTTTTGGAGACTCTTGGCGCGCTGAAACGTGTCAAATCTGAACTTGGTCTGAAAACTGTTCTTGGTGTTTCGAATATCTCTTTCGGACTTCCGAACCGCGAGCTTATTACAAGAACTTTCCTGACGATGGCACTCCAGAACGGTCTTGATCTGCCGATAATCAATCCCAATGTGGAGTCGATCACCGGTGCTGTCCGTGCTTACCGTCTCCTTTCCGGAATTGACCGCAATTCCGTTGAGTTTATAAAAGTATACTCACAGGATAATTCTGCTTCTGCCGCATCGGCTGTTCCGGCACCGTCAGGAAGCCTTGATATCTCCTATGCAGTTGAAAACGGACTCAAAAACGACGCCGTAAAAGCTGCCCGTGAGCTGCTTAAAAACAACGATCCGATGACGATAATCAATGAATATCTCATTCCGGCACTTGATTCTGCCGGCGAAAAATTCGAAAAGGGAACTATATTCCTTCCGCAGCTTATCCTCACAGCCGGAGCAGCTCAGGCTTGCTTCGAGGCTGTCAAGGAAAGCCTTCCTTCCGGTTCAGACGGCGTATCAAAGGGAAAAATCGTTCTCGCAACTGTAAAGGGCGATATCCATGATATCGGCAAAAATATCGTAAAAGTTCTCCTTGAAAGCTACGGATTCACGGTAATTGATCTCGGAAAAGATGTCGCTCCGGAAGCAATTGTTGAAGCGGCAATAAAGCATCAGGTAAAGCTTGTAGGACTTTCTGCACTCATGACGACAACGCTTAAATCTATGGCTGATACTGTTGCACTTCTGAATGAAAAATATACAGATTGTAAAACAGTTGTAGGCGGTGCAGTTCTTACAGAAGCCTACGCAAAACAGATACACGCTGACTTCTACGCAAAGGATGCAAAACAAGCCGTTGACATTGCCTCGGAAATATACTCATAAAAAAGTACCGCACTGATAATGGTGGTACTCTTACAGGTGTTTTATACATATTTATTGAGGAAAACCCTTTTGAAAAAGGGTTCTCCCAACGGGAGCCTGTCCCCTCTGGCAGCATAGCTGCCATCTCCCCACTCAGTGGGGAGTAATCCTCAAACTCCTTTCCTAAAACTTTCAGTATTAAATTTCCGCCTTATAGGGCACACCGAGAGAAAACCTTTTGTTTCTCGTTTATTTGGTGTCTGTGCCCTATAAGGCGGAAATTTTAGTATTAAAAGTCTTTGGAAGGGGGTACGGGGGAGAACCTTTCCTCAGAAAGGTTTCCCCCGATAGATACGCATGAAGTACCTATAAGAATACTGCCGTTATAAATGCGGTACTTTTTTATCAGAATGCGATTTTTTCCTCAAGATATGCAACGAGATCGTCAATTGCAACTCTCTCCTGTGTCATTGTATCACGGTCACGGACTGTTACGCAGTTATCCTTTTCGAGTGTATCAAAGTCATATGTGATACAGAAAGGTGTACCGATTTCGTCCTGACGGCGGTATCTCTTACCGATAGTACCAGCTTCATCGAAGTCAACCATGAATTTCTTGGAGAGCATTTCGTATACTTCCTCAGCCTTGGGAGTGAGCTTCTTCACGAGCGGAAGAACTGCACACTTGAAAGGTGCAAGAGCCGGATGGAAACGCATAACTGTTCTTGTTTCCTTCTTTTCGTTGCCGTTCTTATCAGTGGAAACGAGTTCCTCCTCGTCATAAGCCTCTGTAACAACAGAGAGGAAAAGTCTCTCAACACCGAGTGAAGGCTCAATAACGTAGGGGATATACTTCTCGTTTGTCTCAGGATCGAAGTATTCAAGTGACTTGCCGCTTGTATTGATGTGCTGTGTGAGGTCATAGTCTGTACGGTCAGCAACACCCCAGAGCTCGCCCCAGCCAAATGGGAAAAGATACTCAAAGTCTGTAGTTGCCTTAGAATAGAAGCAAAGCTCCTCAGGATCATGGTCACGAAGACGGAGGTTTTCCTCCTTGAGACCGATATTCAGAAGGAATTCCTTACAGAAGCTTCTCCAGTAATTGAACCATTCAAGGTCTGTACCGGGCTTGCAGAAGAATTCAAGCTCCATCTGCTCGAACTCACGAACACGGAAAATGAAGTTTCCGGGAGTGATTTCGTTTCTGAAGGATTTACCGATCTGCGCAACGCCGAAAGGCACCTTCTTACGGGTAGTTCTCTGGATATTTGCGAAGTTTACGAAGATACCCTGAGCTGTTTCCGGACGGAGATAAAGCTCAGACTTGTTATCCTCTGTAACGCCCTGGAATGTCTTGAACATAAGATTGAACTGACGGATATCTGTGAAATTGCGCTTTCCGCAGTTAGGGCATACGATTTCCTTTTCGTTGATGTAGTCAGTCATCTGCTGATTTGTCCAGCCGGCAACGTTTGTACCATCGAAATCCTCGATAAGGTTGTCAGCACGGTGACGTGTCTTACACTCCTTACAGTCCATGAGAGGATCTGAGAAGCCGCCGATATGTCCGGATGCAACCCATGTCTGGGGATTCATGAGGATTGCACTGTCAAGACCTACGTTGTACTTGTTCTCCTGAACGAATTTCTTCATCCATGCCTTCTTGATGTTGTTTTTCAGCTCAACGCCGAGAGGACCGTAATCCCATGTATTTGCAAGACCGCCGTAGATCTCTGAACCAGGATAAACAAAACCCTTTGACTTGCACAGTTCTACAATCCTGTCCATTATTTTTTCGTTGTTCTTCATTTTTATAACCTCATTTCATTAATGATAATATTCCTATATTATTTTACGTTATATTCCTTGAAATGTCAAGCATTTTTTTGCATTCCCGAAACGTTATGCAAAATCAGTAATTATCCCTGAAATTCACTATCATAAGCTGTTTTTTCTTTGCAAGACGAACCGTCTGTCCGGTACCGCTGCTGAAATTGGCAGGATCCCAGAAACAGAAGCAGCAGGTATCGGCATACTCAACAAGGCGGATATTACGCTCTTTCATGCACCCCTTGAAGTAGCTGTCACATATATACTCCACTGAATCGGCAAGCTCCCGTATACGGTAAAACTCACTGCGCTGTGATGCTGTCCATTTTTCCGTCTGCTGTTCGCTGGCGCAAGGAAGCACGAGATGAAGCTTCACCTGAGGATATACCTCACGCAGCTTTAATACCGTAACTGCCGCAAGCGTATCCCACCCGACCGCTCCGCCGGCATAAAAATCCGTTATCCCTTTTGTACATATCCAACGTTCAAGAACGCTGTAAAGCCTTTTTTTTATTTCTTCTGTCTGCGGAATTATTCTGTGTCCTGTAAAGCAAGCTGAGCCCATAAGTGTTGTCCCCTTATTTGAATGTCAGAATCTTTTTTACCAACCATACCATTCTTTATGAGTAAAATACAGTCTGGGAGGAAGATTTCCTATATATCGTGTATTATGTATATCCAACCAATACTGCGGATAGCAGTCTTTTGTACACTGTTTATTACGCTTGAGATTGTTTCTCATAAAGTAAATCAGCGTTTTTTCTGCACTGTCTATTAATTCTTTTCGATACTGTCTCGTAATATTCTGCGGATAAACTATATATCCGAGTCTGACCTGAATTATTCCTCTATGATCTCCAATCCAATGATTCATGTGTGCTTCAAGCCGACTTCTAAAATTATAAGTAGTTTTTCCAATATACAGGTTTGTAATATTTCCACCAAAATTTCGAGTGATATAGTATAATCCAACATCGTTCATTCGTTCATCGTAAATTATGTTATTTATATCCATCGGATACGACCATTCGATAATTATTTTTCTCATATTCCTCTCCTTTTTAGACTGTTACTTGTTTTTAGTATATTTATTGTACCACGATACACCCCCGTTGTCAATCAGCACCAGCGGTGCTCCCGAACCACGTTCCCATGTGCGTTCCGCACATTCCTCTGTACGGAGCGATACTCGCCATTCGCTCGTGGGAACAAGTTTTTATACCGGTCATTTTTTAACTGCGTGACGCTTCACCCTGTTCACATTTTCTTCCATTGTTAAAAAGGGCGGAATGATATCCGCCCCAATAATTACTCATTATATTACAACAGTTCTGCAATATCAAGAACAAGTCTTTCTGATTTTTCCCAGCCGAGACAAGGATCAGTAATTGACTTTCCATAGATATTCTCGCCGATCTTCTGGCTTCCGTCCTCGATATAGCTCTCAATCATAAGTCCCTTTACAAGCCTGCTGATCTCTGCACTATGACGCATACTGTGAAGAACTTCCTTTGCAATACGAATCTGTTCGAGATACTGCTTTCCGGAGTTGGAGTGATTAGTATCAACGATAAGCGCCGGATTTTTGAGATCTCTCTCTGCGTATACCTCAGCAAGGCGGTAAAGATCTTCATAGTGATAGTTCGGGAAGGACTGTCCCTTATCGTTGACATATCCTCTGAAAATTGCGTGTGCATACGGATTTCCGTCGCTTCTTGCCTCGCTTGCTCTGTAGATAAATGCGTGAGCGTGCTGAGCGGCAGTGATTGAATTCATCATTACGGAAATATCGCCGCCTGTGGGATTCTTCATGCCGACAGGAATTGTAACGCCGCTTGATACAAGACGGTGCTGCTGATTCTCAACAGAACGTGCACCAACTGCGATATATGCAAGGAGATCGTCAAGATAGCTGTAGTTTTCGGGGTAAAGCATTTCATCTGCGGCACTGAATCCTGTTTCAGCGAGAGCACGCATATGAAGATTTCTTACTGCGATGATTCCGCTTTTGAGGTCGGGCATTGCAGTAGGACTTGGCTGGTGGAGCATACCCTTGTAGCCGTCGCCGGTTGTACGGGGCTTTCCTGTATAGATTCTCGGAATGATGAGGATCTTATCCTTTACCTTTTCCTGAAGTTCACGAAGACGTGTGATGTAATCAAGAACGCTGTCCTCGTTGTCAGCAGAACAGGGGCCGATAATAAGGAGAAATTTATCTGATTCGCTTCTGAAAACCTTTTTGATTTCCTCGTCGCGTCTTGCCTTTACTTCAAGAAGCTCGGATGTGAGCGGATGAGCAGCCTTGATCTCTGACGGATGCGGCAGCTGTCTTATAATGTTCATTGCCATATATGTTTACTTCCTTTCAGATTTTAAATTACGACTTAAGCCAGTCCGTACCGAATCTCAGTGCAAGCTGATCGCACAGGCAGAGAGCAACTGCACTGTCAAGAACAACTCTTGCCCTGTGGATTATAGCCGGATCGTGTCTGCCGTTGATGACAAGCGTTGTATTTTCGGCTGTAGCAAGATTTACGGTATTCTGTTCCTTGTATATAGAAGGTGTAGGCTTGATTGCTGTTCTGATGATTATCGGCATACCGTTTGAAATGCCGCCGAGAATTCCTCCGCAGTGATTTGTCTCTGTAGCAATATGTCCGTCCTGTATGCGGAAAGGATCATTTGCCTGACTTCCGGTCATATCAGCAAGAGCAAAGCCGTCACCGAATTCAACGCCCTTTACAGCCGGAATACTGAAAATTATATGCGAGAGCATACTTTCAAGTGTATCGAACCACGGTTCACCGACGCCTGCCGGAAGTCCCGTTACAGCCGTTTCCAGTCTGCCGCCGACGCTGTCGCCATTGCTTTTTGCTTCTTCTATCCTTGAAATCATTTCATCTCTCACGCTGTCGTCAAGAACAGCAAATGCTGAACCAGTCAGCTTTTCTATATCGGCTTCAGGATCACCGGAAAATCCTCTGTCACGGACTCCGGCGCATGACAGAATGTGAGTTCCTATCCTGATATTTTTTTCTTTAAGAGCACTTATCGCAACAGCTCCTGCTGCGACAAGACCGGCAGTGATTCTTCCGGAGAAGTGGCCGCCGCCTCTGAAATCCTCATATCCGTGATACTTCACAGATGCCGTAAAATCAGCGTGTCCTGGACGTGATTTGTAAGCAAGCTCGCCATAGTCACGGCTTCGTGTATCCTGATTTTCGATGATAAAGGTTATGGGAGTTCCCGTAGTTTTTCCGTTAAAAACGCCGCTGACTATCCTCACCTTATCTGCCTCATGACGGGCAGTGGAGATAGATCCTGCGGCTCTTCTGAGGGACATCTGTGCAGCGATAAATTCCTCATCAACTGCAATGCCGGGAGCGATGCCGTCAAGTACTGCACCGATCATAGTTCCGTGGCTTTCACCGAAGATAGTTACCGAAACGCTTGAACCAAATGTATTTTTCAAATTATTCAGCTCCTGTTTTGAAATTATCTTTTATTATAGCATAAATTAAAATAAGTGTCAACCGCACGGATATTGCCTGCTATAAAAAAATTTTTTGTTGTCATTTCTGTTATTTTATAATAAACACGTTAAAAATTTTCTGTTTACTATTGCATTTATTTCCAAATAATGATATAATACTTTTGAGCAGCTGCTCATAGAAATAAAACAGGACTGCATATCAGTCCCGAAAGGAAAAAACATGGAAAATTTCAGCTTTTACAGTCCTACTGAATTTGTATTCGGCAGGGAAACAGAAAACGAATGCGGCAAATATGTCAAGAAATTCGGCGGTACAAAGGTACTTATCCACTATGGTTCCGGTTCCGCTGTAAAATCAGGTCTTCTCGGACGTGTCAAGGCTTCTCTTGACGTAGAAAATATCCCATATGTTGAGCTTGGCGGCGTTCAGCCTAATCCCCGTGATACTAAAATTTATGAAGGTATAGAGATCTGCCGCCGTGAGGGCGTTGATTTCATTCTCTCAGTCGGCGGAGGCTCATGCATCGACTCATCTAAAGGCATCGCTCTTGGTGTGCCCTATGACGGCGATTTCTGGGATTTCTACGGTACAGGAAAGGTGGTCGAAAAGGCACTTCCTATCGGAACAATCCTCACTATCGCTGCTGCCGGCAGTGAAGGCTCTGGCGGCTCGGTTGTTACAAAAGAGGAGGGTATGCTCAAAAGAGATGTAGGCTCTGATCTCCTCAGACCACGCTTCTCTATTCTCAATCCCGAACTCACCTGCACTCTCCCTGCATATCAGACAGCCTGCGGTGCTACAGATATCATGGCGCACGTTTTTGAACGCTACTTTACAAATACATCCGAGGTAGAGATCACTGACAGACTCTGCGAGGCTGTTCTCATGACTATGGTAAAGGAAGTTCCGAGAGTTATCGCTGATCCAAATAACTATGAAGCCAGAGCCAATATCATGTGGGCTGGAACTGTCGCACATACTGACATTGTCGGTGTCGGAAGATCTCAGGACTGGAACAGCCACAAGATTGAGCATGAGCTTTCCGGTCTCTACGACTGCGCTCACGGTGCAGGTCTTGCCGTTGTTATGCCGGCTTGGATGGAATTCGTTATGAATCACAATATCATGAGATTCGCTCAGGCAGCTGTAAGAATCTGGGGATGCGAGATGAATTTTGAAAATCCCGAGGAAACAGCTAAGCGCGGTATCAGATGCTTCAGAAGATTCCTCCACGATATCGGTATGCCTATCAATTTTGCTGAACTCGGCGCTAAGGCTGAGGATATCCCCGTTCTTGTGGAAAAGCTTGGTCTTGGCGACAGAAAAACAGGCGGATTTGTAAGCCTTTCATCCGAGGATGTTGCAGAAATTCTCAAAATTGCTGCCGACGCTTCACTTGATTCTTGACTGCACTGTACCTTGACATTAAAAACGGAATGTTGTATAATTATTTCATGGCAAAGATGAAGGGAGATGCATTCTATGCGTTCAAAGGGAACAAAAACGATCACAGATAACCGCAAGGCACGTCATGATTATTTCGTCCTCGAAACTTATGAGGCTGGCATTGAGCTTGTCGGAACTGAAGTAAAATCTATCCGTCAGGGTACTGTCAATCTTAAAGATTCATGGTGTTCTATTGACAAAGGCGAACTGTGGATAAAAGGAATGCACATGTCTCCGTATGAAAAGGGAAACATTTTTAATCGTGATCCCTTGAGAGTGCGCAAACTCCTTATGCACCGCCGTGAAATAAACAAGCTTTTCGGAACAGTCAAGCAGGACGGTCTTTCACTTATCCCTCTGAGCCTCTATTTCAAGGATTCAAAGGTAAAGGTCCAGCTTGGTCTTTGCAAGGGTAAAAAGCTCTATGACAAGCGTGACGACGCTGCAAAAAGAGATGCAAAACGTGAAATCGAGCGCAGCATGAAATCCAGATAATAACAGCGCCCCTCAGATGAGGGGCGCTTTTGTTTGTCTTATGAATTAATAATCATCATATACCTGTATTTCGCCGGAGTTGTTCCGGTATTTTTCCGGAATACCGCCGTAAACGCACTCTGCGTACAGAAACCCAGCGATAAGGATATATCAAGTATCGAAAAATCAGAAAATCTCAGCATATTCTTTGCGGTATTGACCTTAGCCTGAGTAATATATTCCTTGACGGTAAAGCCTGTTTCCTTCACGAAAAGCTTGGAAAAATAGCTTGTACTCAGCTTTTCACGCTCTGCAAGCTCCTTGAGCGTTATCGGCTCGTGAAGATGATCGTATATATAGTCGATAGCCCTCCTCACATGGAGCGATATCGCATTGACTTTTCTCAGTTCCTTCATTCGTGTGGCGAAATCTATCTGCATTTCCTCCATAACATCGAGAACATCCTCTGCCTTTGTGCATTTATCAGCTCTTTTCACATAGATGTCTCCCAGAGTGTACGCAACATCGTGCTCCATTCCGGCATTTATGCACAAGCGTGATATCATTGCGGCACAGACTACAAGGTGATATATATTATTCCTGACGGGATCATCCGACAGAACGCCCTTTCCTTCGCCGAAATTCGCCTTTGCTTTTTTGAAGTTCTCCCGTACTTTTTCAACATCTCCGCTGCTTACTGTTGTATATCTGTCGTATTCAGTACGGATATCAGTCCGGATGAAATTAGTCTCTTTCTGAATGAAAAGCCTGTAGTTCAGATCACGGTTTGTATCCATAAATACACCTCCTCCGCAAAGCCGTATACGTTTGATTTGTCAATGTAATTGTATCACATTTATGATAAAAAAGCAACACTTTTGATATAAAAAAACTACCGCCTTAACTATAATGTAAGTAACATTATACAAGGAGGGATCCTCTGTGTCTAAAACATCAGATATGACTGAAGGAAAAGTAACAAGGCTGATACTTGCATTCTTTTTCCCGATGCTTGCTACAAATATGCTGCAACAGCTTTATTCGATCGCTGATACCGCCATTGTAGGAAAGGGACTCGGTGACGACGCTCTTGCTTCTGTCGGAAATATGTCCTCCCTGACCTTTCTCATAATCGGCTTTTCTCAGGGACTTTCAACCGGATTTTCAGTCCTTATCGGTCAGAATTTCGGTGCAAGAGATTACGGCAGAATGCGCCGTACAACTGCCGCTTCCATTAAGCTTGCAGCAATCATAACGCTCATCCTTACGGCGGTAAGCGTGATTTTCCTCCGTCCTGTCCTCGGACTGCTCAGAACAGACAGCAGCATCATGAAGGACAGTCTCACCTACGGTTACATAATTTTCGGCGGACTTTTCGCCTCTATCGCATACAATATGTGCTCCGGAATCCTCCGTGCTCTCGGAGACAGCCGCACTCCACTGACAGCAATCATAATATCTACTGTTATAAACATCGTTCTGGACTGGTTCTTTATCTTCGTGATGAAAACAGGCGTTGAAGGAGCCGCAATTGCTACCGTTTTAGCGCAGGTGATTTCCACTGCCGTGTGCTTCTCTAAGCTCCGCAAACTGGAAATCCTTCGTCTGAGCCGCAAGGATTTCACATCAGACCTTGCTCTCAGTGCCGGACTTCTGAAAAACGGACTTCCTATGGCTCTCATGAATTCAATTACTGCCGTTGGCTGCATGGTTATCCAGTATTTCGTGAACGGTCTTGGAGTTGCCTATACATCGGCATTTTCCGCTTGCAGCCGTTTCATTAATATGTTCATTCAGCCTGCCTGCACTGCCGGATTTACAATGTCTGCTTTCACAAGCCAGAACTACGGCGCAGAAAAATATACCCGCATAAGAGACGGTCTTAAGGTCTGCCTGACTATCGCTTTCATCGCATACCTTATCTTCGGCTCAGTTATGACATTCTTCCCCCGTCAGATATCTGCGATCATGCTCAACGGACAGGAGCAGATATCCATTGCAGCTCAGTATATGCCTATATGCGGTACTATGCTGTTCCTCGTGGATTTCCTTTTCGTTTTCAGAAGCGGCGTTCAGGGCATGGGATATCCATTTATCCCGATGTGCTCCGGTATTCTTGAAATGGTCATGAGAATCGGTGTGATCGTGCTTTTCATCAACAGAATCGGCTTCACTGCCACTGCATGGGCTGACTGCGCTGCATGGCTTGCCGCACTACTGCTGAATGTTATCGGTTTTGTGGTGATACTTCACCGAAAAATAGACAGCGTAAAACCTAAAACGGCTTTCAGAAACAAAACCTGCAGCGTTCACTGATAAATATAATATTTCAGATATTATTTGAGGGCGACCCTTGCGGTCGTCCTTTTCAATAACGCATGGGAGCGTGAACAGGGTGCCGCTTCACGCTGCCCTCTTGATTTTATTTTTATTTTGTGTTATAATGAGTTCATTATTGTTATGGAAGGAAAAGACAACTATGCTTAATGCGGATAAAAGGGAATTTGAATTCCCCTCTGAATTCGATGAGCTTCTCATTTCGGCTGTAATTGCAGTTCCTCCGGGAGAGGTAAACGGCGTTGTACAGATAATCCACGGCATGAACGAGCATAAGGAACGGTATTTCCCCTTTATGGATTACCTCGCCGAACAGGGCTTCATCACTGTTATCCACGATTGCAGAGGACACGGAAAAAGCATCTGCACCGAGGATGATCTCGGCTTCATGTTCAAAAACGGAAGCAACGGCTTTATAAGCGATATTGCTCAGCTTAACGGCATTATCCGGAAGAATTATCCCTCTCTGCCGGTATTCATGATAGGCTGCGGTATCGGTGCCGACGGCGCAAGATGCTTTCTGAAAGAACACGACGACCAGATAAGCGGACTTATCCTCACGGGAACAGTGATAATTCCGCATTTTTCGCCGATAATCAGGAGCATAAACTCTGTTTCGCTGAAAAATCCCGGAAGCCGTTTCCGCAGCGAAAAAATTTACGATACGATAGATAATACGCTCGGCAGATTCTTTGAGCAGCCGGACAATTCATGGCGGTGCAGCGATCCGGAGGTCGTTGCCGGATTCAATGAAGATCCGCTGTGCAATTTCAGATTCACGATGAACGGCTATGAGGAGATACTCAGCATAATGCGTCAGGCGAATTCATCCGGCGGCTGGGCAGTGAAGAATCCCTCTCTTCCGGTGAGATTTATCTCCGGTAGGGACGATCCCTGCCTTGTATCTGAAAAGAAGTTCCTCAGAGCAGTGAAAAGGCTCGAAAAGAAAGGATATGAGAGTATCAGCCACCGCCTTTTTGACGGTATGCGCCATGAGGTTCTCAACGAAAAGAACAACGTGAATGTTTATAAGGATATTGCAAAAACGCTGTTTTCGTGGATAGACCGCATCAACGACGCACATCTGGCAGAGGAAGAAGCCACAGCACAGGAAGCATAAATCACAGCAAAGAAAGGATATATCAGAATGGATATAAATAAAACACTTGCAAAAGAATTCAGTCTAAAACAGGAACAGGTTGACAATACAGTTGCACTTATTGACGACGGAAAAACTATCCCGTTTATTGCACGTTACCGTAAGGAGCTTACAGGCTCGCTTGACGATCAGATTCTCCGTGATCTCAACGACAGACTTGTATATCTGCGCAATCTTGAAAAGCGCAAGGAGGAGATCACCTCTGCTATCACGGAACAGGAGAAAATGACTCCTGAGATCGAAGCAGCTATCAGTGCAGCAGTTACTCTTGTTGAAGTCGAGGATATTTACCGTCCGTTCAAGCCAAAGAGAAAAACTCGTGCAAGCGTTGCCCGTGAAAAGGGACTTGAACCTCTCGCACAGCTTATCATGGAGCAGAACGGCAGTACAGATCCCGAAAAGGAGGCAGAAGCCTTTGTCAGCGAGGAAAAGGGAGTTTCTGATGTGCAGGCGGCAATTCAGGGCGCAATGGATATCATTGCTGAGGATATCTCCGACGACGCCGACATGAGAAAGAAGCTCAGAGCTCTTGCCGGCGAAAAGGGCGAGATCGTATCAAAGGCGGCAGATCCTGAGGCTGAAAGCGTTTACACAAATTATTATGAATACTCAGAGCCGGTGTCGAAAATCGCAAATCACCGTATTCTTGCCCTTGACAGAGGCGAAAAGGAAAACTTCCTCAAGGTTTCGGTAAATCTCGACGAAACAGCGGCTACAGATATAATTCTTTCAAAGTACATCAGGAGCAACAATGCGTGCGGAGAACTTGTCCGTGCTGCAGCAGAGGACAGCTACAAGCGCCTTATTTTCCCCTCTATCGAGCGTGAGATACGTTCCGAAATGACTGCCGGAGCCGCTGAGGAATCCATAAAGGTATTTGCTTCAAATCTCCGTCAGCTTCTTCTCCAGCCGCCGCTTAAAAACAGCGTTATCCTCGGACTTGACCCGGGCTACAGAACAGGCTGCAAGGTTGCTGTAATCGACGCAACAGGAAAGGTACTCGATACGGGCATAGTTTACTGCACACCCGGTCCCAAGACAAATATCGAAGCTTCAAAGCGTACAATAAAGAACCTCATCGAGAAGCACAATGTCACTACTATTTCTATCGGAAACGGTACTGCATCCCGCGAAACAGAGGCATTTACGGCAGAACTTCTCAAAGAAATCCCCCAGAAGGTCAGCTATATGGTAGTAAGCGAGGCGGGAGCTTCTGTATACTCTGCATCAAAGCTTGCCGCAGAGGAATTTCCGGAGTATGATGTTTCGCTCAGAAGTGCAGTTTCTATCGCACGCCGCCTGCAGGATCCTCTTGCAGAGCTTGTAAAGATCGAGCCAAAGGCTATCGGCGTAGGACAGTATCAGCATGATATGCCTCAGGCACGCATGAACGACGCTCTTTCCGGTGTTGTTGAGGACTGCGTAAACTCTGTCGGCGTTGATCTCAATACAGCTTCATACTCACTGCTTTCGTACATTGCCGGAATAAATTCCGCAGTTGCTAAAAATATCGTTGCATATCGTGAGGAAAACGGCAGATTTACTGACCGCAAGGAGCTTCTTAAAGTTCCGAAGCTCGGCAAAAAGGCATTTGAGCAGTGTGCCGGCTTCCTCAGAGTCCGTGACGGAAAGAATCCCCTTGACAATACAGCAGTTCATCCGGAAAGCTATGCGGCAGCGGCGTCACTTCTCAGCGAGTGCGGCTTCACTCTTGCCGATATCTCAAACGGCGGAACTCAGGGCATAAAGGAAAAGGCTGATCAGCTTGGCGTTGAAAATATCAGCAAATCCCTTGAAATAGGCGTTCCCACGCTGACAGACATCATCGGAGAGCTTAAAAAACCCGGCAGAGATCTTCGTGACGAGCTTCCTCCTCCGCTCCTCAGAAGCGGCGATATCATGGAGATAAAGGATCTCAAGCCCGGCATGGAGCTTGTAGGAACAGTCCGCAATATCATAGATTTCGGCGTGTTCGTTGATATCGGCGTTCACGAGGACGGACTTGTGCATATTTCGCAGATAACAAGCCGTTATATAAAGCATCCGCTTGAAGCCGTAAAGGTCGGTGAGGTCGTAAAGGTAAGAGTGCTCGATGTTGATGTAAAGCGCAGCAGAATTTCTCTGACAATGCGTCTTAATCCCGAGGAGGAGAAGAAGCAGCAGCAAAGACCGGCAAAGTCTAATCAGAAAAAGCGTGAAAATAAAAAATCCGGCGGATTTGACGCAGGAAAAATCAGAAACAGCGCATTCAGAATCAAGACAAAATAAGGCTGATACAGCCATTATTATGGGCGAACCCATGTGTTCGCCCTTTTATTTTTCATAGGATATATTACGTTACACGGACGTCAAATGTGCGCCCATGCAACTGCATATTTCTGTAAATTACAAAGGCTTCCGGAATCAATCCGGAAGCCTGTTTTTTCTGATATAATTTTCCGATTGCTCGCCGATAATCTGCGAAAGATAGCCGTTATCCTCTATCAGCCGGAGTTTCTGCGCCTTTGTAAGCTGTTTTATCCTGTATTCCAGCTTTGAAGCAAGACTGCGGTTTTCGGTCTGCCAAAGGGCTTCAAGCTTTTCCGCCCTGTGTGATCTCGTATATTTTGCGCACTTTTCCGTCTGCCCGAAGTGCTCTGCCATACGTCTGCCTATATCGGCGGCAATGCCCGTATACAGCGTATTTCCGGCGCATCTCAGGATATATACATAGTACATTATTTTTCAAACAAAAGTACCGGATATCCCTCGTCATAGGGCTTTACTATTTCCGGATGTTCATCGGCATAGCTGAAAATCGTATCTGCCGTACCCTCTTTGAGAAATTCCACAAGCTGAGAGAGCGGACGATTGTAGATCTCGCTGCATATCGAAGCAACAGTTATCGCACGTCTGCCGCCGATCTCCATTATGCGGAACGGCCATATACGGCAGTCGAAAGGCTTGCTGTCGCCGAGCATACAGCCGTTTTCAGTGAGCGCCGGACATGAGATTATTTCTGTACCGCTTATTTCCTTTGTTCTGAGGATGTATCCGCTGCCGCATGGGATAAATTCCGTATCCGGCAGAGATTTCCGGAGAATTTCCGCTGTTTCGCCGGAAAAAACGGGCATCTCCCATATATCTGAGCTGTCGAAAATGCAGCAGAGACGGCACTCTGCGCAGCTTTTCGGGGAAAGAATTTTTTTAAGCATAGTAATCACCTCAATTATTGTGGTTAGCCGAGAATATATCCGCAACCTCGGTGAGGGTGATATATGCAAGAGGATCGACCTTATGCACGATATCCTTCACCTTCATGACCTGAAAGCGGTTCACAACGAAATAGAGAATACTTCTGTCAGTGCCGGAGAAGCCGCCCTTAGCCTGAATTATAGTAACGCCGCAGCCGAATTCGTTCATCAGGCGGCTGCTTATCTTATCGGGCTTTGAAGTGACTATCATGGCCGCTTTTGAGCGCTGGAGACCGTCAACGATGAAGTCAACCGTTTTGAGTGCCGCAGCGTATGTAACAATGGAATAAAGCGGAAGAATCCAGCTGTTTATGGCGATTCCGCAGATTATGTAGAGTATTACGTTGTATATCATCACGAAGCTTCCGACAGACAGACCAAGCTTTTTTGCGAAGATAACAGCCATAACTTCGATTCCGTCCATTGCACCGCCGTATCTTATCGCAAGACCGCTGCCCATTCCGGAGATAACTCCGCCGAAAACGGCACACAGAAGCAGATCAGTTCCGGCGAGAGGCGAGGCAAGGCTTACATCAATGGGAAGAACATCGGTTATCAGCCACGAAGCCACAGAGTAGATAATAACGGTATACACAGCGCATATCGTGAAGGAAATGCCCTGCTTTTTCATACCGTACAAAAACAGAGGTACGTTGAGGATTATTAGGAATACCGACAGCGAAAGCCATTCCGGAGAATGTTGTGCAAGAAACATGGATGTGCCGGAAATCCCGCTGTCATAGAGCTTTACCGGCATGAGGAATATAGTTATTCCGAAAGCGTTTATTATTCCGGCGACAGTGAGCATAATGAAATGCAGCGGCGGAATTTCACGCAGAGCTTCAATAATTTTTTTCAAGATATATCCCCTTTCATTCAAGGTTTTGTACGGTACTGTTTCAAAAATGAGGTGCTTTTTGAAGCACCTCATTTTTTCGCAATTACTTCTTGAATTTGTCGATAACGTCGCCGAGCTTATCCTTAGCAGCGTCTACGACCTTGTCAACCTTATCCTCAGGAATGTCGAGTCCTGTAAGACCTTCAACAGCCTTGATAGGATCCTTCTTGAGATCGTCCTGAAAATCCTTGTCCTTTACCTTGTCTGTAAGATCGCCGAGTTTTTCCTTGATGTCCATTGCTGAAATTCCTCCTTTGTGATATTTGAGATAGTCTGATCGCTAATGATCATCAGCTGTATTATACCACATATTGAACGGAAAATCAAGACTTTCGGCAATAGAAATTGTAAATAACGCAATATAGCACAAAACTTGTACGGTGTTGCCTTAAAAATATTGACATTGAATCTCTGCCGTGATATAATAAGTATGTATGTTATCATGCGGAAGCTGTATAACATATACTGATATAACAATAAATACATGGAGATAATGAAATTGATAAAAACAGTAAACGGTATAAAGATAAACTACGAGGATAAGGGCAGCGGCGAACTTATCGTGCTTCTTCACGGCTGGGGAAGCAATATAAAGCTTTTTGCCAACCTCATAGAGCTTCTGTCACGAAAGTATCATGTCGTGGCTATGGATATGCCCGGTTTCGGCGAAAGTCAGGAGCCGCCGTCAGCGTGGTGCGTTGACGATTATGCAAACTTCGTTGTTGATTTTCTTAAAGATTACGAAGATAAGGAAGTCATGCTTCTCGGCCATTCATTCGGCGGACGAGTGATAATCAAGCTCAACAGCCGAAATAATCTTCCTTTCCGTGTCAGCAGAGTAATTCTTGTGGACAGCGCCGGAATCCTTCCGCCGAAAACTAACAAGAAAAGCTGGCGTACACGCAAATACAAGATGGGAAAGGCGATTCTTTCGACAAAGCTCATGCAGAAGCTTGCTCCGGACGCGCTTGAAAAGCTCCGTGTGAAGTACGGCAGTGCTGATTATGTTGCCGCTTCTCCGCTTATGAGACAGGTTCTTGTAAAAACCGTAAACGAAGATTTAGAGCCGCTTCTGCCGAATATCAAGTGTCCGGCGCTTCTTGTGTGGGGCGTGAACGATACGGCAACTCCGCTTTCAGACGGCGAAAAAATGGAAAAGCTCATTCCCGACGCCGGTCTTGTAAAGCTTGAAAATGCCGGACATTATTCGTTCCTTGACCAGCAGTACACTTTCAACCGTGTAATGTGCTCTTTCCTGAAAATCGAGGAATAACACAGCGGATACAACGTATGCCGTCATATCTTAATTAAACGGGACGCCGTCCCCTACAATACATTTTTAGGAGAAATACATGAATATAGCAATTTTCTGCATATATACGGCGATAACCTTTGCCGCAATACTTTTCTCATCGCTCCGTGAGTTCCATATGCTTCAGCTGAACGGCTACAAAACACCGGAGCATTCATGGTGGATGAAGAAGAATTTCAAGAGATATATTCTTCCGGCTAAGCTTTTTGCAGTTCAGTTCATACTGCTTCTATTTTCTACGAAAACAGCAATGCGTATAATGATTATTGTACTGGCAGTCTTTAATATTTTCATAATCATAAAAAACAAGCCCGGTAAGAAATTTAAGAAGCCTCTTGTATACACCGCAAGAGTAAAGCGGATGATGACGACTTTCTGGATTCTTGCCGCACTTATAACAGGTGCCGGTATACTGATATCCGGCGGAAAGCCTGATTCTCCGTGGATGTATATTTACATCGGCTCTGCACTCTACCTCACACCGATTCTTGTACCGCTTTCAAACATCTGCAACAAGCCGATCGAAAAGGCAGTACAGAACTGGTACATCAACGATGCAAAGCGTATTTTAAGCGAAATGCCGTCGCTCCACAAGGTCGGAATCACCGGAAGCTACGGCAAGACATCCATGAAATTCTACCTCAGCGAGCTTCTCGGCTCTCAGTATGATACGCTGAAAACTCCCGAAAGCTTCAATACACCTATGGGCGTTACGATAACGATACGCCGTGACCTCAGACCTACAAATGAATATTTCATCTGCGAAATGGGCGCAAGACGTGTCCGTGAAATCAACGAGCTCTGCGAAATAGCTCATCCTCATGACGGTATCATCACATCCGTCGGACCTCAGCATCTTGAGACTTTCGGTTCTGTCGAGAACGTACTCAATACGAAATTCGAGCTTGCCGACAGCGTTCAGGCGGCTGGCGGAAAAATTTACCTCAACGGCGACAACGAGCTTATCAGAAGCCGTGCCCCTAAGTACAAGGGCGCAATCCTCTACGGAACAACAGAGGGCTGTGATTACCGTGCGTCTGATGTCTCAGTTTCCGACAAGGGAACGGAATTCACAATGACTGCACCTGACGGCGAAAGCTGCCGCTTCACAATGAAGCTTCTCGGTGAGCACAGCGTACAGAACGTAGTCGGAGCTATCGCATATGCTCACGGAACAGGAATTCCGCTTGAAAAGCTTGTTCTTCCCGTTAAGAGAATCGCCGCTGTTCCGCACAGATTACAGCTTCTTGACAAGGGCGGCGACATCACCTTCATCGACGACGCATATAATTCAAATCCGAGCGGATGCCGTGCGGCGCTCAATGTGCTTGGACTTTTCGACGCCTGCAAGATACTTGTCACTCCCGGAATGGTCGAGCTTGGCGCAAAGCAGGAAGAACTCAATTTTGAATTCGGACAGGAAGCCGCCGCAGTCTGCGACTATATCGCTCTTGTCGGAAAAAATCAGACAGTGCCTATCTACAACGGCATAAAGGCTGCCGGCTATGATATGAACAAGGTGTTTGTTGCAGATTCACTCGGCGAAGCGCTTGACAACGTGCGCAGATATCAGACGGACAAGAAGAAGATAGTCCTTCTGGAAAACGATCTGCCCGATAATTACTGATGTACTAAGATAAAATTCGGCAAAACGATGTCGCTATAAAGGAGAAAATAATGTACGAAAAAATCATGATATTAGTCGGTGCTGCCGGACTTATTGTCGGGATAGTTCTGTTTTTAGGAGCCAGACGTTCTGCAAAGGAATCCGAAAGTGTGGCGGCAGAGATCACTGAACTGCGAAAGAGTAAGTACGGTATTGTTCCTGTAGTTAAATATGAGAAAAACAACCGTGAATATAAAGCCGTTCATTTCCATCGCCCTATCTCACCGGATAAAAATTATTCTGTCGGCGATAAGGTCGTTGTGAATGTGGTCTCCGGCACTAAGAATGAATTCTATTTTACCGACGAGGAAGCATTATATTCTTCCTACGGACTGCAATTTGTTTTTGGCGGCGTTATGTGCCTTATTATCGGCATTATTCTGCATATTGCACTTGCTTGATAGAGTACCAATAAATTTATATAAGGAGAGATACATATATGAAAATCAATCTTGCAGTTTTATTCGGCGGAAAGAGCGTTGAACATGAGGTTTCGGTAATTTCCGCAGTTCAGGCTATGGCAAGCATGAATAAGGAAAAATACAATATCATTCCCGTTTACATGACAAAGGGAAATGAGTTCTATACAGGCGAAAAGCTCATGGATATCAATTCATTCAAGGACATTCCGGCGCTCCTGAAGGAATCTACAGAGTGTGTTTTCGTGAGAAGCGAGGGGAAAGTCCAGCTTATCCGCCAGAAGATGAAGAAGTTCGGCTCTAACGTTATTTCAGACGTTGACGTTGCATTCCCTATCGTTCACGGTACAAACGTTGAGGACGGCGCACTTCAGGGATATCTCCAGACTCTCGACCTCCCCTACGTCGGCTGTGATGTACTTTCATCCGCAGTGGGAATGGACAAATTCGTGATGAAGATACTTCTTAAAGACGCAGGATTTCCCGTACTCGACTGCTGCCGTTTCTCCTCATACGATATGGACAAAATAGAGGAACTTATCGCTCAGGTTGAGGGAAAATTCAGCTATCCCGTTATTGTAAAGCCTATAAATCTTGGTTCAAGCGTAGGAATTTCCAAAGCGTCCGACCGCAGAGGACTTGAAAAGTCTATCGAGGAAGCATTTGAGTTCGCAGACAGAATTCTCGTTGAGCCGGCTGTAGTTCAGCTTAAGGAAATCAACTGCTCCGTATGCGGCGACAGCGAATCAGCAGAAGCCTCTGTATGCGAAGAACCTGTACAGCAGGATGAAATTCTCAGCTACAAGGATAAGTATGTCGGCGGCGGAAAATCCGGCGGCAGCAAGGGTATGGCTACGCTGAAAAGAAAGATTCCGGCTGAAATTACTCCCGAACAGGAGGAAACGGTGCGCAGGACAGCCGTTGAAGCATTCCGTTACCTCGGATGCTCCGGTGTTGCAAGAATCGACTTCATGCTTGACAAGGCAACTCAGAAAATATACATTAACGAGATAAATACAATTCCCGGTTCGCTTTCATTCTATCTTTGGGAACCTAAGGGAGTTAAATATACAGAACTTCTTGAGCGCATGATACAGCTTGCTCTCAAACGCCACAGACAGGCAGCAAAGATAAGCTACACATTTGAAACGAACATCCTCTCAATGGGCGGAAGCTTCGGTTCAAAAGGCTGCAAGGGCAAGGCATAAAATATACTCACAGGATAATCAGAAGGAGGGTTAAAAAATGACCGAAAAGGAAAAACAGCAGGCAGGCGAGCTTTACAACGGCAACGACAGAGAGCTTGTCGCAGAAAGAATCAACGCAAAAAAACTCTGCATGGAGTATAATGCTATCACCTACAACGACTTCCAGAAAAGAGAAAGACTTCTCACCAGACTTGTTGCTCTTAAAGGCGAAAATACCGTTATTGAACCGGATTTTTTCTGCGATTACGGCTATAATATTATAATCGGAGACAATTTTTATGCAAATCATAACTGCGTTATTCTCGACTGCGCAGAGGTTATTTTCGGCGATAACGTGTTTATCGGTCCGAACTGCGGTTTTTACACAGCCGGTCATCCCCTTGACCCAGAAACAAGAAATGCCGGTCTTGAATTCGCAAAACCTATCAAGGTCGGAAGCAATGTATGGATAGGCGGAAATGTCTGCGTAATGCCGGGCGTTACTATCGGTGACGGTGCGGTTATCGGCGGCGGAAGCGTCGTTGTAAATGATATTCCTGCCGGATGCGTGGCTGTGGGAAATCCCTGCAAGCCCGTCCATAATATTGATGAAAAATCCAAGAAAGACTGATTGAATTTACATTTTGTATATCAGGAATGTGATCAATGGCGCTCATTATTCCTTAAATTATCGAGGTAGTATCAATGTTTGAAATACTTGAAAAGAGAAGTCTTAATCCGACTGTTACTCTTATGAAAATCCATGCTCCCAGAGTTGCCGCAAAGGCAGAACCGGGACAGTTTATAATTCTCAGAACTGACAGCGAGAGCGAGAGAATTCCGCTGACTATCGCTGATTACGACAGAAATGCCGGAACAGTTACGATAATTTTCCAGATCGTGGGTTCTATAACTGAAAAGCTCAATCACCTCAGTGTGGGCGGGTGTCTCCACGATTTTGTAGGACCTCTCGGACGTCCTACAGAAACAGAGGGACTTAAAAAAGTCGCCGTAGTCGGCGGCGGCGTGGGATGCGCTATAGCTTATCCCGTTGCAAAGAAGCTCCACGAGCTTGGCGTTGAAGTTCATGCTGTTGTTGGATTCAGAAGCAGCGATCTCGTTATTCTTGAGGACGAATTCAGATCGGCTTCGTCAAGATTTATACTTATGTCCGATGACGGCTCAGCCGGCGAAAAGGGACTTGTTACCGACGCTCTCAGAAAACTCATCGAAAGCGGCGAGAAATACGACAGAGTTATCACTATCGGACCGCTTATCATGATGAAATTCGTCTGCGGTCTTACAAAGGAATTCGGAGTGCCTACCGTTGCCTCCATGAATCCTATCATGATTGACGGAACAGGAATGTGCGGATGCTGTCGTCTTACTGTCGGCGGAGAAACTAAATTCGCCTGCGTTGACGGTCCGGAATTCGACGGTCATCTTATAGATTTCGACGAGGCTATGGCAAGAAGTGCAATGTACAAGCCATTTGAACGCAAGGCTCACGAGGAGACCTGCAATCTTTTCAGTCAGGAGGTAAAGTAAAATGCCTGATATGTCACTGAAGAAAAATGAAATGCAGGTTCAGCAGCCGGATGTGAGAAATAAAAATTTCTCGGAGGTTGCTCTTGGCTATACAAAGGAACAGGCAATCAGCGAGGCTAAACGCTGTCTTAACTGCAAGCACAAGCCCTGTACCAGCGGATGTCCCGTACAGATAGACATTCCGGCGTTTATCGCTCAGGTCGCTGAGGGAAATTTCGCTGAAGCTTACAAAATTATCACAAAATCAAGCTCGCTTCCGGCTGTATGCGGCAGAGTATGCCCTCAGGAAAATCAGTGCGAAAGCAAGTGCGTGAGAGGAATCAAGGGCGAGCCTGTAGCTATCGGACGACTTGAACGCTTCGTGGCTGACTGGCACAACGCACAGCCTGAAGCTCCGGCAGAAAAACCGGCTTCAAATGGTCATAAAGCGGCTGTTATCGGCTCCGGACCTTCCGGTCTTGCGTGCGCCGGAGATCTTGCTAAAAAAGGCTATGATGTAACCATTTTCGAAGCTCTCCACGTTGCCGGCGGAGTTCTTTCCTACGGAATTCCTGAATTCAGACTTCCTAAGTCGATAGTTCAGAAGGAAATCGACGGTCTTAAGGCTCTTGGCGTAAAGATAGAGACTAACACCGTTGTCGGAAAAACTATCTCCATAGACGAACTTATGCACGACGAGGGCTTTGAAACTGTATTTATCGGAACCGGCGCAGGTCTGCCGAGATTCATGAATATTCCCGGCGAAAACCTCAACGGCGTCTATTCGGCTAACGAATTTCTCACAAGAATCAACCTTATGAAGGCTTACAGAGAAAACAGCTCTACCCCTATCAAGGCTGGAACTAAGGCTGTTATTGTCGGCGGCGGAAACGTCGCTATGGATGCTGCAAGATGCGCAAAAAGACTCGGCGCAGATGTCCATATCGTCTACAGACGTACCGAAAATGAGCTTCCTGCAAGAGCAGAGGAAGTTGAACACGCTAAGGAGGAGGGAATTCTCTTTAATTTCCTCACTAATCCCATCGAAATAAAATCTGATGAAAACGGCTGGGCAAAAAGCGTTGTCTGCCAGCAAATGAAACTTTCTGAGCCTGACGCTTCCGGCAGAGCAAAGCCTGTTCCGATTGAGGGAGCTTTCTTTGAAATCGAGGCTGACTGCGTTATTATGTCTATCGGTACTTCCCCTAATCCTCTTATAAAATCTACAACAAGTGGTCTTGATACTCAAAAATGGGGCGGTATTATCGCAGACGAAAACGGTCTTACCTCCAAAAATGGCGTATATGCCGGCGGCGATGCCGTTACTGGAGCAGCTACTGTTATCCTCGCTATGGGTGCC
Organism: Ruminococcus sp.; assembly: GCA_017461395.1. Lineage (GTDB taxonomy): Bacteria > Bacillota > Clostridia > Oscillospirales > Ruminococcaceae > Ruminococcus. The sequence goes on from JAFTYF010000033.1 coordinate 77,650, forward strand.
GGTAAAAAAGCCGCCGCCGCTATGGATGACTATATGAAGAATAAGTAACTTCGGTTTTATGGTTATACTTCTATAGGAGTTTTTATGTGCATAATTGAGGAAAACCCTTTTGAAAAAGGGTTGTTCCTCAAACTCCTTTCCTAAAACTTTCAGTATTAAATTTCCGCCTGATACAGCACACTAAGAGAAAAATCAAAGTATCTTATTTATTTCATTCGTGTGCTGTATCAGGCGGAAATTAGTATTAAAAGTCTTTGGAAGGGGGTTCGGGGGAGAACCTTTCCTCAGAAAGGTTTCCCCCGATAATACATACAAGATTCTACAGAAGCAAAGCCGTAAAGCCGGAGTTATTTATTTTTGCATCATTCATCTTGACAATGTAACAAAAAAGATGTATAATTAGTTTATAAAAATAGACAGATAGGAGAATAAATATGGAGTTTATGGAAAACCGTGAACTTTCATGGCTCAAATTCAACAAAAGGGTTCTTGAAGAAGCAACAGACGCAAGCAATCCGCTTCTTGAAAGAATTTCATTTTCTGCGATATACCAGAGCAATCTGGATGAATTTTTCATGGTTCGAGTTGGTTCGCTGACCGACACAGCCAAGACCGACAAGAACAAAAAAGACAGCCGTACCGGAATGACTGCCGCTCAGCAGCTTGACGCTGTATTTACTGCTGTCAGACGTCAGCAGCCGGGCGTAGAGGAAGCCTACAGAAAAAATCTGGAGGAGCTTTCTGAATTCGGCTTTGAACAGGTAACTATGGAGACTGCAACCGACGATGAACGCACATTTTTGGAGCTTTACTTCAAGCGTGAAATTAAACCGTTCATTTCCGGAATTGTTGTAAATGACGCACTGCCATTCCCGTTCCTCAAAAACAAGGCTATCTATGCGATAGTACAGCTCAGCTCCAAAAAGGATATATCAATCGGAATCATTCCCACAGTCTACGACCACGGCGAGAGGATGATCCCTCTCGGAAACGGCGGCAAACGCTTTATCCTCACGGAGGACGTGATTCTGCATTTTGCACACCTTATGTTCAAGAATTACAAGGTCATTGACCGTGCTCTAATAAGAATAACAAGAAATGCCGATATCATGGCGACCGGCAAGGGCGAGGAGTTCCGCCGCAATATGGAGGAGCTTGTTGCAAAACGCACGAAGCTTGAACCGGTAAGACTTGAAATTTCCGATGATTTCTCCAACGACGCTCTTGATTATATCTGCAAAAAGCTGAAAATAAAGAATTCAAGAGTATTTACGTCACGAATGCCGCTGGATGTCTCGTTCCTTTTCGCTTTGCAGGAGCTTGACGAAAGCGAGAAGCTTCATTATACGAAGCGTTCTCCAAGAGTTCCGGCGGCGATCTCGGACAAAAAATCCATGTTTGCGCAGATAAAGGCAAAGGATATCCTTCTAAGCTATCCTTTTGAGTCGATGACGGCTTCATTTATCAGGCTTCTTCAGGAATCCGCCGCTGATCCTAAGGTAACATCAATAAAAATTACGCTGTATCGCCTTGCACGCAACAGCAAGGTCATTGACGCTCTCTGCACTGCCGCCGAAAACGGCAAGGAAGTTCTTGTTATGATAGAGCTTCGTGCGAGATTTGACGAGGCGAATAATATTGAGTGGTCGAAGATTCTTCAGGAAGCCGGTGTCAAGGTTATCTACGGCCCGAGAGATTACAAGGCACACTCGAAGCTTCTTCTCATCACGAGAAAGGCTGCCGGCGGCGAATTTGACTACGTTACGCAGATAGGCACCGGAAATTATAACGAAAAAACTTCTGCGATATACACCGACCTCATGCTTCTGACCGCAGACAGGGAAATTGCCGCCGATGCAGAAGCAGTTTTCAGCGGACTTTTAAACGGTACGTTTGTTGAAAAAACGAACAAGCTTCTTGTATCGCCGCTCGCTCTCAGACCGCAGGTTCTTGCCATGATGGATGAGCAGATAGCCATTGCGAAAAGCGGCGGAAAAGGCTATATTGCGGCGAAAGTGAACTCTCTCTGCGACAAGGTTATTATAACAAAGCTTGCAGAGGCTTCTCAGGCAGGCGTGAAAATTGAGCTTATTGTCAGGGGAATCTGCTGTATAATTCCCGGCATTGAGGGATATACTGAGAACATCACCGTCCGCAGTATTGTGGGAAGATTCCTTGAACACAGCCGAATCTTTATTTTCGGCAAGGCTGGAAAGGAACAGAAGATATACATCGGCTCGGCTGACTACATGAGCAGAAATACTATCCGCCGTGTTGAGGTTGCCGCTCCCGTTGAGGATGAAAGGCTGAAAAAGCGCATCCGTGATATGTTCGCCGTGATGATGAAGGATAATGTAAAGGCTCGTATTATGCAGAATGACGGTACTTATATCCACGCTGAACGCAAAGACGGCGAGGAAATACTCAACTCGCAGGAGTATTTCTTCGATGAAGCATACAAGCGCCTTGAGGATAAAAAGGCTCGTCAGGAACAGATGCGTATTAACCGCAGTAAGAGAAAACCGGCAAAAAAACGCAGAGCTGCGAAAAATAAAAAGTAAATAAAAACAATATCGGGATTCCAAAGGGCTGATAATCATTTGGAATCCCGTAATTGTTTGTTTATATTGTAGAGGCGAACTGTGTTCGCCCGTTGTTTTGCTCATTCAATTCTTTCATCCGTATGCACTATCACGATATCATCCAGCAGAATGAAATCGCTTCTTTTCACACGAGGTCTCTGCGGAACATTATCGGGCGGTAATTCGTACACCTGCATATCCTCCGCCGGAGCTGTCCGTGCGATAGGAGCCGCCGCAGAACCGTTCTTTTCACGGGCTCTTTTCTCCACGAAAATTATGATGCTCCACATTATTATATTTATCAGGACGAATGCCGCTGCTGCTGCGACTATAACCATTATTTCATATTTAGTCATTGCTGCTCCTCTGATCTCAATATTCTGCTCTGAACATCACAGCAGAAATATTGTCTGTTTCCTTTCTGCTCTTTACGGTCTCGATAAGCTCACGAAGCCGTGCCTGCATAGAGCTTTTTGTGGTGATACGTTTAGGTGAAAGTCCGTCGAAAATCTCATCCTCCGTGATAACATGGCGGAAGCCGTCGGAGCATATCAGATAATTCGTACCGTTTTCAATACTGCCGAATTTAATTTCCGGAGTGATATCTCCGGAAACGCCGATACACTGCGTAAGAGCGTTGCGGCGAGGATCAGTTTTTGCCTGTTCTTCGGTCATTGTTCCCTTTTTCATCTCACGGTTCACAAAAGTATGATCTTCTGTAAGCTGTTTTATCTGATACGAAAGCTTGTAGATACGGCTGTCGCCCACATGGAAGGTCATCATCTGATTGTTTACGGCAAGAATTCCCGTTGTGGTAGTTCCAAGCTGAGTGCCGTTGATTCTGCCGTAGTTGATTATTCTGGAATTGAGCGACATCAGCCTTCTGAGAACGCTCTGACCGGCGTCACGCCAACTCCATTTTTCGAGCTCATAGGCAAGCTCGTAGTCGAACCAGTCAGAGAAGCTCCTCACGACCTCGGCGCTGGCAAGCTCACCGCTGGAAAGTCCGCCCATACCGTCGCATATCATTACAAGAGCAGCCTTACCCTGCTTTGTTTCGGCGTTTTTCACGCATATGCTGTCCTGATTGACTTTTTTTGAAATGCCGATATCCGTTTCGGCAGCAACTATATATTTCATTAAAATTACCTCTGGAAATCAAATTCCGCCGCTGCTGAGCATAATTACAGTCAATGGCGGGGCAGCCGTCAGCTTCATGAGAAAAACCGCCTGTTTTCTGGTCAGACGTTTCGGCAATCAAATTTATATTTATTATACAATATATGCAGGTGAAAGTCAAGGGGCACAGGTTGTCTGATCATCACAGCAAGGGACGAATTCATGTGCGCGCCCGTGTTGTTTTCATGAATTATTTATCATGCGGACTCCCATTTATATTTCATCGGTAATTTGCGGGATATCGAGACGCCGTCCTCTACAATTATGAATTATGAATCAAATAAACGTGAGGTTTCCGCCGTGATTTGTCATTGTTCACATATATCGGAAAATCTTCTGAATCCCCTTGACAAATCCGCAATTATGGTGTATAATGTGTAAAGTATTTTTAGATTACACTAGCGAGGCTCGTGATTATGGCTAAGGAACTTCAATTCGTTCTGCTCCTCGACTGCTACGGCGATCTTCTTACAGATCATCAGCGCAACGTTATGGAGCTCTACTACTGTGAGGATCTGTCGCTCGCAGAGATCGGTACCCCTATGGGTATCACACGTCAGGCGGTTCTCAGCCTTATCAAACGCACTGAGGGAATTCTTCTCAACTATGAGGAAAAGCTCGGCTTTGCCCGAAGGCTGGGTAAAATGAGAGAATGTTTCGGCAATATCGCAGCTCTTGCAGAAAATATAGAAAATCTACAGCTCCGCCAGAATCTCATTGAGGAGATAAACAACGGAATGGAGCTTCTTTAAAAGGGGAGATACAGCATGGCATTTGAAGGACTTTCTGAAAAGCTCAACGGCGTTTTTAAAAAACTGAAATCAAGAGGAAAACTTAACGAAAACGATGTTAAGGAGGCTATGCGTGAAGTACGTCTCGCCCTCCTTGAGGCTGATGTAAGCTACAAAGTAGTCAAGGATTTTGTAAAGAAAGTTACTGAACGTGCTGTCGGTGAGGAGGTTCTTTCAAGCCTTACTCCGGCTCAGCAGGTTATTAAAATAGTTAACGAGGAACTCTGCTCCCTCATGGGAGAAAGCAACGCAAGAATCAATTTCTCGTCCAAGCCCCCTACGGTCATCATGATGTGCGGACTTCAGGGTTCGGGTAAGACTACTCATTCTGCAAAGCTTGCAAAGCTCCTTAAAAAAGAAGGTCACCGCCCTCTCCTCGCAGCCTGCGATATCTACCGTCCTGCGGCTATAAATCAGCTTCAGGTCGTAGGTCAGAAGGCAGATGTGCCCGTCTTTGAAATGGGACAGATAGATCCCGTAATCATCGCTAAACAGGCTCTTGCTCATGCTAAGGACTACGGTCACGATATCCTTATCATTGACACCGCCGGACGTCTTCATATTGACGAAAAGCTTATGGATGAGCTTGTGAATATAAAGGAACTCACTCAGCCCGATGAAATTATGCTCGTTGTTGACGCTATGACCGGTCAGGACGCCGTTAACGTAGCTAAGGCTTTCGATGAATCCGTCGGAATCACCAGCGTTCTTATGTCGAAGCTTGACTCCGATACACGAGGCGGTGCGGCTCTGTCAGTTCTCTCCGTTACCGGAAAGCCTATCAAATACGTCGGAATGGGCGAAAAACTCGACGATTTCGAGCAGTTCCACCCTGAGCGTATGGCTTCAAGAATCCTCGGTATGGGCGATGTTCTTACCCTTATCGAAAAGGCTGAGAACGTTATGTCTCAGAAGGAAGCTGAAAAGCTTACCAAGAAATTCAAGGAGAACAAGTTCGATATGGACGATCTCCTTAACCAGATGAAGCAGATAAAGAGACTCGGCTCTATGAAGTCTATCCTCGGAATGCTTCCCGGCGTCGGCGATAAGATCAAGGATGCCGATATCGACGAAAAACAGCTCGACAGAATTGAGGCTATCATCACTTCAATGACAAAGGCGGAACGTGCTAAGCCGTCAATTATCAATCCCTCACGCAAAAAGCGTATCGCAAAGGGTTCAGGTACAAAGGTCGAGGATGTCAACAGACTTCTCAAGCAGTTCGACCAGATGCAGCAGATGATGAAGAAGTTTACCGGCAAAAACAGCAAAATGTCTCTGCGTAAAGCAAGAAAACAGCTCGCCGGCATGAATTTCGACAAGCTTCAGGGCAAGGGCGGCGGAAATCTTCCGCAGTTCTGATTGACGGAAATATAGTATTATGGAAATATTTTTTGCAATTATCATGATTGCCGCCGGTGCTTTTTCACTCGCCGGTGCAATCTGCAACTGGGACTGGTTCATGAATAACTACAAGGCAAGACCTTTCATGACTCTTTTCGGAAGAACCGGTACAAGAATAATCTACGGATTTATCGGCGTTTTCATTATCGCTATCGCCGTTGCTTTTCTCGTAGTTAACTACTGAATTACGGTTCAACGCAGCTTTCACTGCTTTGATATACAAGAAATTTTTATACGGAGGTGAATTTAAAATGGCAGTTAAAATCAGACTCAGAAGAATGGGCGCTAAGAAGGCTCCTTTCTATCGTATTGTAGTTGCTGATTCCAGATACCCCAGAGACGGAAGATTCGTTGAGGAGATCGGTTACTATGATCCCACAAAGAACCCTTCAGTTGTTAAGGTTGACGCTGATAAGGCTAAGGAATGGATCGCTAAGGGTGCACAGCCTACAGATACTGTAAAGGGCATCCTCAAGAATGAAGGCGTTCTTTAATCATTGCTCTACGGAAGAGGAGAGACAACAATAGTCTCTGCCTCTGTTCCGAAGGCTCTACGGAGGTTTCAAATGAAGGATTTACTTTACGCTATTGCAGCAGGACTCGTTGAAGATAAGTCTGCTATCAGAATTATCGAGGACGAACCCGATGAAGAAGGAGTAATCGTTTTTCATCTTACCGTCGCTCCTGATGATATGGGACGTGTTATCGGTAAGCAGGGAAGGATCGCAAAGGCTCTCCGCACAATTATGCGTGCCGGTGCAGCTAAGAAGGATCTTAAGGTTTCTGTAAATATTGAATAATAGAAAAAAATCCCCCTGATTTGAGGGGCGGGCGATAAAGAAGTTTTATCGTATGTACCGAAAGGCTGCGTAGCAATAAGCTATGCAGCCTTTTTCTTTTTCTTCGGATTTGTAATTGACTGCCACTCCAGATAAAACGCCTTATTCTCCTTCTATCACAAAAAGCGACCGAAGTATTCTCGGTCGCTTGAATTTATTCGCTTTTCGGCAATACCACTGTAACAGCAGTACCTTTATTCTCCTCGCTATGAATCGAAATTTTTCCTCCGTGATACTGGACGGAGTGCTTTACAATGGAAAGTCCTAAACCTGTTCCGCCCGATTTTTTGGAGTGGCTTTTATCTACACGATAAAATCGTTCAAAAATCCTCGGCAGGTGTTCGGGAGCAACACCTATTCCGTTATCCGAAACTGTTAAAGTTACTTCCTTTTCAGTTTCTGAAATATCAACCTCAACCTTGCCGCCGTCAGGAGTATACTTAATTCCGTTGTCGCAAAGATTATAGATGACTTCAAAAAGCAGATGCTTTACTCCGTAAACTTTCCCGCTGTCACCCGATACAGAAAGCGTAATATCCTTTTTATCTGCACTGTCACGAAGAACTCCGCAGGCTTCGTTTACTATTTCGTAAAGTGAAACATTTTCCTTTGGAAGCTCCGTCTGCTCATCAAGCTGTGAAAGCCTGATAATATCCTCCACAAGCGTTACAAGGCGTGTCGCTTCTTCACGGATATGGCCTACAAAACGCGGCATATCCTCCGGTTTTACAAGTCCGTTTTCGATAAGCTCCGCACTGCCCGTGATAGTCTGGAGCGGAGTTTTAAGCTCGTGGGAAACATTTGCTGTGAACTCTCTGCGGAGCCTTTCAGCATCCGCCTGCTCTGTTATATCAAATGCAAGAACAACTGCGCCAACTGTTTCGCCGTCCGTTTCAATACGGCTTATATCAAACTGATATTCCTTTTCACCCAGCTTGGCACGAATTTCAGCGTGTCCGCCTGTAAGTGCCTTTTCGATTGCAGAGGTTATTTCGTGTCTGCGGTTTATCGTCAGAAATTCATTGCCCACGCACTTTTCATTTGTACCGAAAATCGTCATTGCCGCCGAATTTATAGTCAGAATATTTCTGTTCTTATCAAGCAGCAAGAGTCCCTCACGCATATTTTTCGTGATAAGCTCAAACTCATCTTTTCTGCGGTTAAGCTCCGCTGCTTTACGTTCAATCTTCATATTCTGCTTATGAATACGGCTGAGTAACGGTGCGATTTCCTCATAGGCGTCATTCTCCGTCGGATTGTCAAGATCAAGTTTATTGAGAGGATCAATTATTTTTCTTGACATTTTATGTGCCAGCACCGCCGAAAATACTACCGCCAGAATTATTACGATCACAACTGGATGAAGCATACCAAGAAGAAGTATAAACCCGCTTGTTCTGCTGATAGAGATTCTGAGAACTGTTCCGTCAGACAACAGTACAGCTTCATAGAGCGTTTTTCGGGTAAGCGTTTTTGAACGGCGTGAGCTGCTGCCTTTTCCTGTTTCAAGAGCTTCGGATATTTCTTCACGGTCAATGTGATTATCCATTGTTTTTTTATCAGCCTGTGAATCAAAAAGTACCGTACCGTCATCAGCTACCCACGTCAGACGGAAATTATCATTTTTTACATTTTTAAGATATTCTTCACCGGATATTTCTGTTCCGGCAGAAGCGATTGAAAGTTCATCTTTAAGCTGATTTACTTGAATATCGGTAAAATAATCATACAGAAAGCTTGTTATAATCACAAGTGTTGCTGCTAAAACGGCGAGCGCAGTAATAAAAATGGAGCGAAAAATTTTACTTGTCATTGCCGCCTCCGAACTTATACCCAACATGACGGACAGTTTCGATTTTTTCACCGTATTCGCCAAGCTTCTGACGAAGCGTTCTGATGTGCATATCGACGGTTCTTGTTTCGCCGACAAAATCAGATCCCCATATCTCGTTGTAGAGCGTGTCCCTTGAAAAGACAAGTCCCACGTTTTTCATAAAAAGCGAAAGCAGTTCAAATTCCTTATAGGTAAGAGAAACTTTTTCGCCGTTTACGGTAACGGTACGTTCATCAAGATTAAGGGAGAGTCCGTCTGCCTGTAAAATACGGCTTACAGTTTTAGGCTTGCATCGTCGCAAAACTGCCTTTACTCTCGAAATCATTTCCATCATGCCGAATGGCTTTACAAGATAGTCGTCAGCGCCCAGATCAAGCCCCTGAACCTTGTCAAATTCAGCACCCTTTGCGGTAGCCATAATAACGGGAATATCCACATACTCCGCCGTGCTTTTAAGAATTTTAAGCAACTCGACGCCGTCTTTTCCGGGAAGCATTACATCAAGAATAACAAGGTCGGGAAGCTCAGTTTTAAGAGCAGACAGAAAGCTGTCGCCGTCCTCAAAGCCTTTTGCCTCCAGTCCTGTTGACTGTAAAGCATAGACCTCTATATCACGGATACTTGCGTCATCCTCAACGCACCATATCATATAAATCAACTCCTTTATGAGTTTTTATGTGCACCTGTCACGGAGAAAATCACCCACTCAGCGATATTCGTTGCATGGTCGCCGATACGTTCAAAATATTTCGCAATCATAAGCAGGTCAAGAGCATATTCGCCGTTTTCAGGATTTTCCGCAATCATTTTTATAAGACTGCCCTTAATCTTGTCGAAATACTCGTCAACCTTGTCATCGTGGACAATAACCGATTTTGCAAGCTCGATATCTTTTTTTACATAGGCGTCAACGCTGTCTGTTACCATTGAAATTGTTTCAGCCGCCATATCACGGATATGCACGGTTTCTTCGGCTGTTCTGCCCTCAAGATAGGTGATTATCTCTGCAATATCCTCCGCCTGGTCGCCGATACGCTCCATATCGGTTATCATTTTAAGTGCGGCGGAAATCTGCCTTAAATCTTTTGCAACAGGCTGCTGCTGTAAAAGCAATTTCATACAGCGTGCTTCGATATCACGTTCCTTCTGGTCGATGTCCGAGGATATCGGTATAACCTTCTCTGCAAGCGTGATATCTCCGGTAGTAAGCGCCTTCGATGCAAGAGCGATAGCCTCCTCGCAGAGTGCACCCATTTCTATCATTTCTGTGTTGAGTATGCTCAACTGCTCATCAAATCTGCTTCTCATTATCCAAACCTTCCTGTAATATAGTCTTCGGTACGCTTATCAACGGGCTGTGAAAAAAGCTTTTCAGTTTCGCCGTATTCAATAAGCTCACCCAGTAAAAAGAACGCCGTGTTGTCGGAAATCCGGACTGCCTGCTGCATATTGTGAGTCACTATAACAATAGTATAACTCTTTTTCAGCTCGATTGCAAGTTCTTCTATTCTTGAAGTTGAGATAGGATCAAGTGCAGAGGTCGGCTCATCCATAAGAAGAATTTTCGGCTTTACGGCAAGCGCTCTTGCTATACATAATCTCTGCTGCTGACCGCCCGACATTCCGAGGGCATTTTTCTTTAGTCTGTCTTTTACTTCATCCCAGATAGCAGCGTCACGGAGGGACTGTTCCACAATCTCGTCAAGCTTCACCTTTGACTTAATACCGTGTGTTCTAGGACCGTAGGCAATGTTGTCGTAAATGCTCATCGGAAACGGATTGGGCTTCTGGAACACCATTCCAATCTCACGGCGAAGCTCGTTTACATCAACTGAGCTGTCATAGATATTCTGTCCATTATAGCAGACCTCACCCGTTATCTTAACCGTAGGAATAAGGTCGTTCATACGGTTTAAGGTCTTGAGAAATGTTGATTTTCCACAGCCCGACGGTCCGATAAAAGCAGTAATGCTCTTTTCAGGAATTGTAATATTCACGTTTTTGAGAGCCTGCGTCTGGTCATACCATAAATTCAGGTCTTTCGCTGTCATTATATCACTCATTGTATCATTCCTTTCGGTTAAAGCTCACGCTTTTTTGCAAAATATCTGCTGACAAGAGTTGCAGATAAATTTATCAGAAACGTTAATATCATAAGTATTGCGGCTACTGCAAAGGCAACTCCGAACTCACCCTGTTCCTTTGCATAAACATAAAGTGCAACGGTAAGAGAAGCACCTGGGGATGTAAGTCCCTCAAAAATACCGTTCAGAGCGTGGGCAAAGCCTGCTGTAAAGAGAAGTGCCGCAGACTCGCCTAAAATTCGTCCTATAGATAGGATACAGCCTGTTATTACTCCGTCAACACAGCCGGGAAGTACCACAGTTCTTATTACTCTCCATTTCCCTGCTCCAAGTCCGAATGCACCGTCACGATAGCTCTGAGGTACGGTTTTAAGACTCTCCTGAGTTGTACGCATTACGGTCGGAAGATTCATAATTACAAGCGTCAGCGAACCTGCTAAAAGAGAGGTTTTGAAGCCTAAAAACTGACAGAAAAACAGCATACCTACAAGTCCATAAATGATAGACGGAATACCCGAAAGTGTTTCTGCTGCATATTCAATCATTCCCACAAGCTTTTTGTTTTTTGCGTATTCTGTAAGATAAATAGCTGCACCGACTCCGAGAGGAATGACTAAGATAAGCGTTGCAAGGACAATATAAAGCGTGTTGAGGATATCGGGGAGAATGCCTATTCTGCCGCTTATGTAGCTCGGCTTTGTGGACAAAAGCTCCCACGAGATATGCGGTATGCCCTTGACGAAAACATACGCCACAAGGAAGATTACGAGCGCCGCAGTAAGTCCTGTTGAAATATACATAGCAGCTTTCATAGCGCCGATATAGGCTTTTCTTTTTTTACTAAGCATCAGTCTTTCTCCTTTTTAAGAAAGAAATTTAAAGTTGCATTTATAAGCATTATAAAGAGGAACAGCACAAGCGCGATTGAGAAAAGCGCCTGCTGCTGTAAACCGCTTGAATAGGACATTTCACTTGCAACTGCTGTTGTAAGGAAACGCACACTCTGGAAAAGCGACGGCATATTCGGAACATTTCCTGATACCATCATAACCGCCATTGCTTCGCCTATCGCACGTCCGACTCCAAGCACAACAGCTGCCGCAATACCGCTTTTTGCCGCAGGTACGGAAACTTTGAAATAAGTCTCAACAGGAGTTGCACCGAGAGCTAACGATGCGTCCTCGTATTCCTTTGGAACAGCTTCAAGTGCCGTCATTGATACCTTTATAATCGACGGCAGAATCATAATTGCAAGGACTATTATAGCTGAAAACAGGCTTGCACCGTCGGGGATGTCAAAAATTTCACGCACTGCAGGTACAAGTACAAGCATACCTACCAGACCGTACACAACTGACGGAATACCCGCAAGCAGGCTGACTGCTCCCTCCATAAAGGCTTTTACCTTGGGATTTGCAAGCTTTGAGAGGTAAACCGCCGCAAAGAATCCTATGGGTACACCAATGAGAATTGCTCCTGCTGTTCCGTAAACACTTGTTAAAATAAAGGGAAGTATTCCGTAGCTTGGCTCAGCGGCTGTTGACGCCCACTCTGTGCCGAAAAGGAAGTTGAAAAGTCCTATCTCCGTTATTGCAGGTATGCCCGAAATCACAAGATAAATCGTGATAAGCAACACACAGCCGACGGTAAGCAGTCCAAGTATAAGAAATACGCCGTGAATTGCTCTTTCAATCATTATATTTTTTTTCATAAGTTGGCTCCGAATTTAAATTGCATCAATTAGCCGCAACAACACCTGCGGAAGCGATTGCTTCTCTTGCGTTCTCAGAAGTAATGTAGTCGAAGAATTTCTGTGCGCTCTCTGAAAGCTTTGTATCGGTCTTTGTTACAAGGATAAACGGTCGCTGAACAACATAACTGCCGTCCTCGATTGTTTCTTCACTAGGAGCAACACCGCCTACCGTAACCATTTTGACGCTGTCCTTTACGGACGCTACCGAAGCGTAGCCGATTGCTGCAGGATTGCCAGCAACAGTTGTGATAACGTCGCCTGTAGAGGTAAGCTCCTGACGGTATTTGCAGTTATCCTCTGTGTCTGTGATAGACTCAAAGCCGTCACGAGTACCGCTTCCGGCTTCTCTGCCGATAAGTACGATTTCGCTGTTATTACCGCCGATTTCGTTCCAGTTTGTGATTTCGCCTGTGTAGATTTTAGCGATTGTCTCAACATCAAGGTCAGAAACGGGATTTTCAGGGTTTACGATGATTGCAATTCCGTCATAAGCGAGAACTGTCGCTTCAAGTCCCTGTGCCTTTTCTTCGTCCTTTAAGTCACGGCTTGAAAGTCCGATATCGCAGGTTCCTGCGGCAACAGCCTTGATGCCCGAGCCTGAGCCTGTTGGGTTATATGTAACTGTAATTCCTGTGTCGTTTTCAAAGGTTTCTCCAAGAACGCCGATAACCTTTTCCATTGATGTTGAACCGTCTGTTGCTACTGATTCTTTTTCAGAGGAGCAGCCTGCGAATGTACTGCACATAATAAGTGCTGCGGCAAAAATACTGATAATCTTTTTCATAATAACAAGTCCTTTCAGATGTAAATTTATTTGCGTTTTTTGTTTACATCTGAATTATACAGCTTCAATGTAAAGTCGGAAAGAGGAGTTTTGTAAAATCTGTGTCAAATTTTAACTGGATTACAATTTGCCTTTTGTTTGTAATTGAAGCAAAAGAAAAAGCAGTATCGCTTGATTTTGCGATACTGCTCTGTTCATTTTTGCATAGTCACCGATTGTCATAGAGTATTTGGTAAAAACTATTCTATGGCTACCGACCTTCCGGTCAGGTGATCTTTTGTAAGGACCACCATTGGGCGTCCCTACATTAAATATCAAACTTTTTCTTCAATTTCTCGAAAAAGCTCTGTCTCTTGGCATAATTCTTCTCATTCAGCGAATCCTCAAACGTTTTCAGCAGTTCCTTCTGCTTTTTTGTCAGATTCTTCGGAACTTCAACGTTTATCTTGACATACTGGTTTCCCCTGTCGGTCTTGTAGACCTTCTGTATGCCCTTGCCTTTGAGTCTGAATACAGTACCTGTCTGAGTTCCCTCGCTGATGTTGTATTTCACATCGCCGTCAATGGTAGGTACGATTATTTCCGCACCGAGAACAGCCTCCGCATAGGTAACGGGTATCTCGCAGTGGATATCGTATCCCTCTCTCCTGAACAGATTATGGCTCTTTACATTGACGTTTATAAGGAGATCGCCCGAAGGACCGCCGTTTACGCCGCAGTCACCCTGACCGCCAAGACGGATAGTCTGCTGATCTGCGATTCCAGCCGGAATATCAACAGAAACAGTTTTCTGCGATCTCACTCTGCCTATGCCGCGGCAGTTCGGGCAGGGATCCTTGATAATCTTTCCCTTGCCGCTGCAGTGCGGACACACCTTGCTTGAAGAAATTGCACCAAACGGAGTTCTCTGTGTTGTTTTTACAGAGCCGCGTCCGTGACAGTCTGGGCAGATATCAGCTGTTGTTCCCTCGTGAGCGCCGCTTCCCTTACAGCTGTCGCAGGTACACATACGGTTGATCTTCATTTCCTTTTTAACGCCCTTGCAGGCATCCATAAAGCTGATAGTAATGGATTCCTGAATATCAGCGCCTCTTTTCGGAGCATTTGCAGAAGCCGCAGCTCCGCGGCTTGAACCGCCGCCGAATCCAAAGCCGCCGAAGATACTTTCGAGGATATCGCCCATATCACCGAAGCCGCCGAAGCCGCCTGCGCCGTCAGCTCCGCCGTAATTCGGATCGACGCCGGCATGACCGAACTGATCATATCGTGATTTTTTGTCGGGATCGTTAAGTACCTCAAATGCCTCGTTGATTTCCTTCATCTTCTCCTCGCAGGTAGGATCATCGGGGTGAAGATCGGGGTGATATTCCCTTGCCTTTTTCTTGTAGGCTTTTTTTATTTCATCCTCGGAGGCTCCTTTCTGGACACCGAGCAGCTCATAATAATCTCTTTTTTCAGCCATTTATTTCTCCGTTCTGCGGCGAAATCAGTGCCGCAATTAAATTCCTCTAACGCACCTCAAGGGCGAAAGAATTTTTTCGCCCTTGATCGTTTATATGCCGATTAAACTTCTGTAAAGTCTGCGTCAACAACGCCGTCGTCGTTTCCGCCGTCTGCCTGACCGCCAGCCATATCAGCGAACTGAGAAGGATCAATTCCGCCCTGAGCGCCGTTGGGGTTAGCCTGCTGGTAGAGCTTTGCAGAGAGATCATAGAATGCCTTCTGGAGATCCTCCTTCTGAGCCTTAATCTCATCGAAATTGTCAGCCTCGACAGCAGATTTGAGAGCTGCGCACTTAGCCTCGATAGCAGCCTTTTCGTCAGCAGAAACCTTATCGCCGAAGTCGCCGAGAGCCTTTTCGCACTGGAAGATAAGATTTTCAGCGTCGTTCTTTGTATCAACCTGTTCACGGCGCTTCTTGTCCTCAGCTGCATACTGCTCAGCTTCCTTAACAGCCTTGTCGATATCTTCCTTTGACATATTTGTGGAAGAAGTGATGGTGATATTCTGCTCCTTGCCTGTGCCGAGATCCTTAGCGGAAACATGAACGATACCGTTTCCGTCGATATCGAATGTTACTTCGATCTGGGGGATTCCTCTCGGAGCGGGAGCGATTCCGTCGAGAAGGAATGTTCCGAGCATCTTATTATCCTTAGCAAACTCACGCTCACCCTGAAGAACCTTGATGTCAACAGCAGGCTGATTATCGGAGTATGTTGAGAATACCTGAGACTTCTTTGTAGGGATAGTTGTATTTCTTTCGATCATTCTTGTGCAGATTCCGCCGGCTGTCTCGATACCGAGAGAAAGGGGAGTTACATCAAGGAGGAGGAGACCGTTTTCAACTTCTCCGCCGAGGATACCGCCCTGATAAGCAGCTCCGAGAGCTACGCACTCATCGGGGTTGATTCCCTTGAAGGGATCCTTGCCGATAAGCTTTTTAACAGCTTCCTGAACAGCGGGGATTCTTGAAGAACCGCCGACCATAAGAACCTTGTCGATCTCAGAGATTGCAAGTCCGCTGTCGCTGAGAGCCTGACGAACCGGACCCATTGTGCCTTCTACGAGATCAGCTGTAAGCTCATTGAACTTAGCCTGTGTGAGAGTAAGGTCAAGGTGCTTGGGAGTTCCTGTTGCGTCAACAGTGATAAAAGGAATGTTGATAGAGGTTGTTGTTCTTGAAGAAAGCTCGATCTTAGCCTTTTCAGCTGCGTCCTTAAGTCTCTGACCAGCCATTTTATCCTGTGAAAGGTCAATGCCTTCTGTTTTCTTGAATTCTTCAACGATCCAGTTGATGATACGCTGATCGAAGTCATCACCGCCGAGACGGTTGTTTCCGGCTGTTGCAAGAACCTGCTGAACGTCCTCGCCCATTTCGATGATAGAAACGTCGAATGTACCGCCGCCGAGGTCATAAACCATAACTGTCTGATCTTCTTCCTTGTCGATACCGTAGGAAAGAGCAGCAGCAGTAGGCTCATTGATGATACGTCTTACATTAAGACCAGCGATCTGTCCTGCGTCCTTAGTAGCCTGTCTCTGTGAGTCAGTGAAGTAAGCCGGAACTGTGATAACAGCTTCTGTTACGGGTTCGCCGAGATATGCTTCTGCGTCAGCCTTGAGCTTCTGGAGAGTCATAGCAGAGATCTGCTGAGGAGTATAGTTTTTGCCGTCGATAGTTACCTTATAGTCAGAGCCCATGTGTCTCTTGATAGAAGCAACAGTTCTGTCGTGGTTTGTGATAGCCTGTCTCTTAGCGACCTGACCTACAAGACGCTCACCGTTATTTGTGAATGCAACAACGGAAGGAGTAGTTCTTGCGCCCTCGCTGTTGGGGATAACTACAGCGTTACCGCCCTCCATAACAGCTACGCATGAGTTTGTTGTACCAAGGTCAATACCAATAATTTTTCCCATAATAAAACCTCCTGAAAATAAATCGTTTTATTTGCTTATATACTTATATTTATGTGTACAGCGGAAATTCCGCTGATGTTTTTGTGCTCAGACCGCAACAGCAACCATTGCCGGACGGATAAGCTTATCACCGAGCATATAGCCCTTCTGATAAACAGCGCACACATGACCGGATGCATAATCCGTACCCTCCTGCTGCTGGATAGCGTTGTGGAAGTTCGGATCAAATTCGCTTCCGAGAGCGTCAATAACAGTGACGTTCATTTTATCCAGAAATTCCTTTATCTGACCGAAGATCATAGTCATTCCGTTCTTGAAGTTTTCGTCGGTGCACTCAGCTTCAAGTGATCTTTCAAAGCTGTCGATCATAGGGAGAAGCTGTTCTATGCACTTGACAGAAGCGTTCTGATAGGTTTCAGTTTTTTCTTTTGCTGTTCTTTTGCGGTAGTTGTCATACTCTGCGAAAAGCCTGAGGTATTTATCCTTTGATTCCTGAAGTTCTTCTTCAAGCTCTGCATACTGAGAAGCCGTATCGTTGTATTCGCTTACGGCGTCATCCTCGTCGGTTCTGCCGTCTGTACCGTCTGCCGAAGCTTCAAGGATCTTGTTTATAAGCTCCTCGTCGATCTCGACCTCAGGCTCTGCGGAAATTTCCTCAGCTTCATTTGTGAAGTTATTGTCTTCCATCGGTATGCTCCTTTCTACGAATTTTTTTCATCTGTATCATAATCGTCGCTGCCTGACATAATGCTTGATATTCTCTGCGTCAGGTAGTCAACATAAGGGATGATCTTTTTATAATCAACTCTCATCGGACCGATAACTCCGAGGGAACCGGCTTCTCTGCCGCCCTTTTTGTATTTTGATACGATAAGACTTGAATTTCCTATTGCAAAGCTTCCGGTTTCTGAGCCGAATTTCACCTGAATTCCGCTGAATGCGTCTTCTAAAAGATCGGTGAATTCATTTTTGTGCTCAATGAACCTCACGACCTCCATTTTATCGAGATCATCGCATGAGAGAAGTTTTTCGCCGCCTCTCACTGTAAGTTCCTGATGACGGAGATCTTCAGAAAGCTCGCATATTCCTTTCACCAGAGGCGAAAGTGAAACCATATATGTGCTGAGTGCCGCCACCATTTTGTCGAACATTTCATCTGAAAGCTCGCTGACGGAAACTCCATTGAGATTTTCTTCTATATAATGCCTGAAAAATTCAAGCTGTTCGTGGTTGAGGTCAAATTCCAGACGGCAAGCCTTGTTTTTGATGTTTCCGCTTGAAGTGATAAGCAGGATAACGTAAAGTCTTTTTCCGGTGGGGATTACCTCTACTTTGGAAATTACCGAGAATTTCGGAGCTGTATTCACCGTGACAGCCGCACAATGCGTAATTTCCGTGAGAGCCGCAGCGGCGTTCTGTACAAGAAGCTCCTCTGTGACATCGTCGCCGCCAAGCATTGCGTCAAGGCGTTGTTTTTCGTCGTCGGAGAGCTCCGGCAGAGTCATAAGCTCGTCTATATAAAGCCTGTATCCCATGAATGTAGGAACTCTGCCTGCCGATGTATGGGGCTGTTCAAGATAGCCCATCTGTTCAAGAGCCGCCATATCGTTGCGGATAGTAGCTGCGGAAACCTTTATATGCTCCAGCTTTGATATTGCTTTGGAACCTACAGGCTCGCCGGTTCTGATATACTCGTCAACTACAGCAGCAAGAATTTTAAGCTTTCTGTCGTCCACGAATCATCACAACCTTTCTTTATATTAATTCATAATTCGTAATTATGGTGAAAATAAATGTAACGGCATCTGTAGGGGCACCGCCGGCGCCCTTAGCACTCAAACACCACGAGTGCTAAATATAATTTATCATTATTATGACGCTTTGTCAAGTGATTTATGCATTTTCAGCATTTTGCATTATTTTTGTAATTCCGGTTTGTGTCGTTTCGACAGTTTGACAATAAAAAAGCAGCCGATGGCTGCCTGTAAAAATCTGTATTCATATGTTACGGGCGGCTATATAAGCCGCCCTCGCAGATAATCACATCTCGTCTGAATTTTCATCGGTATTTTCGCCGGAACCATCATCAGAATCATCAGGACTTTCCGTATCTACCTGATATTCCACCTCCGGAGCACCGTCGTGATACACGGTAACAATAAAGCCGTCGATGTTATTTCCCGATACAGCATATTCCTTTCCGGCAGGAACAGGAACGGTTGTCTTTTCTGCGCCGTCATCGGATGCCACAAAATAGACCTCATAGCTTCTGTTTTCGTGATCCTTGAATTCAAGATGCTCACCCTCGTAGGTATACTTTTTGAGAAGTTCGATGTATTCCTCAAGGCAGAGATCGTTTTCCGTGATGTAGTAAGCATGAGGAATTCCCACATAGCGGAAGTGCCACGGTTCAGCGGCTATCTTTGTGATATCGGTTTTTTCTTCAGTATAGCGGACGATAAATCCATATTTATAGCAGTTTTCGTTGATCCACGCATGATTGCCGGTACCCTGATAGTCATAGTTTACCGTTTCGCTGAAATCAAATGCATAGCCTGTTTCGTGCTCGCTGTAGCCCGGTTTTGCAGCAATTTCCGGACCTTTTTCATCAAGGATCTCCTGCTGACGCTCAGTACTTCTGTGAGCTCCGTAAATAATAAGCGTGCCGTCATAATAGAGATTGTAGTAATCCTCGATCATAATTTCCATAGGATCATAGACCGAAGCAAGAATCAGGTCGTCCTCATCGGAAGTATTAGGATCAGCAAGTGCAGAGAAGAACGAAATTCCCTTTTCGCTGTTCTTTTCGATAATGCTGACAAGCTCCTCATCGCCGCCGAAATACTGATGATCCTCATTGACGAGGATAAGATCGCCCTTATATTTGTTCTTTGTATCCACCATGAGGGATTCATAGATCACCTTGTTGGGATCCGGAGCATCCTCCGGCGGAACGGTTGTCGGTTCTGTGACCTCAATAACATTCGAGGTATTATCAGCCCTGTCGATAGTTTCAGAGCGGTTCATTGCGCCGTTGATCAGAAGCGCCGACGCACCGATAATACAGGCGCAGATAACAAGCTCCGTCATGCGCTTTGCACGCTGTATGCTTTTTTCTTTGCTTATCTTTTTCTTCTTAGCCATTTTTTTACTCCATTCTGCCATATGGCGCAGATGTTTCTTTTGCTATACGTCAATATTATAACACATCCTTTTGAAAAAATATAGTGTTTTCAGAGTATATTCGTGATTTTGCCGGATTTATCCTGATATACCGTGCCAAAAATGTACATTCTGCCCTACTCGCTTTTTGTGCTGTGTCTAATATGCACAATTTTTGTGACTGAAATCTCTCTTTTTATACAATGTTTTGTGAACCCTATTGAAAATAATTGAATAGGATGTTATAATTAGAGTGTATAAAATGCACCGTCTTTTTTAAAAAGGAGTGATATTATGACGTGCCCTCAGTGCGGCAACGAGAATCCGCCTAAACTTAAATTCTGCGTATCATGCGGAACCAATCTCGAAAATCCGCAGGAAGTAAATTACGAACAGGTGGACATGGGAAATTACCATTCCGAAGAAGAACAAAGCTCCGGCGGCTTCAGCATGAGTACCGGAACCTTTACTATCTGCGATAATACGCGATATTCCGAATCATCTTCCGATTTCTACACCGCTGACGAACTCAACAGTGATGAGGAAGAATTTGATTTCAGCAGCTATGATGAACCTTTCATTCCGAAGCTTGATGCCGACAGACTTTCCCTCCCCTCTATGGAAAGATCTGCGCCGCAGTCTGTTCCCCAGCCTGCACCTCAGCCGCAGGGAATGTACGGCTACCCTCAGCCGCAGCAGCCTTACGGTCAGCCTCCTATGGGCGGAATGTCTCAGCCAATGGGAGGTATGCCTCAGCCGCAGATAATCGGCTACGATCAGAACGGAATGCCGATATATGGTCAGGCACAGCCTATGATGTATCCACAGCCGCAGATAATCGGCTATGATCAGAACGGAATGCCGATATACGGTCAGGCACAGCCTATGATGTACCCTCAGCCGCAGATAATCGGCTATGATCAGAACGGAATGCCGATATACGGTCAGGCACAGCCTATGATGTACCCTCAGCCGCAGCTGATCGGCTATGATCAGAACGGAATGCCGATATACAATCAGGCGCCTGTTATGATGTATCCTCAGCAGCCTGTTCAGCCTATGCAGGGCGATATGCCTGGTATGGCTCCTATGGGCGGAATGTACGGTATGCCTCCAATGGGAGGTATGCAGCAGCCTTATGGTCAGCCGCAGCAGCCTGTTCAGAACAGACCTGCAGGAAACGGCAGAGTTGAGGTTTCTGATGATTTCTGGAAATTTTTCGACGGCGGAAAGGCTTCCGACCACAAGGACAGCGATGATTTCTTCGGCAAAAGCGATATGGGCGATGTGTCCGCTGATAATCTTGATGTCAGCCGTCTTAAGCGCTTTGAACGCAAAAAGAACGACTATATGAGCGATACTCCTCTCGTTGACGGCTCTCAGCTCGCTGCCAATACAGAAGCTAAGTACAACAAGCTCTATATGAAGCCGACTGAAACTGTAAACGCTGAAGAACTTCAGGCAAAAGAGAAAGAACATACACAGGATATAATGAGCGTTACAAAGGACGTTAACGCTGATAAAATTCAGGAATATAAGCATTATAAATCAAGAATTTCAATGGAAAATACTGAGGATGCCGACGCCGGCGAGCTTGAAGCATATACCCCTGAGCATACAGAGGCTATAATGGAACAGGCAGATCACGCTGTTGAGGCTCTGCCGAAGAAAAAAACTACATACGTTGACGAGATCGACGCAATAGAGCTTCCGGATTATATGCAGGCTAAAAAGACCGTCCACGAAGAAACTCCGCAGATACCTGATCTGCCGGAAGTATAAAGCAATTAAGGATGCTGAAAAAAACATCCTTAAAATATAAAATAAAGGAGAGAAAAAGAAATGAAGAAATTTCTGGAAGAATTCAAGACATTTGCACTTAAAGGCAATGTAATGGATATGGCTATTGGTGTTATCATCGGTGCTGCGTTTGGAAACATCGTTACCGCATTTACCGAGGACTTTATCAATCCGCTTATCGCTTGTATAGGCGGCACTGATGTCGGCGGAAGAATTGAAATATTTAATACCGGACAGTACCTCAACTGGGGACACTTCATCACAGCTATTATCAACTTCCTTATCATGGCATTCTGCATTTTCCTCATGATGAAAGCTGTAAATAAGCTTCTTACAATTGGAAAAAAGAAGGCAGAAGAAGCTCCTAAAGCTCCGCCGGAGCCTACTAAGGAAGAAGTTCTTCTCACTGAGATCAGAGATCTTCTCAAAGAAAAGAAATAAGATATTATTTTGGGCGGATGTTTGCATCCGTCCATTTTAATGCGGAATTGTGGTGGTGTTTTTGTAGGGACGATCATTGGGCGTCCGTGATGATTTATTGATTATTTGTGGGATGTCGAGACGCCGTCCCCTACAATCGGTCATTTAAAATATCGCCCCGTCAGGGAAACCATAATTCCGCATTCCGAATTCCGCATTCCGAATTAAAACAGCGCACGGGAACGTGAATTTGGTGCAGCGTCACGCTGTAAAAAGGGTATTGACAAATAGAAAAATATATGATATAATGAATAGCAGAGCATAATTGTCGGCTCAATCAGGAGATTACAGACAGTAAATTCCGAAATATAGATGTGTGGGCCCTGTGCAACAAGACCCCGTGAACCATGTCAGGCGGGAGACCGAGCAGCATTAAGCGGTGCGTGTTGTGTGCCGCAGTAAGCCTGCACATCTATGTTCCGGAATTTTTTGTTATGATATGCGGAATAATGCGGATAGGGGGCATGGAAGTGTACAAGGCTTTATATCGTAAATGGAGACCAATGACCTTTGACGATGTCATTTCCCAGCAGCAAACTACCGAAACGCTGAAAAACCAGATAACAGGCAAAAAAACAGCTCATGCCTACCTTTTCACAGGTTCAAGGGGTACGGGAAAAACTACCTGCGCAAGAATTCTTGCAAAGGCTGTCAACTGCCGCTGCATGAAGGACGGAAACCCCTGCCTTGAATGTGATATCTGCCGTGACGCTGATACAGGCGCACTGACTGATATCATCGAGATCGACGCTGCTTCCAACAACGGCGTTGATGATATCCGCGATCTCCGTGACGGCGCTGTTTATATGCCGGAACGCGGAAAATACAAGGTTTATATCATCGACGAGGTGCATATGCTCTCACAGAGCGCCTTCAATGCACTGCTCAAAATCATGGAAGAACCGCCGGCATATGTGAAATTTATCCTTGCGACAACGGAAATACACAAGGTTCCGGCAACTATAGCTTCACGCTGTCAGAGATACGATTTCAGAAGAATAAAGCCAGAGGATATCGCTTCACGTCTTAGCTACATCGCTGAGCAGGAAGATATAAACCTTACCGGCGACGGAGCTGATCTTATAGCACGTCTTGCAGACGGAGGAATGAGAGACGCAGTTTCGCTCCTAGATCAGTGCTCTGCCTGCGCCGATGTCATAAATGCCGAGGCAGTTTCAGCTTCTGCCGGAATTGCCGGACGTGACTACCTCTACAGCATACTTGAAGCAGTTGAGGATTCCGACGCTTCAAAGGCTCTTTCAATAACGGGCGAGCTTTACGATATGTCGAAGGATCTCACACGGCTCTGCGACGAGATTATCACACAGCTGAGAAATATCATGCTGCTTAAGGTATCACCGGAAACGGCTGAAAATCTTATCGCCTGCCTTCCGGATGAACTTGACAGACTTAAAGCTCTTTCCGGAAAAACTGAGCTTGACGCAGTGATGAATCGCCTGACTTTGCTTCAGGAGTGCCGCGAACGTATGCAGCGTGCCATGAACAAACGTGTTGAGTTTGAAATGGCGCTGATTACCATGTGTTCCGGCGGAAATCGCAGAGAATCTATTGACAATTCTGAAATTTATGATAAAATAAAAAGGCTGGAAGAAAAAATCAGTCATGCCGCAAGTCAGCCGAAAATGACTCCGGCAAAAAAAGAACGTGAGGAGCTTACGGCTTCAAATCCCGTAACAGAGGCAGATCCGACACCGACAGTCGATCTTAAAAAGCTTCGTCCGGAGGATCTCCGCCCATGCACACGCTGGGATGAGGTCCTTGAGGAATTCAGAAACGTCTGTCCGGCAGTCGCAGGAAGTCTTGACGGTTCTTCTGCGGCAACGGCTGGAAATGTTATCTTCATCACCTCGCAGAACCGCTTTTTCATCACACTTTTCAAGGTCAGAGAAAATGCTCTGGCTCTCGGAGAGACTATAAATCGTGTTCTCGGACAGAAATATCTCATCCGTGCACGGTGCGCAACAACGGTCGATCAGCAGAAAAGTATGGCGGAACAGCTTATAAAAAAGGCAATTGACAGCAATATTGAAACTGCTGTTGATAATTCGTAAATGCCAATATACAGGCGTTTGCATTAATATACCAATTAAAAATAAAGGAGAAATTGAAATGAAAGCAAGAATCCCCAGAAATATGGGCGGCGGCGCTCAGAACATGAATCAGATGATAAAGCAGGCTCAGAAAATGCAGGATCAGATCACTGAGCTTCAGGAAGATATCGAGGAGAGAGAATTCTCTGCAACATCCGGCGGCGGCGCTGTTGAAGTAACAGTTACCGGCAAAAAGACTATCAAGGCTCTTACAATCAAGCCTGAGGTCGTTGATCCCGAGGATATTGATATGCTTCAGGACCTCATCATCAGCGCAGTAAACGAGGCTATCAACAACGTTGAAACTACTACTGAGAGCGAAATGAGCAAGATCACCGGAGGCGTTTCACTCCCCGGCCTGTTCTGATTTAATGGCAGATCATAACGCACTTCCGCTTGTAATTCTTGCGGAAAAATTTGCATCCCTGCCCGGAATCGGCATGAAATCCGCACAGAGACTCGCCTATCACGTTATGTCTATGGACGAGGAATCTGTAAAAGACTTCGCACAGGCGCTTATCGACGCAAAAAAGAACGTTCATAGCTGCAAATGCTGTCAGAATCTGACGGAAAAGGAGTTTTGCCCCATATGCAGCGACGACGAGCGTGAAAGACGTGTTATATGCGTTGTTGAGGGACCAAAGGATGTTACGGCTTTTGAGCGGACAAGGGAATATAACGGCGTTTACCACGTTCTTCACGGTTTGCTTTCCCCTATGGACGGAATTACTCCGGATAAGCTCAGGATAAGAGAGCTTCTTGCGAGGATATCCGCAGGCGGCGTTGAGGAAGTTATCATGGCGACGAATCCTACAGTAGAGGGCGACGCAACAGCAATGTATGTTGCCGGACTTCTCAAACCTATGGGTATAAAGGTGACAAGACTTGCATTCGGACTTCCCGTCGGCGGAATTCTTGAATATGCGGACGAAATCACGCTGTTTAAAGCGCTCGAAAACAGAAATGATATGTAATACAAAAAAACCGGACGGCAATTGCTGTCCGGTTTTTTATGCAGGAAGTTATGCTCGCACCTTAAAATTTTCCGGCACCATAACTATTTATCCGGCATATAATAATGCATAAATGAATCTGGAGGTAGTCATGGTGGAGCATCTTGTGGCTTTGGCTGGAAACCCGAATGTGGGAAAATCAACGGTTTTCAATGAACTTACTGGCATGAAGCAGCATACCGGAAACTGGGCGGGAAAGACCGTTTCAACGGCGGAAGGACGCTTTGAGCACAACGGAATGAGCTTTATTCTTGCGGATATTCCAGGTGCATATTCTCTCCGCGCCAACTCTGCGGAGGAAGCCGCTGCAAGGGATTTTATATGCTTCGGAGGTGCGGAGGCAGTCGTTGTTGTGTGCGACGCTACCTGCCTTGAACGTAATCTCAATCTTGTGCTTCAGATAATAGAAGCCGCACCAAGAACGCTGGTTTGTGTGAATCTTCTTGACGAGGCGGAGAAAAAGGGAATCCGGCTTGATATCGGGCTTCTGGAGGAGCTTCTGGGAGTTCCTGTTGCAGGAGTTACGGCACGAAGCGGAAAGGGTATCCGTGAGATGTGCAGCCGTCTGTGTGCTCTTGTGAGCGGATCGCCGGAAAATTCTGCCGTACATACGCCGCTTCCGGACGAAATAGAAAAAGCCGCCGGAATTATCGCAGAAAAGCTTGATAATATCCGGAAGCTCTCAAAAAGAGCCGCTGCACTGAGGATTCTTTCCGGCGATGAGGAATATCTCCGGAAAGCGGCAGAATACGAGGGGACGGAAATTACCGCAGACAGCGAAATATCGCAGATAATTGAAGATCTTGCGCAAAAAGGCTACACACAGGAAAAAATCGCCGACTGTATAATTACAGCCGATGTAGAGCGCAGCCGTGAGATTTCCCGACGTGTTTCGGTAAATACGAAAGGCTCGCCGTACAGACGTGACAGGCGTCTTGACAGGATATTTCTCAGCCGCCGCTTCGGAATCCCCGTGATGCTTTTTCTTCTTGCGCTTGTGATGTGGATAACGGTTGCCGGAGCAAATTATCCGTCTGAGATTCTCGGTGACGCTCTTTTTGCACTCGGAGACAGGATGTCCGAGGGAATGATATCTGCCGGAGCGCCCTCGTGGCTGGAGGGGGCGCTGATTCAGGGGATATATAAGGTTCTTGCGTGGGTTGTGTCGGTGATGCTTCCGCCAATGGCGATATTTTTCCCGATGTTCACGTTGCTGGAGGATTCCGGCTATTTACCGAGGGTTGCGTTCAACCTCGACCGATGCTTCCGGTGCTCAGGAGCGTGTGGAAAACAGGCAGTCACAATGGCAATGGGCTTCGGATGCAATGCGTGCGGAGTTACAGGATGCCGGATAATCGACTCAAAGCGTGAACGTCTCATAGCCATAATAACGAACAGCCTTGTGCCGTGTAACGGACGTTTCCCCACAATTATAGCCATTATCACAATGTTTTTCGTGACGGCTTCGGGAGCAGTCTCGTCAGTTTTATCGGCACTGATGCTTCTTGCGGTGATACTTCTCGGCGTTATGATGACCTTTCTCGTGTCAAAGATATTATCAGCGACCGTTCTGAGAGGAGTTCCCTCATCGTTTACGCTGGAGCTTCCGCCGTATCGCCGTCCGCAGATAGGAAAAGTTCTAATCCGCTCGATTTTCGATAGAACACTTTTCGTTCTTGCAAGAGCGTGTACAGCAGCGGCTCCGTGCGGACTTATAATCTGGATTCTTGCCAACGTTGAGGCAGGAGATAAGTCCTTGCTTGCCCATGCTTCGGAATTCCTCGATCCTTTCGGCAGCTTCATCGGACTGGACGGAGTAATACTTCTTGGCTTTATACTGGGATTTCCGGCGAATGAGATAGTCGTGCCGATAATTCTGATGACGTATCTTGCACAGGGGAGCCTTACCGAAATAGCGGACACAGCGGAGCTTCACCGGATACTCACGTCAAACGGCTGGGACATAAAAACGGCAGTTTGCATGGTAATTTTCACGCTGTTTCATTTTCCGTGCGCCACGACGTGCATGACGATAAAAAAAGAAACCGGCAGCCTCAAGTGGACTGCCGTGAGTATCATTGTTCCTTTTGCTTTGGGAGTAATTCTGTGTGCTGTCGTAAATATACTTCCGGTATAATCATTATTCGGCGACGAACCGGATTTTTTCCGTGCGTTTGCTGTCACCGGAGCTAAATGTACTGTAAGTCAGCTCAGCGACAATAGTACTGAAAGTTTCATGCCACGAATCCGTGACGATTCTGCCGTTTTTGTAGAAATGCGAAACCTTCACCGGAATATCTCTGATAAAGAACGAAATTATCAGCATATGCGCAGCTGAAACAAGCTGAACCGCCGGAATTATCCGGAGTGCACGTCTGATATGCTTACTCATAGCTTATACCTTTTGTATAGGATTATACTTCTATTTTTATAGCCGCCTCCAGGGCAATTTCCATCATATCTCTGAAAGTCGTCTGACGTTCCTCAGCGGTAGTCGCAAGACCTCTGAGAGGGCAGTCCGAAACAGTAAGGATGCACAGAGCATTTTTTCCGGCTCTTGCGGCATTCATGTAGAGCGCAGCGGCTTCCATTTCGATGCCGAGAACGCCCATTTTCTGCCACTGAGCAAGGCTGCTGCTGTCGTCGTAGAAAGTGTCGCTGCTGAGGATATTTCCGGCATGGAAGGTACATCCCTTTTCTTCGGCGGCACTTACTGCGGCGGAAATAAGCTTCCATGACGCAGTAGGAGCATAGGTTCCCGGCAGACGGTACTGAGCCGCATAGTTTGAATTTGTGCTTGCGCTTACGCCGATGATAACGTCACGGAGCTCAATATTATCAGCGACAGCGCCGGCTGTTCCGACGCGGATGATATTTTCAACGCCGTACTCGTTGAAAAGCTCCCACGAGTAGATGCCGATAGAGGGCATACCCATGCCGCTGCCCTGAACAGAAACGGGTACTCCCTTGTAGGTGCCTGTGTAACCGAGCATTCCCCTGACTTCGTTGTAGCAGACGGGATTTTCGAGATAATTTTCGGCAATGAACTTAGCTCTCAGCGGATCTCCCGGCATGAGGACTGTTTTTGCAATATCGCCCATTTTTGCGTTGTTGTGTGCTGTCGGCATAATATGACCTCCTTGTTTTTGGTTTTA
Source organism: Ruminococcus sp. (assembly GCA_017461395.1). Classification (GTDB taxonomy): domain Bacteria; phylum Bacillota; class Clostridia; order Oscillospirales; family Ruminococcaceae; genus Ruminococcus. The sequence continues at coordinate 106,038 of JAFTYF010000033.1, forward strand.
TTTTTTTAGCAGATTAGCTTCACCGGAGTTGAGACTGATAATCTCGCCGTTTGGAAGCTCAACCATGAGACTAGCGTTTCTGTCTATTCCTACTGCCGTGCCGCTGAGGATTTTTCCGCCGGATTCAGCAGTTATGCGCTTTCCTGTCAGGAATTCGCGCTGACGGTATTCGGTGATATAGCTGCGATTTTCGATTTTTTCGAGCCATATATCGAGGTTTTTCAGAACTGCGGCACAAAGAGCATTTTTGTCGGGGATATTTCCGGTTTCATCCTCAATTGAGGACGCACGGAGTTTGAGTTCGTCATCAAGCTCATCGTTTATGGATCGGATGTTTATTCCGATGCCGATAACGACGTAATCAAGGGATTTTCCGTTTGTACTTATGGCAGATTCCGTGAGGATTCCGCTGATTTTTTTTCCATTGAGATAAAGATCGTTCACCCATTTTATCTGTACCTCGCAGCCGCAGAGTTCCTCAACTGCAATAGCTGCTGCCACTGCGGCGGCAGAGGTTATCATCGGTGCAAATTTTATATCGAATTCCGGACGGACGATCACGCTCATGTAAAGACCTTTTCCCGCCGGAGAAACAAATCTGCGGTCAAATCTTCCCCTGCCGGATGTCTGGGAATCAGCGATAACTGCGGTTCCGTGAGGAGCCCCCTCTGCGGCGAGCTTTTTTGCTTCATTATTGGTGGAATCGGTTTCATCGAGGACGATGATTTTTCTTTCCTGATTTTCTCCGGAAAGTCCTGAGAGAATAGCTTTTGCTGAAATTTTTTCAGAATTTTCATCATTAAGACTCATTGTAACACCTCCTGTTATTTATGATATTTACCTCCTTCGGCGATCTGGAATGAGCGATAGATCTGTTCCAGAAGCATAACTCTTGCCAGCTGATGCGGAAAGGTCATAGGCGACATGGAAAGGCGCAGACTGCCCATTTGCTTGATCTCGCTGTCGAGACCGAAGGAGCTGCCAATGATAAACGTAATTGTGCTGTGTCCGCTTACAGCTGCTTCGGATATTTTTGCCGAAAGCTGCGGACTGGAAAGCATTTTTCCCTCGATGCACATAGGGATAATAAAGCCCTTTGCGAATCGTTTTATCTGTTCGCCCTCTTTTTTTAGGGCGGAAAGAATTTCCTTTTCAGACGGCGAATCACCAAGACGGCACTCGTCAAGCTCATGAAGCTCGAAAGTGCAGTAGCGTGAGAGCCGTTTTATATATTCTGCACAGGCATTTCTGAGATAATCCTCTTTAAGCTTGCCTATCACGATAAGATTAATTGTCATCAGAAAATCACCGTTCCTCCGCTGCTTTTTACGGGAGCCACACCCAGCAGATAATCCTTGAAGAATTTATACTGGGACAGGCTGTTTTTCACTGTATTTTCGGCTATATCGGGACGGTTGTTGTCCTGACTGAGATGTCCGAGGATAAAATGCGTCGTACCTCTTTCGATAAGTCTTCCGATCTGAGCGGCGCAGTCGTTGTTGGAAAGATGACCGTTCTGCGAGAGTATACGTTCCTTGAGATAGAGCGGATAAGGCCCTGTACGGAGCATATTTTCGTCGTAATTTGCTTCTATGAGCACAAGACGGCAGCCGGTAAGTGCCTGATCGACCTCCGGAGTAACATGGCCGAGATCTGTACATACAGCGCAGTATTTGTCGTCGGCTGTATGTATCCTGTAGCCGCAGCTCTGAATTGTATCATGCGGCGTGTTGAAGCAGGAAAGTTCCGAGCCTCCGCAGGCGATAGTGATGCCGTTCATGTCGATAATATTGGATGCAGGAGCGATCTTTCCGGCTTCGTATAGTCTCTGGAGAGTACGCTTCTGACCGTATACAGGCATTCCCGTCTTTTTAGTCAGCATAGCAAGACCAGCAGTATGATCGCTGTGTTCGTGGGTAATGAATACCGCACGGATCGCAGCAAGCGGAATATTATTGACTGCAAGAGCCTCTGAAAGCTGCCGGAAGCTCGCACCGCAGTCGATGAGAACGCCTTCTTTTTCTGTTCCGATGAACGTGGAATTTCCTTTGCTGGAGCTGAACAGGGGATAAATTCGTGCCATGCTGTTAAAAATCTCTCTTTCGTAGAACGATATATTTTTGAAGAATTATTTTTTAGTCAGAACTGTACCCTGACGTGTTTCCTTGACCTCGTAGCCGAGAGCCTCGATCTTTGCACGGATCTCGTCTGCAAGAGCGAAATTCTTGTCCTTACGGGCAGCCTTTCTTTCTTCAACAAGAGCCATGACATCTTCGGGGATATCGTCTGTGTTGTCCTCAGATTCTGCTGCCTTTGCAGCATTTTCGATAAGATCAAGACCAAGAACCTTGTCAAATTCCTTTATAAGCGCAAGCTTTACTGCGGCATTTGCGCCGGATTTGAGGACATCATAAAGAGCCGTAATTGCAAGCGATGTATTGAGATCGTTGTCAAGAGCGTCAGTGAAAAGCTTCATCAGGCGGTCGTATTCAACCTTGTCGATATCACCGCCCTGTTCCTTTGTGAGCGGAGCTATCTTTGCGATGAGCTTGTTGTATGAAACAACGGCATTGTCGAGGTTTTCCCATGAGAAAACGAGTGACTTTCTGTAGTGAGAAAGCAGACAGAAGAAGCGGTAAACTACCGGCAGATAGCCCTTTTCTTCGAGGAGCGAAACCGTCAGGAACTCTCCGCTTGACTTGCTCATCTTGCCGCTGTTTGTATTCAGGTGATGAACGTGGAACCAGTAATTGCACCATTCATGTCCGAGATAAGCCTCGCTCTGAGCAATTTCGTTAGTGTGGTGCGGGAAAGCATTGTCGATTCCGCCGCAGTGAAGATCGAGATATTCACCGAGATTCTTCATGCTTATGCAGGAGCACTCAATGTGCCAGCCGGGATATCCGACGCCCCACGGAGAATCCCATTTAAGCTCCTGATCGTCGAACTTGGAGCGTGTGAACCAGAGAACGAAGTCAGCCTTATTGCGCTTGTATTCGTCGTTTTCAACGCCGTCACGGACGCCTACTGCGAGATCTTCCTCCTTGAAGTCATTGAAAACGTAGTATTTGTCGAGCTTGGAAGTATCAAAGTAGATATTTCCGCCAGCCTGATATGCGTAGCCTTTTTCGAGGAGTGAGGAAATCACCTTGATAAACTCGTCGATATAGCTTGTAGCCGGAACAACAACATCCGGAGTTTTTATGTTAAGCTTTTTGCAGTCGTTAAAGAAAGCATTTGTGTAGAATTCAGCGATTTCCATGACAGTCTTGTGCTCACGCTTTGCGCCCTTGAGCATTTTGTCGTCGCCGGTATCGCCGTCGGATGTAAGATGTCCGACATCGGTGATATTCATTACACGCTTTACGTCAAGACCTGTGAAGCGGAGATATTTTTCGAGGATATCCTCCATGATATAGCTTCTGAGGTTTCCGATGTGAGCGAAGTGATAAACCGTAGGGCCGCAGGTGTACATACTCACCTTGCCCTCAAAGCGTGGGATGAAATCTTCCTTTTTATGTGAAAGTGAATTATAAAGCTGCATATTTATCTGTCCTTTCTGGAATGTCAGTTTTTATCTGTATTATCAAGCTGTTTTTTTATATGTTCAATTTCCGCACGCATACGGCAGAGTTCCTGTGAAACGGGATCGGGAATGTGAATCTGGTCGATATCCTGAGTAACTGTATGTCCTTTGATCCTTGCGCCGTTTTTCTTTACTACTCTTGCCGGAACTCCGACAGCAGTACAGTTATCGGGAATCTCATTGAGAACAACGGCATTTGCGGCGATTTTAACGTTGTTTCCGACCTTGAACGGGCCGAGGACCTTAGCTCCGGCGCCGACAAGAACGTTATTGCCGAGAGTAGGGTGACGCTTGCCCTTATCCTTACCGGTACCGCCGAGAGTTGCTCCCTGATAGATGAGACAATTGTCGCCGATAATGGTAGTTTCACCGATAACCACGCCCATTCCGTGATCTATGAAAAGTCCCTTGCCTATCTGAGCGCCGGGATGAATTTCAATGCCGGTACGTCTGCGGGCATTCTGTGAAATTATGCGAGCTGTGGTGAACATTCCGTGCTTGTAGAACCAGTGAGCAATGCGATAACTTCTGATAGCAACAAGGCTTGGATAAGTCATGAGAATTTCAAAGGCATTTCGTGCTGCCGGATCTCTTTCTTTTATGAGCCGGATATCACGGCGTATATTTTTAAAAAGCATATATTGAATAATACTCCTTATATCAGAATAAAACGCACATAATGCGTCACTTATATTATATACAATTTGATGAATTATGTCAAGAAAAATAAAATATCCCGACGTCCCGCAATGATTTTAATTCGGATTTCTGAATGCGTAATTCGTAATTATGATGTCGGCATTCGCCGGCGGATTAAAAAAATTCCGGAAACAATTGCAGGGACGCCCATTGGGTGTCCGCAGAGAAAACAATTCATGAAATTTACACGGGCGCACACATGGGTGCACCTTGCTGATTGTAAATAAACGATGAAATTTTCCCTGTAATACTTGAAAAAAACTCCATAATGATGTATAATTAATATATATTTTTTGTCAGGAGATGAAAACATGAAAAATAAAAAAATTGCTGCTTCGGCAGGCTGTATTCTTGCCTGCACGGCACTGACGGTAGGCAGCGTTTCCTCCGCACAGAGAACGACAGATGACCTCGTTCATCTCAGAAATGCTCTGCTCCGTGAGGGAGAAATGACAAAGGACGATGATATTGACGGTGACGGTGTTGTTGATATTTTCGACATGGTACAGCTCAGACAGCAGCTTGCACAGACCGGTGAACAGAATACAGGCGATTTTGCGGCGGTTGCAAAGAATGTAAAGCTTGTCGGACGTACCCTCAGAGAAGGCGATATCACATGGCTCGTGCAGAGCGGCTCAGCAGTGAAATTCACTGTTTCAGCAAGCGAAGCAACGGTTACTCTTGCGGGAGACAGCTCCATAGGCAACGACAGGGATTTCCGTTCACGTTATGCTGTTCTCGTTGACGGCGAAGTTCTTGTGGACGACGTTATGAGCGAGGAAGAAAAGAATATCACCATTTTCAGCGGAAATACAATGAAAACTGCTGAGATTACTGTTATCCACCTTTCAGAGGCAAATAACGGCGCTGTCGGCGTAAAGAACATCAATGTGAAGTCCTCAGCGGCAAAGCCTGTCGTACCTGTTCCGGAAAAGGATATAAAAATAGAGTTTATAGGCGACTCTATCACCTGCGCATACGGCGTTGAAGGACAGTCCTCGGGAGAATCCTTCAAGACAACTACTGAGAACTTCATGAAATCATACGCATACCTTACTGCACAGCTTCTTGATGCGGATTACAGCGCTGTTTCGTACAGCGGTCACGGAATAATTTCCGGCTATACATCCGGCGAAAAGAATACAGACCAGCTTGTTCCGGACTTCTATGAGAGTATCGGAAAGTGGCAGTACGAAAAGCCGTGGGATTTCTCATCCGCTGAAAACGACGTTGTTGTGATAAATCTCGGCACAAACGACAACAGCTACCTCCAGAACAAGCCGGAGGGCGGCGACGCTGACTTTATCAAGGGATATATTGAGTTCCTCGGCATGGTGCGCAAGCACAATCCTAATGCGCATATCATCTGTACAATGGGAACTATGGGCGGAAACGACGTCGTATATCCCCTTATCGAGGAAGCAGTGAAGCAGTTCGGTGATGAAAAGGTGACGTGCTATGAATCAGTTACGCAGAATATCCAGATGGACGGCATAGGCTCTGACTGGCATCCATCGGCTGTAACTCAGCAGAACAGTGCATATGTTCTTGCTGACAAGATCTGTCAGGCTCTTGGAATTGAGTCCTCACAGATAGGTCTTGACGTTGCCGTTGATTCTGAGTACAAGCTTGTTACTGATCCTGATCTCGGCGGAAACTGCTATGCATATCTCAACGATTACGATAAATCCTTCTGGCTGACGAACTACTCAGGCGGAAGCGCTCCGGAGGCTCTTGAAGCTGTTATTGCTCCTGTCGGACTCAAAAAAGACGGTGTATATCAGCTTAAATTCGACTGGACAGCCGGTGCGGAATCCGAAGTTCCTCTTATTGTGAGAAGCGGCGGAAAGGTTATCTATGAAGATACGATAAGCTGCGGCGCAGAGACTATCCACTATGAGAAGGAATTTACCTGCCCTGAGGCTTGTGAGGCTGAGGTTGTATTCCAGATAGGCGGCTATGACAGCGGAAGATTTACAATACAGAACTTCAAGCTTGTCAAGACAAAATGAGCGCTGCTTAATGCGGACAAATGGGCATCCGCAGCGTGTCGGTAAACATAATTTTTTGCGGGCGAACATAGTTCGCCCCTACATTTATAATGCGTAAAATAGCCATCTGTAGGGGACGGCGTCTTCGACGTCCCACAAAACAGAGGTTTTTGGAAAGTCTGGGGACGCCCATTGGGCGTCCGTATGTTTATGGAGGAAAAATTATGGCTGATGTTGTACTTATCTGCGGCAGGATATGCAGCGGAAAATCGTTCTATGCCAAAAATCTTGCGGAGAAAATGAGTGCTGTAACGCTCTCGTGCGACGAGGTTTCCGCCGATATCTTCCACCACAGCGAAGGCGAGAATTTCGACACAATAGCCGCCGATATCAAGAGGTATCTCCATAAAATAGCCGCAAGAATTGTGAAAGCCGGAGGAAAAGTTGTCCTTGACTGGGGATTCTGGACAAAAAATGAGCGCCGTGAGGTCTCGGAGTATTACGCCGACCTTGGGATTCCCTTCGAATGGCATTATATAAGCATACCGGCTGACGAGTGGCAGAGAAATATCGAACTCCGGAATTCCTCGGTTCTTGCCGGAGAAACTACGGATTTCTATGTGGATGAGGGGCTTATGCAGAAGCTTCTTGCCGGCTTTGAGGATCCTGAGCGTGACGAAATAGATGTCTGGCACGAGTTTAAAAGATTATAATATTTATATAATTCATTTACAGTTTACTTTGGATAAGATCGTGTGTTCAATTATTGCGCAAAATCACCAAAAATTGCGATGAAAATTGTACATCAAAAATCGGTAATATTAAACAGAATCTATTGACAAATTTTGTGGGTTCTGCTAAAATTAAAGCATGGAAACAGTTACGGATCTCCTGCACTGGGTCACGGACTGAGAAAATGTGAAAAATTACAAAAGAAAAAATTAACATCAAAAAATGGAGGGTAAAACAATGTTTGACACATCTAAGGGCATCAAGCGTGTTGTCAGCATTTCTGCTGCTGCACTCTGTATGCTTACATCAATCAGAATTGCTCCCATGACTGCTCCGGAGGCAGACGCTGCTGACGATATCATGACAGCATGGGAAATCACCGAAAATATGCAGTTCGGCTGGAACCTCGGTAACAGCCTTGATGCACATGTGACTTTACCATCAGGTGAACGTCCTGAGAACGTAGGTCTTGAATCAGAAACAAGCTGGGGCAACCCTAAGACAACACAGGCACTTATTGACGCTGTTAAGGCAAAGGGCTTCAGCACAATCCGTGTACCTGTAACCTGGTTCCAGCACGTTGATAAGGCAAACGGCTTCAAGATTGACGCTGAATGGCTTGCACGTGTTAAGGAAGTTGTAGATATGTGCTACAACAGCGGTCTTTACGTTATCCTTAATATGCACCACGAGGAAGGCTGGGCTAACCGTTCTGACCTCGCAACAGCATATGATGAAATTCAGCCATACTTCACAAGCGTTTGGACTCAGATCGCTGAGACTTTCGCAGACTACGATCAGCACCTCATATTCGAGGTTATGAATGAGCCAAGAGCAGTAGGTACACCGCATGAGTGGTGGGCTGCAACAGCTCCTCAGGCTGAGTGTGACGTAATCAACAAGATTAATGCTGAAGTTGTTGATATTATCAGAAACAGCGATTCAGATTACGCTGAGACACGTCTTATCATGCTCCCCAGCTATTGTGCATCAAGTGAAGCTCACTTCATGGCAGCAAACGTTATTCCTGAGGGAGACGATTACATCGCTGCTTCAGTTCACGCTTATTCACCATATAACTTCACAATGAACGCTGAGATTGAAGATCATTCAGTATTCACTAAGGCATACAAGAATGAGCTTATCACTATCCTTACAAACGTTAAGGAAGTTTTCCTTGACAAGAATGTTCCTGTAGTTATCGGTGAGTTTGGTTCATCAAACTATGATAACATTCAGGCTCGTCTTGACTGGGCAACAACATACGCAGAAACAGCTAAGGCTTACGGAATTCCGCTTGTTCTCTGGGACAACAACGTTGAAAAGAACAACGGCGGTGAGGCTCACGGCTATATTAACAGAGATGACAACACATGGTACGAGGCTTCTGTACCTGTAGTTGACAAGATTCTTGAAATCTTCAATGATCCCACAACAAACTGGGGCGAAGAACCACCTAAGCCTGAAATTGACCACGCTGATATCAGCACTGGTGAAGTTATTATAAAGGGACCATTCGACCTTGACAAGTCAAAGGCAGATACTTACGAAGACAGTAAGGGCATTGAATATGCATGGGATCTTGATGGTAAGGATCTTGCTGTCAAGTACACAGGCGATAAGCTTGCGGTAGCTGTTTCTGACGCTGACTGGAATGGCTGGACAGAAATCAACGCTTATGATATTGACGAAGAAAAAGGTATCGCTTACTTCTCAATGGATGAGCTTCTTGAGATGTGGGGCGATGATGCAGCTAATATCGGTCATCTCTCAGTAAAAACATTAGGTGTTTCAACAGTTGAAACTGTTGTTGCTATCGAGGCAGCAGCACATGAGGATACTGATAAAACAAAGAAGTACAGAATCAATCTTTCTGACAGAACTGCTGATGATAAGTTCGTTGAAATCACATTTGAAGGTGCTGCCGGTTCAGCAATTGAAGGCTGTATCGGTTATATGGGCGCAGAATGGGTAAACATCGAATACAAGGGAACAATCGGCGAGGACGGAAAGTACATCGTTAAGGTTGCTCTTGGCGACGGCGAAAACGCTATCCCTGCAAACATAAAAGAAGCACAGGCACAGATCTGGTGGTGCGACGACGAAAACGGCGAAATGACAGGCTATAAGCTCGTTGCTGATGGTGAAACTCCTGGTCCTGCACCTGAGGTAAAATACGGTGACGCTAACTGTGACGGTGATATTTCACTTTCAGACGCTATCCTTATCATGCAGTATATCGGCAACCCTGACGCTTACGGCGTTGGCGGAACTGAGGCATCTGCTATGACAGAGCAGGGCTTAGCAAACAGCGATTGCTGTGATAACGGCGACGGAGTTACAAATAAGGATGCTCTCGCAGTTCAGAGCTACCTCCTTAAGCTTGTAACAACACTTCCTATGGTATCATCTGCTGAATAATCAGCTATAATTTGGCGGCGGATCGAAAGATCTGCCGCTTTTTTCATGCTAAAAGTGTCCGTCACTGACGTACAAGCGTATTCACCAAAAATACACGAAATAATCCCCGTTTTTTCTACTTTCTATCAATTGATTTTCCCGATAAAATAGAATATAATATTTAATGTGATAATTTTGTCAATAAATCTGTTATAAAGGAATGAGTATAATGGCTAATAAGGTCGTAAAATTCGGCGGAAGCAGTCTCGCAGACGCTAATCAGTTCAGAAAGGTCGCTGCTATCATCAAGAGCGACGATAAGAGAAAGTATGTTGTTCCCTCTGCACCGGGAAAAAGATTTTCTGATGATATAAAAATTACGGATATGCTCTATAAGTGCTGCGACCTCGCAGGCAGCGGCGTTGATTTCTCCGAACCTTTCGGAATTATAAAAGAACGCTACAACGGCATTATTTCTGAGCTTGGAATTGATATGTCTCTTGATGAGGATTTCGACATTATCGCTCATGAACTGAAAAGCCGTCCTGCAAGAGATTTCGCCGCAAGCCGTGGTGAATACCTCAACGGCAAGGTTCTTGCAAACTTCCTCGGCTTCAATTTCGTTGACGCTGCTGATGTAATCATTTTCGATACAAAGGGCGTTCTTCTCCTTGACGAGACAGTAAAGGCTGTCCGTGAAAAGCTCAATGGTCTTGACAACGCTGTTATCCCCGGATTCTACGGAAAAACTACAGAGGGTGTGATCAAGACATTCTCAAGAGGCGGCTCTGATGTTACAGGCTCAATCATCGCAAACGCTGTAAAGGCTGATATCTACGAGAACTGGACTGACGTTTCCGGCTTCCTTATCGCTGATCCGAGAATCGTTGACAATCCCGATGTTATCGAGGTTATCACCTACAGAGAGCTTCGTGAGCTTGCATATATGGGCGCATCTGTTCTTCATGAGGACGCAATTTTCCCCGTAAGATCGGCAGGAATTCCGATCAATATCAGAAATACAAACCGTCCGGAAGATTCCGGAACAATGATCGTTTCCGACGATTACGACTTCAGCGGCGAGAGCCTCAGATATACTATCACCGGAATCGCCGGCAAGAAGGGCTTCAGCACTATCAACATTGAAAAGGCAATGATGAACAACGAGACAGGCTTCGGAATGAAGATTCTTAAGGCGCTCTATGATAACGGGCTTTCATTTGAGCATATGCCTTCCGGTATTGATACAATGAGTATTACTCTGAGTACAGAAGCGCTTGCACCTGTTCGTGAAAAGGTGATTGCAGATATCCGTAAGGCTGTAAATCCTGATCACATTGACATTGAGGACGGAATTTCAATTCTTGCTGTTGTAGGAAGAAGAATGAAGAACACAAGAGGTACAGTTGCCCGAATTTTCGCAGCTCTTGCCCATGCAAGAATCAATGTAAAGCTGATAGATCAGGGGTCCAGCGAGCTTAATGTTATCGTTGGCGTAAACGAGCATGAGCTTCCGGAAGCTATCAGAAAAATATACGATATGTTTATTAATTCAGAGAAATAAGAAAAAAAGCAGTCCTTAAAGGGCTGCCTTTTTTTATCAATAGCTGAAAATTCCGCCGCCTATGAATTCACGGACAAGTGATTCTGCCGGAACAAATTCATCATCAAGCGGAGTTACATTTTCCATAATAGATAGGAGTTCTCTTATTTCCGGAACATCGGTCATTTCTCTGAGACCGTCCATTAGAAAATCCCTATATACCGCTGGTTCATAAGCCATAAACGTATCAATATCGTAATCTGAGCGATACTTATACGGCATGATGTATTTATTTTCCCCTGCCTCAACGCTGTGAAACATTTTCATTGTTTCACGGAGAGTACGCTGTCTGAAATTTCTGTCACGGATCATTCTGCGCATAAGTCTTATTCTGGAGGGATGAAGAACCGTATTTCCGTCGGTAATTCTCGTTCTCACGCTGACATAAATCTTGCTGACATGGCTGTCCGGAACAGTAATTACAGCCGGATTAAGTGCGTGTATCCCCTCGAAAATTACGAGTTCGCCATTATTTTTTCTGAATTTTTCTCCGGCTTCTCTTGCAGAGGTCACGAAATTATACTTAGGAAGCTCAACTTCCTCGCCGTCTCTTATTGCTTCTATCTGACTGCTGAGAAGCTCAGCGTCAACACGGTCAGGCGATTCAAGATCCATTTTTCCCTCTGCAGCAAGAATTTTTTCCTCAGCCGTCAGAGATTTGAAGTAGTTATCCATGGAAAGCGTATGCATTACAATGCCCGATTCTGCGAGGATACGGCTTATCATCATTGCAGAGGTAGTCTTTCCGGAACCCGAAGGTCCGGAAAGAAGAATTATTGGTCTTTCATCACTGTTTTCAGCGATTTCCGCGGCTATTTTCCGCAGCTTGTACTGATATTCCTCATTGACTGTGCGTACGAATTCCTCCGGCGATGAAATTCCCTGATTAAGTCTGGTTACTTCTATATTCATAAGCCGGATTATCTTACTTTCTTAGCAATATCGTCGATAAGCTTTGCAAGGAGATCGTTCTGTGTCATTGAGCCGAGATCGCCCTCACGTCTTGAACGGACGGAAACTGTTCCCTCCTCGACTTCCTTATCGCCGATTGTGAGCATTACAGGAAGCTTTTCCATTGTTGCGCTGCGTATCTTCCAGCCAACCTTTTCAGCACGATCGTCGATAGAAGCACGGATTCCTGCTGCGCTGAGCTTTTCAAGAACTTCTCTGCCGTAGTCAAGATGACGGTCAGCAACGGGAATGATACGAACCTGTTCGGGAGACATCCAGAGCGGAAGTGCTCCTGCGTACTTTTCGATGAGGTAAGCAAGAGTTCTTTCATAGCAGCCGAGTGATGTTCTGTGGATGATGTAAGGTCTGCGCTTTGAGCCGTCAACGTCAACGTACTCCATGCCGAACTTTTCAGCAAGAAGCATATCAATCTGGATTGTAACGATAGTATCTTCCTTGCCGAATACGTTTTTATACTGAATGTCAAGCTTAGGACCGTAGAATGCGGCTTCGTCAATACCGATAGTATAGTTTACGCCGAGATTGTCAAGAATCTTTGCCATGATTCCCTGAGCTTCTTCCCACTGTTCAGCAGTTCCCTCGTACTTGTTCTTCGGGTTTGCGGGATCCCACTGTGAGAAGCGGAATGTACAGTCCTCAAGCATTCCGACTGTGTCAAGAACATACTTTGCAAGCTCCAGACAGCCCTTGAATTCTTCTTCAAGCTGCTCAGGACGGAGAATGAGATGTCCCTCAGAAATTGTGAACTGACGTACACGGATAAGACCATGCATTTCGCCGGAATCCTCATTTCTGAAAAGTGTGGATGTTTCGCCGAGACGCATAGGAAGATCACGGTATGAACGCTGTCTGTTCAGGAAAACCTGATACTGGAAAGGACAGGTCATCGGACGGAGCGCAAAACATTCCTTTGTTTCATCGTGGGGATCGCCGAGAACAAACATACCGTCTAGGTAGTGATCCCAGTGACCGGAAATCTTATAAAGCTCTCTCTTAGCCATGAGCGGAGTTTTTGTGAGAAGATAGCCTCTCTTCTGCTCCTCATCCTCAATCCAGCGCTGAAGAACCTGAATTGTTCTTGAACCCTTGGGGAGAAGGATCGGAAGTCCCTGACCTATGCAGTCAACTGTTGTGAAATATTCAAGCTCACGTCCGAGCTTGTTGTGGTCACGGAGCTTTGCTTCCTCACGCTGCTTGATATCAGCTTCAAGGTCAGCAGCCTTGGGATATGCTGTTGCATATACACGGGAAAGCATCTTGTTCTTCTCTGAACCTCTCCAGTATGCGCCTGTGCATGAGAGAAGTTTGAATGCCTTTACGGGAGCTGTTGTCATAAGGTGCGGACCTGCGCAGAGATCAACAAACTCGCCCTGCTTGTAGAATGAGATCGGCTCGCCGTTGTCTGCGTGTTCCTGACAGAGTTCAACCTTGTAAGGCTCGCCCATTTCCTCAAGCTTTGCGATAGCTTCAGCCGGAGAAAGCTCGAACTGCTCCAGAGCAATTCCTTCCTTGACGATCTTCTTCATTTCAGCCTCGATTTTTTCAAGTTCCTCGGGAGAGAAAGGCTTTTCAAGGTCGAAATCGTAGTAGAAACCGTTGTCGATAGCCGGTCCGATAGCAAGCTTAGCTTCGGGGTAAAGACGCTTTACAGCCTGTGCAAGAATGTGTGACGCTGTGTGCCAGAATGTCTTTTTGCCCTCGATTGAATCGAATGTGCATACCTCGAATTCGCAGTCACTATCGATTACTGTGCGGAGATCCTTTACCTCTCCGTTGATTTTTACGCAGCATGAAGCCTTGTAAAGTCCCATACCGATGCCCTTGATTATTTCGCTTGCGGGCATAGCAGCTTCGATTTCACGGATGCTGCCGTCTTTAAGTGTTAATTTGATCATGATATTTTTCTCCTTTATAAATTTTTTTATAATTATTCCGGAAAATAACAGGACAAATCGTCGTTTTCCCAATTTGCCGGATTTTCTTCTATGTATCGCCAATATGCCGCATATTCATTTTCATTGCGGATGATGCAGGCATTGCCCCTACATATTTTGTATAATCCCAAAAATAATGTTGTTTATTCTTGATACAAACGGTCACGAAATACGCGCCATTCCTGCTGTAATCGTATCCATGAAGCCGGATTGATTTCTGTACAGGCACATTCATATTATCACTCACAAAAACAAAAAATCGCCCCTCATGCCCATAAAAAGGCTCAAGGGACGATAATTTACCGTGATTCCACCCTGATTCACACGGAGACAAAGACTCCGTATCTCATTGGCTCTGTAACGGGAGCTGCCGGCGTGTATTGGACGCACTCAGAGAGGGTGTGCATATTTTCTGCTTTGCAGCCTCGCACCAGCCGGCTGCTCTCTGAAAAAAGCGCTGAAAACTGCCTTTCTCATCAACGATTTATGATATGTTCAATTATGATGATACCACAACTGACCTTATTTGTCAAGTGTTTTTTCAGACTGCTGCTCTGGAATTATCAGTTTCGGCTGTCTTATTATCGGGAACGCTTATCTTTTCGATATCAGCGCCGAGTGCACGAAGCTTTCCTTCCATGCAGTCGTAGCCTCTTTCGATATGGAAGATATCCTCGATTTCGGTGATTCCGTTAGCAGCAAGACCAGCTATGATAAGAGCTGCTCCGGCTCTGAGGTCGCAAGCCTTTACAGGAGCGCCCATAAGCTTTCCGGTACCCTCGATAAGAGCAACCTTGCCATTTACGGTAATATCTGCGCCCATACGTCTGAGCTCGTCCACATAGCGGAAGCGCTGTTCCCAGACGCCCTCAGTAACGATACTTGTTCCCTCAGCGAGGATAAGCAGCGTAGCTATCTGCGGCTGCATATCTGTCGGGAAACCGGGGTGAGGAGTAGTCTTGACATTTGCCTTTACGAGAGGTCCGTCAACCCATACTCTCATGCTGTCGTCGTACTGTTCGATATTTACGCCGATTTTTTCAAGCTTTTTTGTAATTGATTCAAGATGCTTAGGGATAATATTTTCAACAATGATATCACCCTTTGTTGCTGCGGCAGCGATCATGAAAGTTCCTGCCTCGATCTGGTCGGGGATAACAGAGTAAGTTGTACCGTGGAGCTGTTTTACGCCTCTGATCTTGATAACATCAGTTCCGGCGCCCATAATATTTGCGCCCATAGAGTTGAGAAAATTCGCAAGATCAACGATATGAGGCTCTTTAGCCGCATTTTCGATAACGGTAAGTCCTTCTGCCTTTACAGCTGCGAGCATTGCATTCATTGTAGCTCCTACTGTAACGACGTCGAAGAATATCTGGTTTCCTCTGAGCTTGTCTGCCTTGAGGTCAATCATTCCCTGACTGAGAGTATACTCAGCGCCAAGTGCAGAGAAAGCCTTAAGGTGCTGGTCGATCGGACGGTCACCGAGAGGACATCCTCCGGGCATTGATACTCTTGCCTTATTGAATTTTCCTAAAAGTGCTCCGAGGAAATAGTATGAAGCACGCATTTTTCTTGCCGTTTCATATGGAACGCATACCTTGTTAATGCCGGTAGGATCAATTCTGTAAATATCCTTGCCGAGATTTTCAACCTCTGCGCCCATTTCTCTGAGTATTTTAAGGCAAATATTGACGTCGCTTATATTGGGAACGTTCTCAATGATACACGGCTCATCAGACAGGATTACAGCAGGAAGAATAGCCACAGCCGCATTTTTTGCTCCGCTGATAACGACATTGCCGGTAAGACGTCTGCCGCCCTTTATTACAAACTTATCCAAACAAATTCTCTCCTTAATTGCCGGAATATATAATTCCGATCTTTTTTCTTTTATTCTACTTTCAGTTTTCATCAGAAGCTTCTGTCTTTTTTTCTGTATCTGAAGCTCCGTCCATGTAATCAGCGATGAACCATTTAAGCTCCTCGCCCTCATATTTTCCTACTTTCACATATTCAAGAACAACAGGCTTAGCAGGAGTGCTCACCTCTGCGCTGAACGCATTGCCCTGATATACCTCTACGTCCTGAACTGCAAAAATTATATCAAGTCCTTCATAAACCTGACCGAAAACGGTATATCCGCCGTCAAGCCACGGTGCACCGCCGGCTGTTGCAAGAACTTTCTTGATATCGTCGGAGAATGAATATCCGTTTGCTTCAAGCATTCCGAGATATTCGTCATCATAAACTTCTCCGGTAACGATGTAGAACTGACTTCCGTTTGTTGAAGTTGCTCCGCTGTTTGCGTATGCGATAGTTCCTGCGGCGTGAGTAAGCTTATCGGAAACACCGCCGTCAAACTTTTCGCCCCAGATAGATTCGCCGCCGGTACCTGTACCGAGAGGATCACCGCCCTGAATCATGAAATCAGCCATAATTCTGTGGAATGTAAGTCCATCGTAGTATCCTTTTTCAGCAAGACCAACGAAATTTTCAACGCCAAGCTCAGCGTATTCAGGGAAAAGTCTGATCTTTACTTCGCCCTCATAGTCCTTGAATTTCATAATGATGATATCATCGCCGACCTCTGGAGCTGTGAAATTCTTGATCGAAGCGTTTTCAAGATCAATATCCGGAACTGATCTGTCAGCAAATCTCGAAAGATCTATAGTGCCGTCTGCCGCAGAAACCGCAGTATTTCCGGCTGCAGCTGGAGAAGTTTCATCCTCTTTGTTCTCAGCTGCCTCCTCAGACGAACTGCTGCTCTTATCGTCGGTGTCGATATCCTTTCCGCATGAAGTAACTGCCGCTGCCGTCATAACTGTACAGAGCAGTGCAGCTAATATTCTTTTAAACATAAATTTCACTCCTTAATTTTTCGTGAAACAAGAAATCGCTGTATCTCAACCTGTTTATTATACTACAATATTTCTGATTTGTAAATAGTTTCCGCTTAAATTTGTAGGAATCAGTCAAACTGCCGGTGAAACTCACGGAATATTCGTAAAGCGTGACTATTTTTCCGCATTTTCTTCTGATGAATACTCTTCTATTCTGACAGAGCGTATCTTTACATCAGCCGTAGGAGTACAGAATTTTCCCGTATCCTTTCCCTCCAGTGCGGAAAGCTTTTCGATAACCTCAAAGCCCTCGTATGTTTGTCCGATAATCGTCATCTGCTGTGAGAAATTAGGTATTCCGCCCTTTTCGATAAAAGCGTCGGCAAGCTCTGCGCTGGCTGAGCTTTCCTTTAAATCGCTGATAATATCTTCTGTGAATTCAATCGAATTGAGAATATAGAAGCGGCTTCCGTTATAGTATGTTCCGCCGCCGAGAACTTTTTCCTTGAAAGTACGGACATAGTCGGTCTGGACCATGCAGACTGCGCCTCTGAAAGGCCATAGATCCTGATGAAGCTCACGCTCGATATGTTCGTTTGTAGTTTTTCCGACAGAGCCGTTTTTCGCCGGAGTTCCGCCGCCGAAGTATTTTCCTTCCCGCGACTCAAAAACGTAGGTATCATCATAATAGCCGGATTTTGCAAGCTCCATGAAATTTCTGACAGCCTCCGGTGAACGTTCAGGATAAAGCACCATGCGGATTTCGCCCTCTGTCGTATCTATCACAGCTATCGGATCGCCGTCCTTTGGCTTTTCAAGCTGAACAAGCTCCATTGTATCCGGATTTACAACGATGTATATGTTATTTTTTTCTCGCTGTCCTGCCGCATACAGAAGTGCTATCGTAAGCGTTCCCATTACAAGCGTCAGAATAAGAATAACCTTGAGCAGTCTTTTTCCCTCGTTCATATTTATACCTCTTTATCTGTATTCTTATTCAATTATACCCTTTATTCCAACATTTGTCAAGCAGCGTGACGCTGCACCCAGTTCACGTTCCCATGGCAGCGTGACGCTGCACCCAACTCACGTTCCCGTGCGCATACGCACTCACTCTGTACAAGGCGGCAGTCTGCTATCGCATACGTAAGAAATCAAAGGCACCAGCGGTGCCCTCGTCCCACGTTTCCGTGGAAGCGTGACGCTGCACCCAGTTCACGTTCCCATGTGCGTTCCGCACATTCCTCTGTACGTTGCTGAACTTGCCATTCGCTCGTGGGAACAAATTTTATGCCGTTAATTTTTAAATGCGTGACGCTACAGTATGTGTAAAAAATATATAGGCAATGTAAGGTGCGATGCCCACATCTCACCGCAGAAAAATTACGTTCATAACGGGCGGATGCAAGCATCCGCCCCTACACAATGATACCAAAATTCAAATGACCGATTGTAGGGGACGGCGTCTCGACGTCCCACATGATTCCGATGAAATTTCAAGTGCGTACACATGAGTTCGCCACTACAGAACAATTTTCAATCTGTTGCAAATGCCGACGCATTACGCATTACGAATTACGCATAAAAAAGGTTCGCCTTAACTTGCAAATATTTTTTCAAGAATAATCAAAGCCGTATCACCGACCTTATCGGAATTGATTATTTCCAATGCAAGATCAGGGCGGTCTGTAATTATATTATCCACACCAAGCGTCAGCATACGTTTTATATCCGATTTCCGGTTGACTGTCCACACAAAAACGAGCTTTCCGTTCTGATGTGCCGCCTCGACAACGCTTTTGTTTACGAAAATATGATTCAGGCTCACAGCGTCGATATCCGTCAGATCTGAATATCTCACTGATGCCGCAAGATTAGCTATAAGACCTGTTTTTATTTTAGGCTCCTGAGCCTTTACTCTCTGGAGCGCCTTGTACGAAAACGACGTGATATAGCATGATTTCGTGACACCGTACTCCTTGACAAGCTCAACCGTCTTGTCAACTGTCAGATCAGCGTTTCCGGTGTCCTTTATCTCGATATTAAGCATACAGTCCTTGTCAACAAGCTCCAGAACCTCGGACAGAAGCATGATTTTTGCATCCTCATATTCAGCGGAGTACCATGCACCGGCTGAAAGTTCCGACAGTTCCTCGTAGGTTCGGCGGTCTACACGTCCTCTGCCGTTGGTAGTCCGGCTGAGCGTATCATCGTGTATCACCACGACCTGCTCATCCTTTGTAAGCTGAACGTCAAGCTCGATGTAATCCGCTTTGCAGTCAATCGCGGCTTCAAAGGCATATTTTGTATTTTCCGGTGCTGTTCGGGAAAATCCTCTGTGCGCCGTGACCTGAGTGCCGGATATCCGGGCATTTACTCTGATATTTCCTCTGTAAACGCCGACAAAGTATGATATATTAAGTCCGATTCCTACAGCCGTTATAACTGCAATTAATGCGGCATTTTTCTTTTTTTCTTTTATTGGTCTTCCGCAGTCGGGCAGAGTGATCTCCTCATCTTCTCTTAAATCAGCCATGAATTTTCCTGTGAGCCAGCACATTATCGCCGGAGCCGAGAAAAATGCAGAGACTGCTCCGAATACCTTGATGGCATAAGTAAGGACATGAAGTGCGCTTCTGAAAGCGTTTGCCGACAGGGTAAAGCCTTTGATGATAAATATGATTATAACGCTTATTCCGAAAGTTGCCGCCGCTGTAATTCCGAGTATAACGAGAGTCCACAGCAGGAACTGCAATGCCATGCGGAATCTTTTATGGTTTATTTTTTCAAGGCTCTTTCTGCTGCATTCACCAAAGCTTTTTTCCGTAAGAACGAGATAATGCAGACAATAGCTTCGTCCGACGATCAGCAGAATTACCGCACTCTGTATTACAAGATACACGATAACGGCGATACGGTTATCGAAATTCTGAAAAATACGACGCAGAACCGGCATTATTGAGCCAATAAAAGTACCCGATGACAGCGTAAATTCCGCAAACGGCATAAAGAGAAGAAATCTCATAAATCTCAGAATCCCAAGTCCTCTGAATGCCTGTGCAAAGCTTTTCAGACCTGCTTTCAGCATTCCTCCGACGGAGACAGGTTCTTTTTTTGCGGCACATGAAAAACACGCCGCCAGTGCCGAAAGTTCGACAAATGCAAAGAACCCGACTGCAAAGAGGATAAGCAGAAGGAACAGCAGTGTAAGGGGATTTTTCAGGTAGATAAGCAGGCTCTCATCCGAAAGGTAGGTTATTCCGGATGCCGCCATTGTAAGCTTTAATGCAAGCGCAAGCAAGGGACATCCCAGAGCGATAAGCATCATTTTATAGAGGAATTCAAACAGCAGAAAATGCGGCATTGCTCTGACAAAGGTTTTCATGGATTTAAAGAAGTTTTTCATAGTATTGCTCCAGGTTTGCCGCTTTCTGGAATACGGCTTTTTCAGTAAATATTATATCGTATGAATCATAATTTGTCAAGGCAGGCACCAGCGGTGCCCCCGTTCCACGTTCCCATGCGCTGTTTTAATTCCGCATTCCGAATTTAAAAGGGCGACCGCAAGGATCGCCCGTATATGATTCTTTTATACCGATTTCCGATATTATTTTGCATTAATTACCGCATACCCATAAGGTGCAATTTTCAGCGTATTATCGCTGAATTCTCCGGTATATGTCCTGAACTCACTGTAATTTCCGAGCATTCCGGAAACATTCTCAATGGTGATATCGGCTTCGCTCTTATTGACAAAGAAAATATAATCCGTTTCGCCGTAACGCACAAATACAGAAATTCTGTCGTCATTTGTGCCGATAAAGGAAATCCCTCCGCTGACAAGGTTCGGGATAGACTTTCTCACACGGCTAAGCTCACTGACGTATGCAATAAGCTCATGATCTTCGTTTCCCCACGGATAACAGCGGCGGTTGAACGGATCCTTATAGCCCTGAAGTCCAGCTTCGTCGCCGTAGTAAATACTCGGCACGCCCGGCAGGAAGAACATCAGTGCCATTGCCGCTTTAAGGCGGTTCTTTCCGAGATTATACTCGTATTCGTTGAGATAGCGTTCAGCCATCCAGTCCTTGCTCTTGTCGTCGCAGTTTTCGCCGCCAAGACGATTTATCGCACGCTCTATATCATGCGTGGAAACAAAATTCATCAATACGTCAAGCGTAGGGGCAGGGTAATTTTCCGCAATGGTCATGACGGAATTTGCAAGATCAGCGGCTTTTCCGCCCTTTACAAAGTTTATTATCGCTTCACGGAAAGGATAGTTCATAACGGAATCAAGCTGATTTCCCAGCAGATAGCGGCGCTTTACACCGTAGCTTTCCTTATTGGAAGCGTCCTCCCATACCTCGCCGATAACGATCTTGTCGCTGTCGAAACTTTTGACGCTCTTTCGGAGATTAAACAGAAAACGGTCAGGAAGCTCATCTGCAACGTCAAGTCTCCAGCCGGCTGCACCCTTGCTCAGCCAGTATTTCAGAACGCCCTCATCACCGCAGATGAAATCCGTATAATTCTCGTTGTTTTCCCACACATTTGGAAGCGTATCTATACCCCACCATGCCTCGTAGACATCGGGGTAATTGATAAAGCTGTACCACTCGTAATAGGGGCTGTCCTGCGACTGATATGCACCCGCTTCAGGGTATCTTCCGAACTTGTTGAAGTAAACGCTGTCGGCTCCCGTATGAGAGAAAACTCCGTCAAGAATCACGGATATACCGTACTTTTCGGCTTCACGGCAAAGCTCCTCAAAGTCATCGTTAGTTCCTAAAAGCGGATCAGCCTTCATGTAATTTGCAGTATTGTACCTGTGATTTTCGTGTGATTCAAAAATCGGGTTTAAGTAGATACAGGTCACGCCGAGATCACGGAGATACGGCAGTTTTGACTGAATTCCGGCAAAATCTCCGCCGAAGTAGTCGTTGTTCCACACATGACCGTTTTCATCGGGCTTGTAGTACGGAGTTTCGCCCCATTCACGCATAACACGATCAGCCGGAACTCCTTCATGAACCTTTCCGCTTTTGCAGAAGCGGTCGGGGAATATCTGATACATAACACCGCCTTTGAGGAAATCCGGCGTCTGATATGTGCTTTTATAGACGGTCAGCTGGAACAGATCGCCAAAATCAACATTGCCCTCGTGGACATTCTGCTTCTTGATGTAGTGACGTGTTCCGTTTGCTGTATATGAGAAATAATAGTAGTGTACATCGGTATATTTTGCTGTATATTCCGTGGAATAAGCATAACAGTCACCCTCGTCGGTGACTTCGTTCATTCTGAGAAAGCGCTCCTTGAAGCCTGTGCGGAAAAGCACCAGTACAGGCTCATCGTCAAGGACAAGCTCCTTTGAAAGTCTTATAGTAAAGCGGCAGGTCTCGTCCTGTCGTATTGCTCCGAAAATCGACTTATAGGAACAATCCCAAGAATCATAGATCGGTTTCATATGCAGTTCTCCTTTTTGAAAAAAGAAGCAGGAGCCTCCGGATCATAGAATGATCTTATGCTCCTGCCTGTATTTTGCCTTTTGATTATCTTAAATACCAGATATTGTCAGCGTACTCTGTAACCGCACGGTCAGCGGAGAAGATTCCTGCGCCGGCAATATTGTTAAGGGACATCTTAGCCCACTTCATCTTGTCGTTGTAGCACTCCATAACGTACTTCTGAGTATTTCTGTAGCTGTCGAAGTCGGCAAGAACCATATAGGGATCACGGTCCTTGAGGGAATTTGCAACATCATTGAATGTGCAGCCGTTGATTCCGTGGTACATACGCTCGATAGCTTCCTTGATAACGGGATTGCTGTTGAAGTAGTCGCCCGGTCTGTAGCCTCTTGCCTTAAGTTCGTTGACTTCGGGAGTTGTCATACCGAAGATGAAGATATTATCATCGCCGGCAGCTTCCTTGATCTCGATATTTGCGCCGTCAAGCGTACCGAGAGTTACTGCGCCGTTGAGCATGAGCTTCATGTTTCCTGTACCGGAAGCCTCTGTACCGGCAAGTGAGATCTGTTCGGAAACATCGGACGCCGGCATAAGGCTCTCTGAGAGAGTTACGCAGTAGTTTTCAAGGAATACTACCTGAAGCTTCTGATTGATGCGTGGATTCTTTCTGATTTCCTCAGAAATAGCCCATATCATCTTGATTATCTGCTTTGCAAGATAGTATCCGGGAGCAGCCTTTGCAGCGAAGATGTAGGTCTTGGGAGTAAAGGGAGCGTCGGGGTTATTGAGCAGATATGAGTAATCTGCGAGAATGTTCATAACATTGAGGTGCTGTCTCTTATATTCGTGGAGACGCTTTACCTGTACGTCAAAGAGGCTTTCAGGATTAAGGATAATTCCGCTCTTGCTCTTTACACGCTTTGCGAATTTCTCCTTGTTTGCCTTCTTGACATCCATGAGCTTTTTGAGAACTTCCTCATCATCCTGGAATTTTCTGAACTTTTCAAGCTCAGCGCCGTCCTTGATGAACTTGCTGCCGATAGTATCGGTAAGAAGCTGAGTAAGTCCGGGATTCGACTGATAAAGCCATCTTCTGTAAGCGATTCCGTTTGTGACATTCTTGAACTTCTCAGGAGTATTCTCGAATTCCTCATGGAAAACAGACTGCTTGATGATCTCAGAATGGAGCTTTGAAACGCCGTTTACGCTGTGTGAAGCAGCAACGCAGAGTGTAGCCATGTGTATCATGTTATCCTTGATGATAGACATACGGGTTGTCTTTGCGCTGTCGTAGCCGTTTCTTTCCATAAGAGACTGGCAGTAGCGGTTGTTTATCTCAACGATGATAGAGAAGATTCTCGGAATAACGTGCTTAACGAGATTTACATCCCACTTTTCAAGAGCCTCTGCCATAACAGTGTGGTTTGTGTAAGCGAAAGTTTTTACAACGATATCCCATGACTTTTCCCATGTATATCCGCAGTCGTCGAGAAGTATTCTCATAAGCTCAGGGATAGCGAGCGTCGGGTGTGTATCGTTGATGTGGATAGCAACCTTTTCAGCGAGGTTGTCGAGAGTTCCGTAAACGTTCATGTGAGTGTTTACGATATCGCCTACTGCGGCAGCACAGAGGAAGTACTGCTGACGGAGACGGAGAGATTTACCCTCATTGTGGTTATCGTTGGGGTAAAGAATCTTTGAGATAGCGTTTGCGATAGAATTCTTTGCAAGAGCGCTTTCGTAGTTGCCCTTGTTGAACATATCCATATCAAAGTTCGGAGCCTTTGCAGACCACAGACGAAGAACGGATACGCCTTCGCCGCCGTAGCCTGATACATACATATCATAAGGTGTAGCGACAACTGTATTGTAATTTACATGGCTGATGTAGTGATACTGATTGTCCCAGTATTCCTGAAGATCGCCCTCGAAGTGAACATCGATAGAAAGCTCAGGCTTTGGAACGAGCCATACTGAACCGCCGGGAAGCCAGTTGTCGGGAAGCTCAGTCTGCCAGCCGTCCTCAAGCTTCTGCTGGAAAATTCCGTATTCATAGCAGATAGAGTGTCCCATTGCCGGAAAGCACTGTGTTGCAAGGCCGTCGAGATAGCAGGCTGCAAGACGTCCGAGGCCGCCGTTTCCGAGACCTGCGTCAGGCTCGTGGTCATAGATCTTGTCGAGGTTGATGTCATAAGACTTAAGCATCGCTCTGATATCATCAGCAAGCTCAAGGTTGTAGAGGCTTGTCTTGAGGGAACGTCCCATAAGGAATTCCATTGATAAATAGTATATCTGCTTGCCGCCGACAGAGTGGGTATGATTTATGAAGCTCTGCCTCTTGGTGCCGAGGATATCCACAATAATTGAGGAAAGGACATGATAAACCTGCTTATCAGATGCTTCTTCAGGCGAAACGCTGTAGAGAAGCTGCAGTTTTTTAGGAAATTCTTCTTTAATTTTGTCCATGAGAGGATTTGCTTTTTTGGTTGCCATAATATAACTCCTATCTGCCGCCGGACGCGGCTTATTACTGGTTGTATAATTTTCCTGCGTTATAATGATGTGTAAATACGCATTATCGGGAAAATAATTTACAAACGGTATTTTTTAAATTGTACCATGTTTCATCTCTTTTTGCAATTGTAACATCCTACAAATTTTTTTCAACTAAATCTACATATTGCGTATTTTTCACAAAAAGCAGGGGCGAAATCGTATAAAAAAACCATTTTTTCTCGTGAATCTATACAATCTCACGCTTTTTAACAATGGTATTTTGTGCACTTTCTATAACAAGCTGAACATCTAAATTATTTCTTATATTTTTAAAAAATAAAACTTTAAAAACATTTGAAATCCGTGTAAATATGTGGTATAATATAGGTAATAATATGTGTGAATTTGTCTGAACTGCTGTAATATCTCCGGAATTCCTCTTAATTTCCGGTATTTACTGCGGATTTCTTTCCGCATATCATATTATTCATCAAAGCACTCAGGATATTCACCGGAAACGTGTAGAAATGAACAACAAAAAAGACGGTAAAACCGCAAAAAAGAAAAGGATGATAATTATGGAAAAGAAAAAAAGCTTCTCACTACTGAAAACATTGATCGCAGTTGTCTGCATCCTCTTTATTATTATATCACTGGCAGTAAATATCGCCTTTTCTGCTGGAAAATCGCCGAATATCTTCGGAAAATGCATCCACATCGTTGAAAAGGATTTTCAGGTGACAAGAAACGATCCCTCAAAGGATATCAAAAAGGGTGAGGCTCTTATCGCTAAGGCTGTCACTGATTCCGACACACTCCTTAAGGATGATATCATCCTTTGCTACCCCGCTGATTCACCTGACAAGCTCTGCGTCCGCAGTATTCAGGATATCATCGTCGGTGAGGACGGTTCCGAAATGTACATCACTGCTGATTCCGCTCAGTTCAGCGACGCAGGCAGCTCTATCACTAGAGATAAGATCACGGCTGTCTGCACCGGTCATCCCAAGAGCAAGGAGCTTGGTGCTTTCCTCAGATTTACAAAGAGCATCCCCGGTATAGCTCTTGAGCTTCTCCTTCCCTGCGTTATCCTCGTGATATTCCTTATTACTAAAATCGTTTCATCAAGAAATAACGCTGACGACGAGGGCGAAACATACGATTTCTATGAGTACGACGAGGAAGAAAAGCTCAGAGATAACAAAAAGCCTTCTCATGCTAAGCCTGACAATCCGCTCTTTGAGAATTTCCAGGAAATCCAGCCGAGCGACGAGCTTGAACGCAAAAAGATGTCCATTGTAGATAATTTCAGTCAGAAAAAGGTTAATCCCGACTCGCCATACCAGAAGGAAAAAGAACGCACTATGCAGTTCAAGGCTCAGCGCAGTGCGGAATCTGCTTTCGCTGCAAGAAATGTCGGCGCTGCTTCTTCTACAGCTCCTACTGCCGACGCTCTCCGTGAGGAAATGCTCAGAAAAACTGCCGAGGCTGAACGCACAGGCAACTACAACATCAAGGGCACAGGCGGCTCTACAAAGCCGGCTGCATCTGCTTCCGATATCACAGGAGTTCTTACAAAGTCTCAGCTTGCTGAAATGTCAAGAACCGACATTCCCAAGACAACTCCTCTCAGAAGCCAGTCTGCACAGCCTGCCGCAGCTCCCAAAAAGAGCAGCTCGCCTGATATCTCCGATATCATTAAAAAATCCGACAATACAACACGGAAAAAATCTGCTGCTGATATGTCCGTTGATGATCTCCTTAAGCTCATCGAGGATGAAAAGAAAAAGCTTTGATTTGAATTAAAAGGACGGCTATATAGCCGTCACCCATAGGGAACAATAAAAAGTTATGTAATACGGAGAGTTTTGCGCTCTCCGTATTTTTTATTATGACATTTTGCCTACATGGGTAAAGTAAATATCGATATCTTGTGTTTTCTTGCCCGTAGTTTCATCCTTAACTTTTTCATGAATTTCAATTTTTGATATAAAAGTATGCAGGATCTCGGGAGTAAGCTCCTGAATATCCGTGAATTTCTTGGCAAGTTCAATGAATGTTTTAGAGCTTCCTGATTTGGTTTTCATCTCAGCTACTATTGTTTCAAGTTCAGATATGTCCAATTCAAGTTGTTTCTTTTCTTCGACATAGCCCTGTGACAGCATCTGAAACTGCTCATCTGTTATTCTGCCAAGAGCATTATCCTCATAAAGTTTTCGGAATATCGTACTCACCTCTGTCAGTCTTTTCTTGTGCTTGTCTAAGAGCTTCTGTTTATCCTTTAGCTCCTTTTTCAGTTGTGTTTCGGAATTCTTGTTAATATACTCAGCAAATTCATCTGTTCGTTCTCTTGCAAAGGCTGTAATTCTGCGGATTTCTTCAAGCGCAATTTCATACAGGACTTTTTCATTTATCGAATGGATCGAACAGTTATACTTGCCTTTCTTACGATACTTGGCACAGATGAAATGAAATCTCTCAGATTTAATTGAGTCTCCCGATACAAAGTACAGCTTACTTTTGCAGTCGGCACAGAACAGTATACCAGCAAAGATGCTTTTGTAGCCCATTTTGGTTCGTCTGCGTTTCCCGTCTCTTAGCTTTTGAACAATATCCCATGTTTCCTGACTTACAATAGCTTCATGAGTATTTTCAATCATAACCTGTTGTTCCTTTGGTCTGATACGCTTTCGGTGATCTTTGTAGGAGATGTTCTCCGTTTTGAGATTAAGCGTATGTCCCAGATAGATTACGTTTTCCAAAATATCTGAA
>JAFTYF010000034.1 GCA_017461395.1 Ruminococcus sp.
CTTCTTGCTAAGCCCAACATCGACGGCGGTCTTATCGGAGGAGATTCACTGAAGGCTGCTGACTTCAACACAATCGTTCAGGATGCTGTTGAGGGCTGATTATTAAGATAATAAACGGGCGGAGAATATCCGCCCATAATATTGAATTTTCTATGAAAGGGTTTAAATTATGTCAAAAAAACCTGTAGCACTTATAATTATGGACGGCTTCGGATACAATTCCTCTGATTACGGCAACGCAATCACAGCCGCAAAAACACCTAATATCGACAAATATATGCAGGGACCGAATACACTTATCGGCGCAAGCGGACTTGATGTAGGTCTGCCTGACGGACAGATGGGCAACTCTGAGGTAGGTCACACCAATATCGGTGCAGGACGTATCGTATATCAGATGCTCGTTAAGATCTCCAAGGATATCAAGGATGGCACATTCTTCAATAATAAGGCTATCCTTGACGCAATGAACAGCTGCAAGGAAAAGAACAGTTCACTTCACCTCATGGGACTTCTTTCTCCAGGCGGAGTTCACAGTCACATGGAGCACCTTTACGGTATCGTGGAAATGGCTAAGAAGAACGGTCTTGACAAGGTTTACATCCATGCATTCCTTGACGGACGAGATGTTCCTCCGTCATCTGCTGCTGATTATATGGCAGAAACAGTTGCAGAACTCAACAAGATTGGTCTTGGAAAGATCGCAACCATCAGCGGACGTTTCTATGCAATGGACAGAGACAACGCATGGGATCGTGTTGAAAAGGCATATTCTGCACTTGTTTACGGTGAAGGCGTGAAGGAAACTGATCCTGTTCAGGCAATCAGAAATTCCTATGCAAACGAGGTTACAGACGAATTCATGCTTCCTACAGTAATTGAGGGCGGCGATACTATCAAGGCTGACGACAGCGTGATTTTCTTCAACTTCCGTCCTGACCGTGCAAGACAGATAACAAGAGCATTTGTAGATCCTGATTTTGCCGGCTTCACAAGAAATAATGGATTCTTCCCTGTTCAATTTGTATGCATGGCTCAGTATGATGCTGCAATGCCTAACGTAACTGTAGCATATCCTCCGGAGCAGCTCACAATGACTCTCGGCGAATATCTCAGTAAATCCGGCAAAACACAGCTTCGTATTGCCGAAACACAGAAGTATGCTCATGTTACATTCTTCTTCAATGGCGGCGAGGAAATGCAGTTTGAGGGCGAGGACAGAATCCTCATCAAGTCACCTGACGTTGCTACATTCGATATGAAGCCTGAAATGAGCGCATACGAGGTTTGCGATGCTGTTGTTGAGGCTATCGAAGCAGACAAGTATGATGTTATCATTCTTAACTACGCAAACTGCGACATGGTTGGACATACAGGTATTTTCGACGCAGCTGTAAAGGCAGTAGAAGCTGTTGACGAGTGCGTAGGACGCATGGTTGACGCTATTCTTGCAAAGGGCGGTGCTGCTCTTATCACTGCTGACCATGGAAACGCTGACAAAATGTACGAGCCGGACGGAAGTCCTTTCACAGCTCATACAACAAATCCTGTTCCACTCATTGCAGTCGGAATTGACGGCGAGCTTTGCGACGGCGGTGTACTTGCAGACCTTGCACCTACAATGCTTGAAATCCTTGAGCTTCCTCAGCCTGCTGAAATGACAGGAAAATCTCTTATCAAAAAGTAAAAAATACATAAGTGCCGGCTTTTTGTCGGCACTTGCTTTTAAATAATGAATATGATTTTAAAAAAAATACTGATCTATGCTGCTTGTGCTGCGTCATTTACAGGATGTGGAATGCGCAGTAATTCATCGGTTGCGGAGAATTATTCCGACAGGAATGTCTTTGCAATGGATACTTTTATGACGATTCGTGCTTATGGTGATAACTGTGAGGAAGCGCTGCAATCAGCTGAGGAGAAGATAAAATATCTCGAATCCATTTTTTCCGTCACAATTGAGGGGAGCGACATTAATAAGATTAATAATTCTCACGGCAACGCTGTCGAGATTTCTCCGGAGACATCAGAAATCCTTGGTGAAGCAGTAAAAATATGCGGAGAAACTGATGGCGCACTTGATATTACGCTTTATCCGGTGCTGAATTCGTGGGGATTTACCAGTGATGATTTCAGAATTCCTGAACCAAAGGAAATTACAGAGCTTCTTGAATATGTTAATTATTCAAAAATATGTGTTAACGGTAGAAATGTGACGATTCCTGACGGATTTCAGCTTGATCTTGGAGCAGTTGCAAAGGGGTATACTTCGGACGCTGTAGCAGATATACTGCGTGAAAATGGCGTAGAATCGGCAGTTATCAATCTTGGCGGAAACATCCGGACGTTTGGAGAAAAGCCGGACGGTTCATTGTGGAAGATTGCAGTCCGTGATCCTTTTGATACAGAAAATGATATGTGCGTCATTGAAACAAGAGAAGCTTCGGTGGTGACATCGGGGAATTACGAGCGTTTTTTTGAAGATACTGACGGTCAGAGATACTGGCATATTCTTGATCCGTTAGATGGATTTCCGGCTGATAATGGACTTGTTTCGGTGACTGTTATCGGAGAAAGCGGACTTTACTGCGATGCTTTATCGACAGCGCTTTTTGTCATGGGAGAAGACATGGCAGTCGATTTCTGGCGTAAAAATCAGGATTTTGATATGATTCTTGTAACGGATTTACATAAGATTTTATATACAGATGGTATAGAAGATTGCTTTGAAAATTTCACTGAAATGCCGGCGGAGGTGATAAGGCGTGACTAAGGGAGTAAAAATTTGCCTTGCAGCGGTAATTACTATTTTTGCGATTTCTGCAATTACTGCATGGATTATTGTAACTCCCAAAAAAGGAAAAACTCCGCAATATGTTGAGATCGTTCAGGAGAATAAGATACTTTACCGTATAGATCTTGTTAAGGAAAAAAATCACACGTTCCGTATTGAGTATCCGGACGGTGGCTGGAATGATATAACTATTGAAAATTCGAGGATTTTCGTATCTGATGCTGATTGTCCGGATAAGACGTGCGTTGAAAGCGGTGAACTTAGAAATGAGCATTTTCCGATAATCTGTCTGCCGCATAAACTTGTGATACGCTTCAGTGAACAGGGAGTACAAAATGAAAATAAAACGACTGACTGAACTGTCACTTCTCACGGGACTTGCACTGATTATTTTTGTGGTAGAATTGAGATTTCCGGATATCATTCCGGTTCCCGGAGTCAAACTTGGACTTGCGAACATAATCACGGTATACACTGTGTATAAATATAGAGCCGTCGAGACCTTTCTTCTAGTATTAGCGAGAATTCTTCTCGGAGCACTGTTTGCATCCAGCTTTTCTGCGCTTATCTACAGCCTTTCGGGCGCTGTCTGCTGCCTTGCCGGAATGCTGCTTCTGCGTCGGATAATCCCGCTTCGATGGATGTGGCTATGCAGTATTATAGGTGCGATTCTTCACAATACCGGACAGATCGTTGTGGCAACGGCAGCCGTGAGATCATTTGCCGTGCTTGCATACTATCCGATACTTATAATTTCCGGCTGTATTGCAGGAGCTTTTACGGGAATCTGCGCTCAGCTCGTCATAAATAAAATTAGCGAAAAATAGAGAAAAGAGGTTATAAATATGATAAATCCGGCATCATTGCTGAATCTTAAACGTTGCTTCGGAAGTTTCAGAACTAATCATCCGAAAGCAATTCAGTTTGCAGAGGCTGTCGCCGGCAAAATTACGGAGGGAAGTATTGTAGAAATTAATGTGCAGTTTCTCGATGGAACAAAAAGTAAAGCGAATATCAAGGTGAACAGCAGCGATATTGAGCTTATAAACGAACTCCGGAAGGCAGTTGGCAAATGAGTACGATAAATAAAAAGCCTTCGGTAATATTTTTTGATATAGACGGAACTCTCGTTACTGAGGATAAGAATGGCATAATTCCTGAAAGTACGAGGGCGGCTATTGCTGAAACAAGAAAAAAAGGGAATCTTACGTTTGTAAACACCGGAAGAACAGCTTTCAACATAAGTGAAAAAATCAAGGAGCTTGGCTTTGACGGATACGTCTGCGGCTGCGGAACCTATATCGAGTATGGCGGCAGCGTGATCTCTGAAAACCGACTTGAACATAGCTTCTGTCGTGAAATTGCGGCACTTATGAGAGAATGTCGAGTTACTCCCGTTTACGAGGACAGGAACGGCTATTTTTTTGACGGAAGTATTTCTTTCAACGATACACTCCGGAATTTCCTTGATGTTTTTGTTGATCCTGATATTGATATCACCGGACGTGTCGAGGATGAAGATTTTATTTTTGATAAATTCGTCGTGTGGATGGACGATAATTCTGATGAAGAAAAATTCCGTTCCGTTGTCGGGAAGTACTTCGATATCATTGACAGAGGCGGCAGATTTTATGAAAATGTTCCACTTGGATTTTCAAAAGCAACGGGAATAAAATGTATTCTCGGAAGACTTGGAATTCCGCTTGAAAACGCGTATGTTATTGGAGACAGCATGAATGATCTGCCGATGTTTCAGGCAGTACCGAACAGTATCGCAATGGGCGGTGCAGAACAGGTTTATCCCTATGTTTCGTACATTACGACATCCATTGAGGAGGACGGCATAGCAAATGCACTCAGGCATTTCGGATTGATATGATGAATTTGAAAGGATCCCGCTGATTTTTTAAAAATAATGGTTGAATTTTGTCGGATAATATGTTATAATAAAAGTATTATTATGTTATGCGGGGTGTTTTTATGAACATAGCAATTGCTCAGTCAGGAGGTCCGACCTGCGCAATAAATGCTTCTCTCGCAGGAGTGTTGCGTGCAGGTCAGAAATCGGAAAAAATAGACAAGATCTATGGCGTAATGAATGGAATTGAGGGAATCCTTAATAATCGTCTTATTGATCTGTCGCAGATAATCAGCGATGAGGAAAAGTATCAGCTTTTGCTGAGAACCCCATCTGCAGTGCTCGGATCATGCCGTAAAAAGCTTCCTGATTATCACGAGAACAACGAAATATATGAAAAAATTACTGAATCGCTTCGTAGCGCCGGAATAGGAATTTTCTTCTATATAGGCGGAAATGATTCAATGGATACTGTTGCAAAATATGCGGCATATCTGCACGAAAAGTCAATTGATGATATTAAGATCATCGGAATTCCAAAGACTATTGACAATGATCTTTGCGTGACAGATCACTGTCCGGGATTTGGTTCAGCTGCAAAATATGTTTGTACTACAGTTCAGGAAATCGCAAGGGACAGTAATGTATACAGTATGCCGTCCATTACGATTATTGAGGCTATGGGACGTCATGCAGGCTGGCTCGCAGCGTCTGCGGCTTGTATCAGAGTAAACGGAGAACAGGCACCGCAGCTCATATATCTGCCGGAATCTGTTTTTAGCAGTGAAAAATTTATATCTGACGTAAAGGAAAAAATGAAGAAGCATAAGGCGGTTATTGCCGTTGTTTCTGAAGGTGTCAAAACAGCAGACGGAAAATTTGCCGCTGAGGAATATCAGTCCGGACAGAAGGATGTTTTCGGTCATGCTTACCTTGCTGGAATCGGAAAATTTCTTGAAAAGCTTGTATCTGAGAAAATAGGCTGCAAAGTAAGATCAATCGAGTTAAACGTTATGCAGCGATGCAGTTCACATATTGCGTCTGCTGAAGATATTGAGTCATCTGCTGCTATAGGCGAAGCAGCTCTTGATGCAGCACTTGCCGGCAAAAGTGGCTGTATGATGACATTTATCCGTGAATCGGACAAGCCATACAGCTATAGTATCGGAACAACAGATGCCGCTGCTGCTGCAAATTCCGAGAAGCTTTTCCCGTCCGAATGGATCAATGACGAGGGCAACGATGTGCTTCCTGCGGCGTATGATTATTTCATGCCGCTGATTCAGGGTGAAGTTTATCCTGTAATGAAGAACGGTATGCCGGTACATATTGTGATATAAAGATGAGCGTATTCACAGCTGAATGTGAATACGCTTTTTTATCAAAAATTAAAATCTTCGTAGTCCTCTTTGATGAAGCGATGATAAGTTACATGGAGACTTCCGTCTATTTCCTCGTCAACAGTCAGGCAGTAGAGGTAATCATCCGGAACTCCGTTTTCAAAATAAACAAGATAATGAAATTCATCGTTATCAGTTTCGGTTACTGATACTGAATCAGAAAAACTGCGGAAAATACCGAGGATATCTTCCAGAGAACGATGCTGACGGACTGCCTCAACAAGAGCGCAGATAAAACTTTTTTTGTCGTTAAGCGCATGAACGTAAGCGGTTCCTTCAGAAGGAATGGTTATGCAGAAGCCGTTGCTGATATCTGTTATGGAAAGCTTTCCAAGACGAGGAGCTGTATATTCAGCAAAATCGAAAAGAATCTGTCGGATGTTATCATCGGAAAGATTTTCACCTAGCAGGTGAATGAGGGAATTTTTAGTGTAGTTCAGGCTCATGGATCTTCCCTCATATCCAAGCTTGATCTGTGCTTCAAGAATATTGTCGAGTATATGTTTTTCAAGACGTCTGAAATCTGACATATTATCATTTCCTTTCGGTAATATTTTAACCTTTTTTCGTGAAAAAGTCAAGATTTTCAGAACGAATAATCAGAAAAGTAAAAAAACACCTTTTCATTAACTAAAAATTGCTGAATTTTAAAAAAGCTCTTTACAAATTATTCATATTGTGCTATCATAGATATAGTGTAAGGGGAAAAGATTAAGTTAAAAAAATAATATTGATTTTGCTCTTTACTTTTGCGTAATAATGTGTTACAATGTAAAGTATGAAATTATCTGAGGACTGCTTGCAGCCTCCGAAAGGAAGTAATACTATGATAGACAAAATCAGATCTGAAAGCATGGATATGCTTTTTAAAGCTATTCTTACACTCGAAACCGTTGATGATTGCTATAAATTTTTCGACGATCTCTGTACAAGCATAGAACTTAAATCCTTCGCTCAGCGCCTTCAGGTTGCCAAGCTTCTCGATGAACATAAGGTATACAACAGCATAGTTACAGAAACAGGCGCAAGTACTGCAACTATCAGCCGTGTGAACCGTTCACTGAAAGACGGAAATGATGGATATGAGCTTGTTTTCAAAAGACTTGCAGTAAAATAATAATCTACAAACAGTTTTAGAAAAATGTGGAAATGATCAGATATGTATGGCACTGGGTATAGCGTATCCAGCTGCTGCACTATCTGTTTTTTTCCGGAAAAAAGTATAGGTAATATTATCAAGATTTAAATTGGCAAAGCCAATTAAAACCTGCTTTGCAGGTAGTTTCTGTGAATCCTATAATGTGGGATTTACAGGGGGAATTAAATAAATCGAAAGGAATGCTTATTTTGAAGAAAAACAATTTATTGAAGAAGTCCATTGCGTGTGCTTCAGCAGCTGCAATGCTTCTGACTGCCTCTCCGGCTGTATCTGTCAATGCAGCTGTAACAACGCCCGGTCAGCCGAACAATTACGACAATTTTGCCGAAGCTCTTCAGCTTGCACTGTGTTTCTATGACGCAAACAAGTGCGGCGATGAGGTAGCTGAAGACGGATATTATTCATGGCGTGGCGACTGCCATGTAAAGGACGGCGTAATTCCGCTTCAGCCTATGGATCCTATGCCCAAGGTGAATTCCGGAAAGCCAGTTGACGACGAGAAACCCTCTGATGATGATGAAGACGACAAGGGTGCATATGACGGTAAAGGCGATGGCGGTGCAAGTGCTGCTGAAGGATTGTATGTCGGTGTAAATATGTCTCAGGAATTCATCGACGCAAATAGAAAATATCTTGATCCAGACGGAAACGGCACACTTGATCTCACAGGCGGCTGGCACGACGCTGGAGACCACGTTAAATTCGGACTTCCCGGAAGCTATTCAGCTTCTACACTTGGTTGGGGATATTATGAATTCCCAGAATCATATAAAGAGCTTGGTCTTGACAAACACGTTGAGGATGAGCTTCGCTGGATAAACGATTACTTCATGAAGGCTACTTTCCTCGATGATGACGGAAAGGTAGTTGCATACTGCTATCAGGTAGGCGAAGGAAACAACGACCATAACTACTGGTGTCCGCCTGAGCTTCAGGTTGATAATACCGTTGTTGCCTCATCTTCATGCGCTGTTAAGAGACCTGCATACTTTGCTACAACTGAAATGCCTGCATCTGATCAGTGTGCCGGTGCGTCTGCATCACTTGCAATCAACTACCTTAACTTCAAGGATTCCGATCCTGAGTACGCAGAGGAATGTCTTAAATATGCACTTGCACTTTATGATTTTGCAGTAGAGATCCACTCTGAGGACTGGGAGCCTGGTTCAACACCTACAGCTACAAGTCTTGGCTACGACGGCGGCTTCTACACATCAAGCTACGACTATGATGAGCTTGCATGGGCTGCTGTATGGCTCTACTACTGTACAGAAAATTACGATTACATTGAAGATATTATTGCAGTTGATGAAACTGTTACTGGTGATATGGGTGCTCATCCCTACACTGGATACATGAAGCGTATCATCACAGATACCGGAAACTGCTGGCAGAATATCTGGGTTCACTGCTGGGATACAGTATGGGGCGGCGTTTTTGCAAAGCTTGCACCTGTAACAAATATCTCCCGTGACTGGTATATCTTCCGCTGGAATCTTGAATTCTGGTCAGGAATGACACCTGAGGATGCTGCCGCTGCTGAATTTGACGTTCCTGTTACTGAACATAAGTATTTCGGACAGGATGACGTTATCTGGAATACAAAGATCACAGCTGAGGAAATTGCTGATCTTCCCACAGCTGACGGAGCATGGCTGAAAAAGACTCCTGCTGGATTCGCAATGCTCAACGATTACGGTTCAGCAAGATATAACACAGCTGCCGGACTTCAGGCAATGGTTTACGCTAAGGAAACAGGTGACATGACTTTTGCTGAGTGGGCAAAGGATCAGATGGAATACATCCTCGGAGATAACCCCATGGGATATGCCTACGAGATCGGTTATGGCACAAACTTTGCTTCTCAGGGACATCACCGTTCATCGCACTGTTCTGCAACTCAGAGTATGGATGATCCGATAGTACAGGTTCACACACTCTGGGGAGCACTCGTAGGAGGTCCTGATGCAGACGACTTCCACCGTGACGAAACAAAAGACTTCATCTACAACGAAGTTACCGATGACTATAATGCTGCATTCTGCGGCGATCTTGCCGGACTTTATCACTTCTACGGTGCGAAGGGCAAGGAACTTGAAGACAAGAACTACATCAAGCCTGACTTCAATATGTCAGAAAATGCTATCGGCTACGATCAGGTAGACGCTGACGGAAATCCTCTCCCGACCGGACTTTTCGTTTCCGGAGGAAAGAGTCAGGAGACAGAAGCAGGAATCCAGATAAAGATCGTTGTTCACAACAGAACAGTAAATCCTCCTAAATTCGAGAGCAATCTCAAGGCAAGATATTATTTCAATATCGGTGAGCAGATCGAAAAGGGCGAGGACATCAGCTACATCTATACTCGTATCGACTACGATCAGGAAAAGAGTTTTACTGACGGAAAGAATCAGGCGCTTATCTCCGAGCCTGTAAAGTACGACGATAATGGCACATATTACATTGAAATTTCATGGCAGAACTGTGACTTCTACGGAAGTCGTGTATATCAGTTCGGACTCCTCAATAAGATGAACGAGGAAACATACGACACTGTATGGGATTCTACGAATGATTACAGCTATGCTGATCTTATAAGCTTTGAGGATGTCAACGATGCTGCTGCTATCACAGAAAAGATCACACTTTATGCAGACGACAAGCTTGTATGGGGTGTTGAGCCTGACGGTACAAAGCCTGAGGATGTTGTTGATGAGCCAACTGATGATGTATTGTACGGTGACGCAAACTGTGACGGAACTGTTACACTTGCAGATGCAATACTCGTTATGCAGGCTATCGGAAATCCTGACAGCTATAATGTAGGCGGTTCTGAAAAGAGTGCGCTTACAAAGCAAGGTGCATTAAACGGCGATTGTAGTGATCCTGGTTCAGGACTTACAAATCTGGATGCACTTGCAATTCAGAAACATCTCATTAAGCTTATTGATAAGCTTCCGGAATAATATGAAAACTCCTCTGTCGGATTGGCAGAGGAGTTTTTTTATGAATTATTCAAACATGGGTGTGGAAAGATATCTTTCTCCGGAGTCAGGCAGCAGAGCAACGATATTTTTACCGGCATTTTCCGGAAGCTTGGCAATCTGGATCGCAGCCCATAATGCAGCACCAGATGAAATTCCGACAAGCAGACCTTCTGTTCGTGCGACCATTTTTCCGATAGCATAGGCATCTCTATGGTCAACGGCTATAACCTCGTCATAAATGGATGTATCAAGCGTTTCCGGAATAAATCCCGCACCGATTCCCTGTATTTTGTGTGCACCTGATTTTCCTTCAGAAAGGACAGGAGAATCCTTTGGTTCAACGGCAACGATTTTAATATCAGGATTTCTGGATTTAAGATATGCGCCAATACCGCTGATAGTTCCGCCGGTTCCGACACCGGCAACAAAAATGTCAATCTGACCATCGGTATCGTCCCATATTTCAGGACCGGTTGTTTTTTTGTGTGCAGCAGGGTTAGCCTGATTTGTAAACTGAGACGGGATGAAACTGCCAGATATTTCAGCTGCAAGCTCGTCAGCTTTTTTGATAGCGCCTGTCATCCCCTCAGATCCGTTAGTGAGAATTACTTCTGCGCCGTAAGCCTTCATAAGATTGCGGCGTTCAATACTCATAGTTTCCGGCATAGTAATTATCAGCCGGTATCCCTTTGATGCAGCAGCGGCTGCAAGACCGATTCCGGTATTTCCGCTTGTAGGTTCAATGATAACGCTGCCCTCTTTGAGAATACCTTTAGCCTCTGCATCCTCAATCATAGCTGCAGCAACTCTGTCCTTTACTGAGCCGGCTGGATTAAAGAATTCAAGCTTAGCGAGAAGCATTGCATTTAATTTCTCATTTTTTTCGATGTTTGCAAGCTCCATGAGAGGAGTTCTTCCGATAAGTTCAGTAACAGTCTTGTATATTTTCATAATAAAATCTCCTTATAGATATGCATTGTATTCGGTGATAAACAAGGGTTTAACACATTATGTGTGAAGTATACTGCATTTTTTTCGATTTGTCAATAGCTTTATTATATATTTTCTTTACAACTGAATGATAATGTGATAAAATATATACTGACTCAATCAGCAAAAAAGGAAGGAAATCAAATGAGTGCATATATAGAATTTAAAAACGTCCGGAAGATCTATAAAAC
The DNA here is from genome assembly GCA_017461395.1 of Ruminococcus sp. Classification (GTDB taxonomy): domain Bacteria; phylum Bacillota; class Clostridia; order Oscillospirales; family Ruminococcaceae; genus Ruminococcus. Next base: position 11,380 of record JAFTYF010000034.1, read on the forward strand.
GGGTGAGGTAGAGATCGCTGCACTGGACGGCGTAGATTTTGAAATAGAAAAGGGAGAATTCTGTGTTATCGTAGGAGCCTCCGGAGCCGGAAAAACAACAATACTCAATATTCTCGGTGGAATGGATACGCTTACTTCAGGAAGTGCGTGGCTTGACGGTGTTGAGATATCTGCACTGAAAAAGAGAGCGCTTACTGCATACCGCCGCTACGATGTCGGATTTGTATTTCAGTTTTATAATCTTGTGCAGAATCTTACAGCCATAGAGAATGTAGAGCTTGCAGCGCAGATATGCCGTGATCCGCTTGACGCAGCAGAAGTACTCAAAAATGTAGGACTTGCTGACAGAATGAAGAATTTTCCTGCTCAGCTTTCCGGCGGAGAACAGCAGCGCGTGGCGATAGCCCGTGCTCTTGCAAAAAATCCGAAGCTTCTGTTATGTGATGAGCCGACAGGTGCTCTCGATTATAATACGGGAAAGGCGGTTCTTAAGCTTTTGCAGGATACCTGCCGCAGCACAGGAATGACTGTTGTTGTAATCACGCATAATCAGGCGCTTTCAGCTATGGCAGACAGAATAATCACCGTAAAAAACGGAGCCGTTGCAGATATGAGGCTTAACAGCGATATCAAAGATGTCGCTGAAATAGAATGGTGACGCCTATGAGATCAGCAATGAAAAAAGCTTCTCTGCGTGAGATAAGAGGCAGCTTCGGACGGTATTTTGCCATTCTTGCGATAATAGCGCTTGGTGTTGGCTTCTTCTCAGGAGTCCGTATCACAACGCCTGCAATGGTAAATACTATAAATACGTTTTTTGAAGATCACCAGCTTTATGATTACCGGCTTCTTTCGTCAACGGGGTGGAGCAAGGAGGATGCAGAAGAATTTTCTTCTGCCGATAATGTAAGAGCCGCAGAAGCTTCATACAGCCTTGATGCTTTATATAACTATAAGGGTGGCAAGGAAAACGTACTCAAAACCCATTCGATCACGAAGGATATCAATACCCTTGAGCTTGTCAGTGGACGAATGCCGCAGTCGCCGGATGAATGTGTTCTTGATGCGGATATACACAAACTTCCGCCGCTTGGAACTGAAATAACGCTTTCAGGCGGAAATGATGATGCAACGAAGATGTGCTTCAGCGGCAAATC